>NZ_JBPDVF010000008.1:0-115396 GCF_051851515.1 Lonepinella sp. BR2271 | reverse complement strand
TTGTTTAAATGCTTGGTTGTATTTAGTCATAAAAATCTGCACCTTACTTAGTTGGTTATTAGTCCAACTTTTGGGGTGCAGATCATTTTTGCACCGCAGTTTTATCCAATCCACTTCACTCATCCCTTTGCCGTGCGGCAATCCCATACATCAACAAACTCAACACATCTTTTAAAAATTGCTGCTCTTTGCCTTGATAGCATTCGGCGAGTTCGGGATCACGTTTTAGTTCGTCCACTTTGCGGATAAAGACTTCTATCAGTAACACGGGGAAATCATCACGAATAATGCGATTTTTCTGTAATTGGGCGAAGAAATAGTGCATAAATTGGTATTTTTGCTGTTCTAATTGAGCAAAAAATTCGGTGAGTTCTTTGTCCTTATGATGTTGCAAATCATACACCATGGGTTGCGAATAGAGTTTTGTCATGGCTTGTTTTTGCATGTCGAGCATAGCATGAATCACTTGATCGAGGGGCAATTTATCCACAATTAACTGTTCAAATTGTTGATTCATTTCAACAATTTGATCTAAGAAAAGTTGCTTGATTAACTCTCTTTTATTTTTGAAATATTTATAAAATGTCACTCGGCTAATGTCTGCTTGTTGGCAAATATCCCCTACGGAAACACGCTCCCAGCCATATTGAGAAAAAAGTCTTATAGTACAATTTTTAATCAAATTTTGTTTATCCATTTCCCCACCCTATTTGAAATATCACTGTTCCAATAAAAAATATATAAATGATATGAATTATCATTTGCAAAATTACAAAATTTGTATTAAGTTTACAATATTCGTAATTATCAACTAAATTTGTAAACGTTAAATCTCAGATCAACTTTTCAGAAGGAACTTTAATTATGAGTAGATCATCTAAAACACATCCAATATTGCTTGTTAGTGTCTGTTCTATGGCGTTTAATCATACCGCACTTGGGGCAGAAAAGACAGTCAGCAATGAAAATCAATTAGAGCAAATTGTGGTGTCGGGCGAAAAATTTGAACGCTCTACCCACGAAACAAGCTCAAGCCTTGCGGTGCATACCGATAAAGATTTCAAAGAAAAAGCCAATCAAATTTCCATTGCCTCATTATTGCAAAAAACGGCTAATATTTTAGATACGGGAGTCGGCAATGAACTGCCGACCATTCGGGGGATTAACAGTGCTGGCGAAGCCACGGGTGGCGTGGCGTTTTTCGGTGGTTCTCGTCCACGTTTGAATGTGTCTATTGACGGGCGTTCTACCAATTACAACGAATTGGCGTTCGGTACAAAATCCTTGTGGGATATGAAACAGGTGGAAATTTATCGTGGTCCGCAAAGCTATGCACAAGGGCGGAATGCCATTGCAGGAGCAGTGATTATGACCTCCAACGATCCAACCAATGAGTTTGAGGGCGCTGCCAAACTGAGTTTCGGTAATCAAAATTATCGTCAATATGCGGTAATGCTATCAGGTCCATTGGTGAAAGATGAATTGTTATTCCGTTTGTCGGCGGAACGTCAAGGGCGGACGAGTTTTGCAGATATGCCGAATTATGCCGAGGCTGGTGATCCACGCAAATTTAAAACCGATACCATTCGTGCTAAATTATTGTGGTTGCCGTCCGCTTTCCCTGATTTTTATGCCAAATTCACTTATAACTACATTGATTCCCGCTCACCGCAAGCCGAGGGGAAAAGCGGTACTGGCGAAATGCCAGTATGGGAAAATTCATCGCATCATTTTAGTTTTGATACAGGCTTACAACTATCCGACAGTTGGAAATGGGAAAATAAAGTGTTATACACCAAATACACTAATGACCGCCTATCCGCTCCGCCAACACGACGAGGCAACCCTGCTTACCTTGAAGGACATGATATTCAAATTGAACCTGTATTCAAATTTAAATCTCCAGACAACCCTTATTCTGGTTTGATTGGGGCCTATTATTTCCAATCCAAACATGATGAATGGGTCGATATGCACCCACTTTATGGCGGCAGACATAACTTTGACGACAAAAGCACCACCAAAGCGGTTTTCGGTGAAATCACCTATTCGCAAGATTGGTTTGATGCCACCCTATCCGCTCGTTATGAACAAGAACACCATACTCGCCACGGCGGTAACAATCCATTTGTGATTAATCGTGATAAAACTGATAAAGTCTTTTTACCGAAAATTGATGTGGCATGGAAACCAAACTCACAACATCGTTTAGGCGTAAAAGTGGGACGTGGCTATAACCCAGGCGGTGCGGCAGTTACCTTTTTCCCACCGATTGTCAGCTATCAATACGATCCTGAATATGTGTGGAACTACGAGCTTTATCACCGTTGGTTAAGTTCTGATAAACGCTTTGAACTCAACACTAATGTGTTCTACAACCGCTATAAAGATATGCAATTACTCTATGGTAGCCAAATTGATAATGCTGAAAAAGCGATCACTTACGGGGCAGAAATGAGTTTAAATTGGCACGCCACTGAAAATTGGGATCTTTACGCCTCACTCGGTTTGTTAAGAACCAAAATTAAACAATATAGCCAACATCAAGCCTATGAGGGCAACAAATTAAGCCGTTCACCAAATTACACCTTGAGCCTAGGCACAAAATATACCTTGCCGAAAGGTTGGGAAATGGGCGTAGATGCACGTTTTACCGACGGTTATTACTCTAACACTAGCAACACGGCAACAGGTAAAGTGTCATCTTATGCCCATACTGATGCTTATCTAGCCTATAACTTCAAGCTAGGACGAGTGATGTTATTTGCTAATAATATCTTTAACGATCACTCCACTGTTTTTGTAGATCAATACACGGGAGCAAAACAATTACAGCCCCATTTATACGGCATTTCCACCGAATTACGCTTTTAACTAAGGGGAAAATATGAGCATAAAACACGCGGAAATTTGCCGTCCAGTGGAAAAACAACTGCGTATTTCCATGCTGTTGGCGAGCCTCGCCCAACTAATGAAATTATTAATTTGGTTGTTAATGATTGGCATTGTGTACGACGTGGGACAGCAACAATTTCCGCTGTTTTATTTGCTCGGTTTGTTTGTGCTGACGGTATTACATTACAGTTGTAAAATCAAAGCTCACGATCAATCTCATTATTCGGCGTTCCAACTGGAAAAAATCTTGCGTGAACGTTTATCCCAAAAAATCGGTAGCCTGCCATTGGGCGAGGTACAAACCATGGGATCGGGGGCATTATCCAAAGTCTTAATTGATGATGTGCAAGCACTACATGCTTTTGTCGCCGATGCACCGCCCTTAAAAGCGGAAGCCTACAGCACGCCGATTTTTGTCTTGCTCGCCCTCAGTTGGCTGAACTGGCAATTTGCCTTGTCGGTATTATTGTTCTGTTTAGCCATGTTGTTCATTTTGAAACTCATGGTGTCCCGCAGTCAGCCTTTTCGCCGTCAATACGGCGTGGCGTTAACCCAAGTGAATCGTGCCATTATTGAATATGTGCAAGGCATGGCAACGGTTCGCACCTTTGATGCAGGCGAAAGTTCTTACGGGCGTTTTCAACAATCGCTGATTCACTTTAATCAGGTGATTCAAACTTGGTTGCAGTCCATGAAATGGGCGGCTCGCCTCAACCGTATTTTGTTCACACCCATGCCGATTATGATTTTCCTGCTCGCTTTCGGCACAATGTTATATTGGCAAGGCGTGATTTCCATTTTCACCTTGTTTGCCTTTTTTGTGCTAGCCACGGGCTTAATTGAAACCATGCACCCTTATATGGGCTTGTTTCATTTAATGGAAAAATCCCGTGCCTCCATTGAACGAATTAACGACATTGAAACCATGGCAAGTTTACCCGTGAGTGATAATCCACAGTTACCCAGCCACTTTGATATTGCGTTTAAAGGGGTTAATTTTGCTTATGAAACAGAAAAAACTCTCGAAAAAAACACCGCACTTTTGAATAATATGAGCTTTTCCGTGCCACAAAATAGTTTTACGGCGATTATCGGTGAATCAGGTTCAGGAAAAACCACCTTGCTTAGTTTATTGTTACGATTTTGGGATGTCAGCAGTGGTGAAATCTGTATTGGTGGCGTGAATATTAAACAAATTGCCCCTGAACAATTAATGTCGCTGTGTTCCGTGGTGTTTCAGGATAATTTTTTATTTTCAGGCACGATTGCGGAAAATATTTGTTACGGCTTAGACAAGGTGTCGGAACAGGACATGATCAACGCTGCCCAACAAGCCCATATTCACGATTTTATTATGAGCCTGCCACAAGGTTATCAAACCTCCGTGGGCGAACGTGGGCAACTGCTTTCAGGCGGACAAAAACAGCGTTTAACCATTGCCCGAGCCTTTTTGCAAAACCGTCCGATTTTGCTGTTAGACGAACCCACAGCGTATTCTGATGTGGAAAATGAAATCAAATTAATGCAAGCGTTTAAAAACTTAATGCACAACAAAACCGTGCTCATGGTGGCACATCGGTTAAATAATGTGGTCAACGCCGATCAAATTATTTATCTGCAAAAAGGGCAAATTGTGGCACAGGGAACACATCAGGATTTGCTTGAGAAATCTGCCATTTATCAGCAATTATGGCAATCTTACCAACAAGCCAGCCATTGGGTTTTAGGGGCAAGTTCAGAGGCGAAAGCATGAAATTAGACAGCTACATTAATCAAGATACATTCCACAGCAAAGATTTACGCACTTCTTTGTTACATTTACTGAATAGCGCTGCGGATCAAAAAGGAAAATTATTTATCGGCTTGGGCTTAACCGCCATTTCCGCCTTACTATTTGGGGTTAGCATTGCCCTACTCTATCCGTTTTTTCTTAGCCTAGAACAAGCGGATAAAACGCAAACCTATGGCTATCTAGGCGTTATCATGCTGTTATTATTGCTTGCCATGTTGTTACGCATGCAAGCGGAAACCTACGACACCAAAGGCTATTCTCATTTAGCCGTGTATCAATTACGCACCGAACTGGGCGAAAAACTCCGCCGTGTGCCGTTGATTATTTTAAATGCCTTGCGTTCAGGTGAAATTAATGCGGTGTTAGTACAAAGTATCAACGAAGCGGCAAATTTCGCCTTTATGTTGATGACGATTATTCTGTACGCCATGCTGATTCCCTTGGGAACGGCGATAAGCCTGTGCTTTTTTGAGGGCGGTTGGCGATTTGCCCTGTTGATTGTGCTAATTTTCCCGTTAATTATTCCCCTTTATTTATGGCGTAGAAAAGCCTTTCGGCGAGGGTTCAGCATTTTAGCCGAGGCAAATAGCAAACTCAAAGGCGAGGCGGTGGAATTTACTCAAGGGTTGACCGTACTGAAATCCACCTTGCAACTGGCGGATAAACAAAATCTGTTTAATCAAGTGGCGCAAGATGTGGCAGTGATTCAACGTATTGGCACGAAAAAAGGCGAAATCCCCAATTTGATTATCACCTCCACCGTGCAATTCGGCTTGCTGGTGATTTTATTGCTCGGGGCGATTTGGGTGACCACAGGATCGGTGCATTGGTTAATGTTAGCCACCGTGATGGTGATGATTGCCCGCATTGCGGATGTATTGAATTTCTTTGTGCAAATGGCCTCGTTGCTGGAAATTTTTATGATCAGCAGTGAAAAATTACAAGCCTTAATGAGCCTGCCCGAACTGCCTGAACAAACAGCCGAAACCTTGCCAACCCACTATGGTATTCAATACGAACAGGTCAGTTTTACTTATCCAACGCAAAAAAGTGCGGTGTTAAATCAGATAGATTTCACCTTGCCCGAAAAAACACTGACGGCTTTTGTGGGCAGTAGTGGTTGTGGCAAAAGCACCTTGTTAAAATTATTGCTCCGACATGGCGATCCTGAACAAGGGTGCATTAAAATCGGTGGCATGGACATTCGCCACATGAGCCAAAGCCAGTTAATGAGCCTAATTTCCGTGGTGTTTCAAGATGTGTATTTGTTTCAAGACAGTATTTTGAACAATATTCGCATGGCAAAACCTGATGCCGATGACGACACCGTCATTGAAGTCGCCAAACTTGCCCAATGCCACGACTTTATTATGCGGCTACCGCAAGGCTACCACACCCAAGTCGCTGATATTGGCACGAATTTTTCAGGCGGTGAAAAACAACGCCTAGCCATTGCCCGAGCGATTTTAAAAGATGCCCCGATTTTGATTTTAGACGAACCCACCGCCGCACTGGACACCTATAACGAACTCGCCGTACAACAAGCCTTGAATGCGTTGGTCAAAGACAAAACCATTTTGATTATCGCCCACCGCTTATCCACCATTGTGGCCGCCAACCAGATTTATGTGTTGGATAACGGCGGCATTGCCGAACATGGCACACATCAGGAATTATTAGCCCAACAAGGCATTTATGCGGATTTTTGGCGGAAACAGGTTAAGGAATAAGGATACAAAAGATGGAGAATACTCTGAACAAAAATAGACAATGTAGCTGGCAAGAATGGGCATTATTATTTAACGCCTCTAATTTTAAATTTATTATTATCAGCTTTTATATGATCGGGCTGATTACGGTGTTAAAAGACCAAAATATGGATCTCAAACTGATTAGCTGGATTTATTTGTTATCCATTTTTGAAGTGATTAAAGTGGTCATCACGCCGTTATTAGAAAAATTTTATCTCAAATCGGTCGGCAAATTTAAAACATGGTTATTGTTGTCCAGCGGTTTGTTATTTGCGTCCTTTTTGTGGCTGTATTTTATTGATCCGCAACAGAATTTTGGCTTATTGATGTTAATTTGTGCCTGTTTAAGCCTAATGAGTGTCATCTTCGGCTGTGCTACTTTAGGCTTAACCGTGATTTTGCTCCCCGAAAATCAACGTGGCTACGGTGGGGTTTTCCAAATTATCGGCACAAGATTAGGCAGAATGCTGGGCGGTGGCTTATTTTTGTTTATTTATCAACACGATGGCTGGAATATGGCAATTTTATTTATTTGCCTGTTTTCCTTAATCGTATTTCTGCAAGTGCTATTTTATCGGGAAACCAACACGGAAACCATTTCCGCCAACCAATACAGCCTCGGCTTTTTCTTTAAACGCCTGATCCAATTCTGGAAAGCACCGAATACAGGCTATGCTTGGCTAGTGATTTTATTTTTGTCTTGCGTGCCTTACAGCCTGCTCGCCACGAGTTTTGTGCCTAAGCTTTCCAGCTTAAACTGGCAACCGCAACAAATCGGCTTTATGTTGAGCATTGTGATTCCTGTGGTGTCCATTATTTTCACGCCGTTAAGTGTGCCGTTACTGAAAAAACTGTCCCGCCGAACCTTGTTAACATGGGGCTTATTTCTACAAATTCCCGTAGTACTCAGTTTCTATTTTGAGGACTCTTTAATCTATCAGGATTACCTGTTTTCCTTGCCGATTATTTTATTAAGTGCAGGATACAGCATTTTATTCGCCTTGCTGTTAACCATGTTAATGGACAAAGCCGTGTTCCCAACCGTGGACACCGCCTTGCAATTTACCATGATTTTATTAGGCACTTATATCAGTGGATTTTTCTCTCTCCGATTAATTGATGTGATTGATTATCATGGGGTTTATTTGATTTCTACGCTGTTTGCGGTGGCGGTTTGGTGGTTGGCGTATAAGAAATATGATCAATAAAAACGCAAAAATTTTAACCGCACTTTTAATGAGCTAGTGAAAAAGTGCGGTTTTTTTTCATCAATTTTTTGTACGATATTTCAAATAACTCAACACAAACACTAACACCGCTCCTCCACCCACAGCCGATCCTACAAATCCAATATTCGCTAAACCCCAATGTTGCATGACTTGATTACCCACTAACGCCCCTGCACCAATCCCAATATTATAAATCCCAGAGAAAATGGAGGTAGCAACATCCGTGGCATCGGGGGCTAACTGCAATACTCGCATTTGTAAGCCCAAAGTCATGGCGGAAATGCCAATACCCCAGATGAAGATTTGCACGAACAGCAAGGTAACATAATCGCTCACAAGGTAAAAAGTGAGCAATGCGCTAGTGATAATGGTGAGTGCCACGATTACAAAACCCGTTGGGAAAAAGCGATAAAGACGGCTGAATAAAAAGCTGGCAATAAAGCCCGCCACGCCAAAAACTAACAAAATCAGGGTGGCTGTATTCTCACTTAACTGACTGATATTCATCACAAAAGGTTCAATATAACTATAAGCAGTAAAATGGGCGGTGACAATCAACATCACCACAATATAGGTCGCAATTAACAACGGGCGTTTTGCTAATAATGGTAAACTTGACAAGGAACCCGCATTACGGCTCGGTAAACGGGGTAATAAATTTGCTAATACCAACATGATCGCAAATGCCACCACACCAAGCACCGCAAAAGTGGCTCGCCAACCTAACCATTGACCAATAATTCGCCCTATCGGCAAACCTAATACCATGGCCATGGCAGATCCCATAGCGATCATGCCCAAGGCTTGAGTTTGTTTGCCTTTTGGAGCCACTCGCATGGCCATGGCCACGGAAATTGACCAGAAGATGGCATGGGCAAAAGCAATGCCCATACGTGCCAACAATAGGATCCAATAATTCCAAGCTAACACGGATAACACGTGGCTTGCTACAAATAACACAAAGACTTTGAGCAATAAACTTCGCCGTTCTAATTTGGCGGTGGCTAACATTAACGGCAAAGAGGCCAAAGAGACGATCCACGCATAAACCGTGATCATCAACCCCGTTTCTGCCACATCCATGGCAAAACTGTTGGCAATATCTGATAACAAGGCGACGGGTACAAATTCGGTGGTATTAAATACAAAGGCGGCAAAGGCCATGGCCACCACACGAAAATAGCCGATACGTTCGGCTTGTTTAGGGGATAACATTATTTTAATTTCTCTTTAATGAAATTTTTGAGCTGATCACGAAAATTGCGCTGAATGTCTACTTTGTATTCTGGCGATTGGCAGTTGCCAAAAAAATGCACGGGCAAGGATAAGGATTGATAGCGAGGATCTCGCACCGCAATATGGGCTAGAAAATCACAACGACCATGAATTAAATCCACCTTACCTTGACTTTGTAAGGTAAAATATTGATGAGCTAATTTCGCTTGCTCTACTTCAATTTCATCAGGCAACCAATGAAATTTAGCATGAGCAAAATCAAAAGTCGTATCTATATTTTTCATACTTTCATCAATATTCAATGGCACATATTGGCTAATTAAGGTTAACAAATTCAACCCTTTTACTTTGCCATCAATCACATCAAACGCAAACTCGCCTGTACGAGGAATGAAGTTATCGGACACAAGCTGTATATCCACGTTGGCCTTGCCACTTACCAATTCAGTTAACCCAAAACTGGTCAACAATGGTGCTATCGCCACTTTTTCTGCCTGAATTTGCCATGTTTGCGGTGAGGTCTTAGTTGGGGATTGTAGTTGTAATCTAAATTGTGCATCACCTCGTTGACCATGCAAGGTAAATTGTGGCGTAATTGGCGCTAAACCAGCTTGCCAATTACCCAGTAAATGCCCTAAATCTATCTGGTTCAGCTTACCTTGTTGAAAATGAAATAGATACCCAGTTTTTTCAGACCAATGAACTTCCCCATTTTCCCCTAAAAAATCAATATGTTGTGTATTAAGTATTTTTTTATTTTGTAATGTTAGCTCAAGGTTGACATAGGATAAAAGAATACTGTTGCCTTGTAATTGCCAATCACTAGTGATTATCCATTGATCACCTTGATGATTTTTTAACATTGCCGATAAAATCACAGGTGGGAAATCCCCTTTTTGTGCCTTGATTTGATCCAATAGAGTAGAAACGGATTGTTTTCCTCTGAGCGTAAGTAGCAAATCAACTAATATAATATCAGACTTTATCGTGGAAGATGGTTGAACAAATTCCACTTGGTGCATGCCTAGGTTGGAAAGTTGAAGATCACCCGTAAATAAACCTTGCCAATTAAACCAAAATGTTATCGTTTCTGCCTGAATATGTTGTTGATTTGTCAAGGTATAATGCACATTGTCTAAACGCAACGTTAGACGTGGAAATAAGTTGACGTGAAGATTTTCTACTTGCACCGCATTTTCCGCTAAAAGTGCGGTGAAATTTTGGCGAATTTTTTCGCTTTGCACATAAATCAATGCACAACTCGCCAAAATAATCAAAAAAAGTACCGCACTTATTTTTTTTAGCATGGCGTTAATCCTGATTAATACGGCTCGCCACCGCACTTTGTTGATGTTTATATTTGGCATCTTCACGGCTCGTGTAAGGACGAGCCGCAGGGCCACTTAGAATCTCAAAGCTCAAGGCGCCAATCACCATATTTGGACGTAACGCAAGAGGAAGTTTGCCTGAATTGTAAAATTCCAACACAATTTTTCCCTCCCAACCGGGGTCGATACGGTGCGCCGTGACATGCACCATTAACCCTAAACGCGCCAAGGAAGAACGCCCATCTAACCAACCGATCACATTAGCCGGCAATTTCACACTTTCCAACGTGGTGGCCAAGGCTAACACACCAGGGTGCAAATAAAAAGCCTCACCCTCGCCGATAATAATTTCATCACTCATGACCAAATCCAGTTGAGCCGCCACTTCTTCTTTTGGGCCACTCACATCAATAAAGGGGGCGCTGTGTTCACGAAACACACGGAATGAATTGCCCAACCGCACATCAATGGTGGCGCCGTTAATTTTGCTGTTATCTGGACGTGGCGTTAAGGAAATCACGCCCTCATCAAGGTATTTTTCAATATCGGTATCACATAATCGCATCTGGTTTGCTCCTATTTCCCTAATAAATTCAGAATTTGTGCTTTTAGCATATTGATGGCGACCCGATTTTTACCGCCACGAGGAATGACCACATCCGCATATTGCTTAGACGGTTCAATAAATTGCAAAAACATTGGTCGCACGGTTTTACGATATTGCTCAATCACTGATTCCATCGAGCGTCCACGCTCCACCATATCTCGCTGTAAACGGCGGATAAAACAAATATCCAACGGCGTGTCCACAAACACCGACATGGACACTTCCCTACGCACATTTTCATCTGTCAATAATAAAATGCCCTCTAAAATCACGATCTTTTTCGGGGTAAAATGTGTCACCTTTTGCGTTCTGGTATGCTCCACATAGCTATACACGGGAATATCCACCGCTTGCCCCGCTTTCAAGGCTTGCAAATGTTCAATGAGTAATGCTCTATCCATGGAATTGGGATGGTCATAGTTGGTTTTAATGCGGGTTTCAAAATCTAAATGACTTTGATCCTTGTAATAACTGTCCTCCGCAATAATGCCAATATCCTCACAACCCAATTCTTCACACAACTCTTTATGAACCGTAGAGGCAATCAGACTTTTCCCCGAGGCAGAGGCACCCGTAATAGCAATAATAATGCAATTTGAATTTTCAGACATAGTAATCTCGACGATAAAACGATTTGTGTGATTATAAAGAAAAATGGGATTATTTAACAGTTTTTAACCAAACTTTTAAATCTGACAAGACAAATTTTCATTTTTGTGACTTATCTCACAGAATTGAATCCATAAAACCGTTATGATATGCGAGTATTTTAACATGACATTCAACAAAATGAGGTATTCTATGAAATTCAATAAAATTTCTTTTGCCATTTCCACCGCACTCTTAGGTGCAGGTTTAATGCTATCAACACAAGTTCTCGCCAAAGGACGCTTAGTAGTGTATTGTAGCGCCACCAATGAAATGTGTGAAACCGAAACCCAAGCCTTTGGGGAAAAATATGGTGTCAAAACCGCCTTTATTCGTAACGGTTCTGGTTCCACGTTTGCTAAAGTAGAGGCGGAAAAAAACAATCCGCAAGCTGACGTGTGGTATGGTGGTACATTTGACCCACAAGCCCAAGCGGCAGATATGGGTTTAATACAACCTTATGAATCCAAACACATTAAAGAAATCGTAGAAAAATTCCAAGATCCAGGTAAAGTCAAAGGACATTATGTGTCTGCTGTGTATATGGGGATTTTGGGCTTTGGGGTCAACACTGAACGCTTAGAAAAATTAGGCATTAAAGAAGTGCCAAAATGCTGGAAAGATTTAACCGATCCACGCTTAAAAGGCGAAATTCAAATCGCTGATCCACAAAGCTCCGGTACCGCTTACACCGCCATTGCGACTTTCGTACAACTTTGGGGCGAACAAGGTGCGTTTGACTATTTCAAACAATTACATCCGAATATTTCCCAATATACAAAATCGGGGATCACGCCGTCTAACAGTGCAGCACGTGGTGAGGCCACGGTGGGTATCGGTTTCTTACATGACTATGCGTTACAAGTACAACAAGGTGCCAAAATCCAAATGGTCGTTCCTTGCGAGGGAACAGGCTATGAATTGGGCGGTTTAAGTATTATCAAAGGCGCAAGAAACCTTGATAATGCGAAATTGTTCGTGGATTGGGCCTTATCTAAAGAAGGTCAAGAGTTGGCATGGAAAAAAGGCAACAGCCTACAAATCTTAACCAACACCACTGCTGAACAATCCCCAGTAGCGTTCGATCCAACCAAATTAAACTTAATCAATTATGATTTTGAAAAATATGGCGACAGTGCCGAACGTAAACGCTTGATTGAGAAATGGGTTCAGGAAGTGAAGTTGGCGAAATAATTTCTCGTTAAAAGTATTCTCAGGGCGTATTTGTACGCCCTGATGTTTATTAACACATTAATAATGAAAGGAAAATCCGATGAAAATATCTAAACTTGCCGTATCACTCTCGACTTTTTTATTAGGTAGCGTAGCATTAAGCCAAAATGCAATAGCAGATAATGGGCGTTTAGTGGTGTATTGTTCCGCTCAAAATACCATGTGTGAACAAGAAACCTTGGCATTTGAAAAGAAAACAGGGATTAAAACCAGTTTTATTCGTGGCGGCACAGGCAGTATTTTAGCCAAAATTGATGCAGAAAAAGCCAATCCTCAAGGCGATGTTTGGTATGGTGGAACGCTAGATCCGCACTCTCAAGCGGGTGAAATGGGCTTATTGGTTCAATATAAATCCCCTAACTTGCAATTTATTCCTGATGAATTAAAAGATCCAGCTAAAGTCAAAGGTAATTATACCTCCGCCATTTACTTAGGCATTTTAGGCTTTGGTGTGAATACAGAACGCCTTGCCAAACTCGGTATTCCTATCCCAAAATGCTGGAAAGATTTAACCGATCCACGTTTGAAAAATGAAATTCAAGCGGCCGATCCACAAAGTTCAGGAACGGCTTACACCGCCCTAGCCACCTTTGTACAACTATGGAGCGAAGATCAGGCTTTCCAATATTTGAAAGATTTACATAAAAATGTATCGCAATATACCAAATCAGGCAACACTGCTACTCGCAACACCGCTCGTGGTGAGGCTGCTATTGGTGTAGGGTTCTTACACGAACATTCTATTGAGAAAGAAAAAGGCGCACCTGTTGAGCTGATCGTTCCTTGCGAGGGAACTGGCTATGAAATTGGCGGCGTAAGCGTGATTAAAGGTGCAAGAAACCTTGAAAATGCGAAAAAATTTGTGGACTGGGCATTGTCTGCCGAGGCGCAAGAACTCTCTTGGCAAAAAGGTGAAACGCATCAAATTTTAACCAATAGCCAAGCCAAACAATCGCCTTATTCTTTAGATTTCAAATCTATTAATTTAATTAATTATGATTTTGATAAATATGGTGCAAGCGATTTACGTAAACGTTTGATTACAAAATGGGTGGATGAAGTGAAATTGGCGAAGTGATAAAACTTGCTGCAAAAACACCGCAGTTTTGAATTAGGGCTAAGTTTGTATGGACTTAGCCTTGTTTTTTAAAAATGAATATCCCATTGTTTCACCAAAGCAAGACGATTTTTTAATTGCTCAAGCGTAAATCTAATATCATTAAAATTCGGTAAATTCCCATAGACTAACTTACCAAATTCATTTTGGTAAGGGAATTCTAATTGCTCCCATATTGTTTCATCTTTGAATACCAGAGATTCCACAGGATGGTGACTTAGCCATTGGTTATTATTTTTGAAACTATGAATATCATCTCGAGCCACTCTAACTAGCATTTTTTCAAATTCAGGCCCATCAAAAAAACGCCGATATTCTGCCCTGCTCAATAATTGATGAATATCATAAATATGACGTATTTTATTTCTTAGTGCGGTAATAGGGTTGGGATCATAAGAAAAACGAACTAGGCTCATTATTTTTTCACAAAGTGTTCTGCTCGGCATTAACACATTAACTGGAAAATCGCCAAGGTCATATTGCGTTATTATCTCCGATTGATGATTCTTAGCTAAAATTGAACCAATAAGTGAAGATATTTTCTTACTTTCAAAGGGTTCAAAATAGCCCAACCAAGTAGATTCCAATACAATAAAATCTCTGGCTTGAGCATAATCACCACTAAAATAGTGTTGGTAACTATGTGCCGTTTTCCTAATTTTTCCTGTTCTATGAGTTAAATTCTCAATTGGCATTTCTGGCAATTTTTCTGAAATAATTTGCTCAATCTTTTTTAGTTTTTGTTTCGCTTGATTATCGGATTCATTTTGTTCTCGTATGATCACTAAATCAATATCTTCGGAAAATCGATCAATCAGTCCATAACATTTTGCCAGTGACGTACCGCCCTTAAACACAATTTTCGCAGTCATTTCACTAGAAAATAAAACCCACAAAGCATAGGTAACCCAATAATCTTTTTCTACATAGATTGGAAGTATCTTTAAACTATCCGCAGTATATCGAATCGCTTGCTGAAATAATTCAGGATTTTCATGTAATTTCATACTATATTCCATTTATTCGTATTCGGTAAAATCTTATCAACATCAATAAATTGATATGTTGTAATGGGATTCAAGGTATCAAATAGGCTATCTGCGAGCGAATATTGTTGGCAATATTCAAGCATTGCCCCGAATAATGCCCTTGTTGATGGAGGATATTGTAATACAAGGCTTGCCATTGCCTCTTTTTGTTCATCCGAAAAATCATCTAATAGGCTCAATAAACAAGAAACTGCCTTGCTCACGGTGATATCAGGGATTTTCTTTATAAAACGAATACAATCCAAATATTGCAACAACGGAATATTTTGTTGCGTAATGACATTTTTCTGCTGAACAAAATGGATCTTATACTGTAATCGTTGTAATGCTGGACGTAAGCTATTTCGTCCAATTTGAATGACAGAACTCACTTGTGAGCTTAGCCCAAATTGATTGTATATGCTCAAACCTGTTAGGTAACCAATACAGCTTCCATTTTTGTATAAAAAGTCTTTTACTACTTCATTAATCGGAGCTTGCAACTGCCCAAAAATCGTTTTCTCAGGCTTATAAAAGCGACCTTTGGATAATTTCACCAGTTCACCTTTAGCCACTTTTCTATTAAGCATTTTTATCATAGCCTGTGTGCTTGAGCTTTTTTCCAGCTCATTGAATCCAAAAACAATGCCCTTTGGAATCTCTTGTAGCACTTGATTTTTTGAATCGGTATTATTTCTTAACATAAACAATGTCCAGTTTTTTATATAATAAACTGGACATATGATAACAGAATATGGGGGAATTAGGTATTGTTTTTATAGATAAAGTTACCATTAATCAACCCTATCTATGGAAAGTTTCCCTATTAGCACTATACATATATCTACAGTAACATTTTTAACGTATCAACAAACTTCTGATAACGTTGGTATTTCTGCTGATATGCAACATAATGTTCAGGATTAGGGTGATAAATTTGCATTTCTGATACTAAATCAGGTTGTTCAATCACCCCATCAGCTTGCATTGCCATTAATGCAGCCCCTAGACAACCTGTTTCTTCTATATTCGATACTTCTAATCGCAATCCTGATAAATCAGCCAACATTTGCATCCATACCGTAGATCGTGTCGCTCCCCCTGTAACTCTTAAAATATGCGTTTTGGGAAAACGTTGTAACATTCGTTCTAAGTGATACATAAGGCTAAATAACACACCTTCATACACGGCTTGCAATAAATGCATTTTGGTATGATGTGCCTGTATACCATAAAAACCTGCTTGCATGCCAAGTGCTATATTTGAACCATACAAAAATGGAACAAATAAAACCGAACTGGCTGCAGGTGGTAGTTCACTAATTCCCTGATTAATATCAGCATAACTTAATTCCCCAAACTGCTTAATAAACCATTCTAAGTTACCTGACGAAGTAGGACTATCATCGTGAATTATAAATTGATTGGGGTTAATATAACGACCATAAACAAGGGGAACTTTTGGAGAATGTTCAACATGGCCCGTCACACCACTCACTATAGTCCAAGTACCTAATACTACATTTAATTTTTGTTCATCATCTAATGAAGAACAAAGTGCTGTGGATACCACATCAAATAACCCACCAACAACAGGCGTTCCCTCCATCAATCCTGAAAGATCGGCAGCTTGTTTTGTTACATAACCTGCAATTTCATTTGCTTTGACAATTGATGGTAAATAATTAAAAATTTCTTCAATCTCTAATAATTTAGCCAATTCAATATCATATTGGCCTGTATGCAGATTATATAAATTAGATTCTGAAATGTTGGTCTCTTCACAATTTAATTTTCCTGTCAAACGAAAACGTAAATAGTCGTGTGACATTAGAACAGCCCCTATTTTAGAATAGCGTTCAGGTTCATTTTCCTTTATCCAACGTAAAATAGAAACAGGATGTCCAGTCCATAAAGATTGATGAGTAATAGGGTAAAGTTTCTGAGCAATACCATCCTTTTGCCACGTTGTCACAATATCTAAAGAACGTTGATCAGATGATAAAATCGCTCTCCCTAAAGGTATATTGTCTTGATCTAGTAGAAATACACCTTTTCCCTGAGCTGAAATCCCCAACGCTTTAATGTGGCGAGGATCTAAATTGCTTTCTTGAATGGTTTGGCGAATAACCGTAGCACAAGTATCCCATAACGCTTCCATATCTCGTTCAACATAACCCGCTTGCTCATTAATAGCCGCTATATTTTTCCGCTGAATAGCGTAAATTTTTCCAGTTTGATCAAATAAGGCAGCTTTAATAAATGTGCCACCGCAATCTATGCCAAGATAATAATTCATTATTTCTCCCAATAAATAAACAAAAGTGCGGTTAAATTTAACCGCACTTTACCTTTAAAAAATATTAATAATTTTTAGATTCATTTTTGTCCACAACAACTGGATCGACATAATAGACTGCGGGGATTGGCTCTTTATGAATTTGTTTCAATGCATGTTCAATCGCTATTGCAACTTGTTTTTTAGGAAGTTGATCAATCGTATTCTGCATTTTACCTTGTTTTACATATTCAATAGCAAGAGGAATACCATCATAACCCGTAATTAATACTTTACCGCCAAAACCTGCATTTTCCACGGCGGTCACTACGCCTACTGCCATATTATCATTGGCAGCAAAAATACCGTTAATATTTGGATTCGCTGTCAACATATTGGTTGTAACGTTTAAAGCTTGCTCTGTTTCCCAGTTAGCTGATTGTGATGCCACAATTTTAATATTAGGGTATTCAGCAAATGCTTTCAATGCTCCACCTTTGCGTTGTTCTCCGTTATCAACACCAGGAATACCTTCTACAATAGCAACATTACCTTTACCACCTAATTTTTCAGCAAGATTTTTAGCGGCTAAATAACCGCCATTGAAATTATCAACACCAACATAATTAAAATTCAATCCTGCTGCTTTGGCTGCATCGGCATCTAATCTCACATCCAAATCAATAATAGGAATACCTGCTTTTTCTGCTTTTTGGAAAGCTGGAATGAAAGCAATAGAATCATTTGGTGTCACAATAATAGCATCTACTTTTTTCGCTATCATATTTTCAACCAAACCAATTAATTGCTCGGTAGAGTCTTCTTTTTCAGCAACCTGAATGATTAAATCAACATCTTTCTGTTTCGCTGTTTCTTCTGCTCCCTGTTTCATTGAGATGAAATATTCATTACTCAATGTTTTCATTAACAACGCAATTTGTGGTTTTTCAGCTGCATAGCTTATCGCTGGAAACAATGCTGCTATTGCTGTCAATTTTAGCACCTTTGTTAAAAATTTAGATTTCATAAATAACTCCTTATGTAAGTTTGGGATAATATTTATGATATCTTAAACCATTCTATTTTTTAAAACCGTGATCAAGATCACAGTTTTTGATCAAAATATAATTTATTATAAACTCATTGGATACCTGAACTGTAAGAGGTTGAAAAAATGAACAACAATACAATCCTTTCAATAAAAAATATATCTAAACAATTCTTTGGTGTTACAGTACTCGAAGATATTAGCCTTGATATAAAATCAAGTGAAGTGCTTTGTCTGATTGGTGAAAATGGGGCTGGCAAATCAACTTTGTGTAAAATTATTGCAGGAATCTATCAAGCAGATAGTGGAAATATGGAGATTTATAATAAAACATATCATCCTATTTCAGTCAAACAAGCTCAAACTATGGGAATAGGCTTTATCCACCAAGAGTTAATGCTAGTACCTCAACTAACTGTATTAGAAAATATGTTTTTGGGTAATGAAGAGCAAACAAAATTTGGCAAAATGGATTGGAATATGATGGAAAGTAAGACTCAGTCCATTATTAATGAATTGGAACTTGATATTCATCCATATGATAAAATTGCTGATTTATCAATTGCCCAACAACAAATGGTAGAAATAGCGAAAGCTATTTTAGGCAATTACAAAATTATTATTTTTGATGAACCTACATCCTCTATTTCTCGTAAAAATACTGAAGTTTTATTTAAAATCATTCATCAACTTAAAGCCAAAGGTGTAGCAATGATTTATATTTCTCATCGTTTAGAAGAATTTAAATTTATTTCAGATCGAGTAACCGTTTTACGAGATGGACGTATTACGGGAACAATGAATTACAACGATACATCACCAGAAGAAATTGTTAAATTAATGGTGGGAAGAAATGTAGATTTTTCTCAATATCAGCGAGAAAATCATTTTTCACAAGAAAAGTTACGAGTAGAAAATCTTTCTAATCAATATATTAAACCACTTTCATTTAAAGTCAACAAAGGCGAAATTCTAGGTTTTGCTGGACTAGTGGGTTCAGGTAGAACTGAAATTTTACGAGCAATTTATGGAGCAGACGAAAGCACTGGTAACATTTTTATTGATAAAAAATTGGTAAAAATATCTTCTCCGGAAGATGCTGTAAAACATAATATTGGATTTATCACTGAAGATCGTAAATCTCAAGGTTTAGTGTTAGGAATGAATATACGAGAGAATATTACACTCCCCATATTAAAACGTTTTTGGAATATTTGGAAGTTGAATAAATCTGAAGAAAGAGAAATTGCAGAAAAACACCGTTCAAAATTACGAATAATGTCAAAAAGTCAAGATCAACAAACAAAAACATTGTCAGGCGGTAATCAACAAAAAGTGATTATTGCTCGTTGGCTAGAAAGTGGTGCTAACATTTTGTTTTTTGATGAACCTACTCGTGGAATAGATATTGGGGCAAAATCAGAGATTTATGACTTGATGTATCAATTTACTGAACAAGGTGGAAGTATCATTATGGTTTCATCCGATCTGCCTGAACTTATTACCATATCTGATCGGGTTATAGTAATGAAAAATGGTGAAATGGTTGCTGAAATATCTGATCGTCAAGAAATTAATGAAGAAAATTTAATGCATTTTATGATTGGAATCTAATAAGGAGTTAATAATGTTTTCATTCAAAAAAATAATGTCTAAATTAGGAATTGCTTTAGTGCTATTCTTTATGATTATAGGAATGTCACTTTCATCTGACGCATTTTTATCAACAAATAATATTTTAAATATATTACTTCAGGTTTCAGTCATTTGTGTCATATCTGTTGGTATGACTTTTGTTATACTAACAGGTGGAATTGATTTATCTGTGGGTTCGATAGTCGCCTTGAGTGCCGTTTGTTTGGGCTTGTTTACACACTGGGGAATGGCTCAACTAGGCGAAAATCCTACAAGTACACAAATAACAATGGTTGTAGGTTTATCTATTATTGGCTCTATCGTGATAGGTGCATTATGTGGGTACATTAATGGAATGGTTATTGTCTATGGCAAAGTAACACCTTTCATCACCACGTTAGGTATGATGGGAATTGCTAGGGGGTTAGCTCTTACTCTTTCTGATGGTAAAACAATCTATAATTTCCCTGAACAATTACGTTTCTTTGGTAATGGACAAATAGCAATTACTGAAAATTTGCATATTCCCGTCCCTGTAATTATCGCATTAATTGTCGTTTTGATTAGTTTTTATACGTTAACACAAACTGTATTTGGACGACAAATTTATGCCTTAGGTGGGAATCGTGAAGCAGTTCGACTATCGGGCATTAATGTCAATAAATTAGAAATAAAAAGCTATACTATTCACGGTGCATTAGCGGCTATTGGTGCAATCATTTTAGTTGGACGTCTTAATGCCGCTCAACCTATAGCCGGCAATGGTTATGAGCTTGATGCAATTGCCGCCACAGTTATTGGTGGGACAAGTTTAATGGGTGGAATAGGTTCTGTTATCAGTACATCTATTGGGGCTTTAATTATGGGCGTACTACAAAATGGCCTAACACTATTAAATGTAACATCTTATTTACAACGTTTAATTATTGGTCTAGTTATTGTTTTAGCCGTATTTTTAGATCAATTGAGACGTGGGGAAGTTTCAACCGGGAAATTTAAACGTTTATTTTTCAGACAATAAATATGTTCTGCTCGTTATTACGCATTATTCTTTAACTAACAATTACAATGTATGGCTAACTCATAGCCATACATTGTACACAAATAAGGCATTTGCGTTCGTAAAATGTTTGCGTTATTCAGTTTGTGATCTCCATCACAGAATTAAATTTTAAAATAAAGTATCATCGCACCTGTTTTTTTCACATTGAATTAAGCGAGTTATGTCGTGCTATACGGCAACATCATACAAATTGAATGATGTATCTCATACAAAAAATGGAGATAATATGTATTCCGCAAAAACACCTTTTACACAAACAACCCCATTTTGGTTGTTGCTATCTTTAGTCGCCTTTCTGGTGTTACCATCACAAGCCTTGGATTATGGCTTGCTAGAAAGTACCGCCGATGAATTTTATGATGCAATGGGCTGGTCGTCTGTTAATTTGACGATTTTATGGTTTTTGCCCTTAATCGGCTTTTTGATCATTCCAAAATGCAATTTATCCACCGAAAAACAAGCCAAAGCCGAACTTGCTTTAGTGGCGTTTACCTTTTTGTTTTTGTTTATCACCGCAATGATTTACAAGGTTTCAATGGGTTATTCGGTGCTAATTTTAATTTGCACACTGTCAGCGTTAGCCACCTTTGCGTTGGCTAAACTCAAAGTGATGCAAGGGGATAAATTTATTATCGGCTCAATTTTGGCAATTGTCCTATTGATTTTCTTCTTTATTGTCTATCCAACGGTCGCCATTTTTATTTCGATGTTTTATGACGGCGATACCTTTGCACCGCAACAAGTTTTGCGAATTTTAGGACAAAGCTATATTGTTCGGGTCATCACCAACTCCCTTGCGTTATCCACGTTTGTTGGTTTAATTTCCACCATTTTTGGTTTGGCATTTGCCCTTTATACCACTCGTATTGCCAGACGAACTGCATTTATTGGTAAAATTTTCTCGATTTTGCCGATTGTAACACCTCCATTTGTGGTCGGTCTTGGGGTAACCTTGATGTTGGGACGTTCAGGCTATGTAACGGAATTTTTGAGCGACTATTTGGGTTTCACCGATCATAACTGGCTCTATGGCTTTAACGGCATTGCGTTGGCACAGATTTTAGCCTTTACGCCAATGTCCTTTATGTTGTTAGACGGTGCATTGAAATCCATTCATCCGTCCATTGAAGAAGCATCTTATACCTTGCGTGCCAATCGCTATCAAACATTCTATAACATTATTTTCCCACTGCTCCGCCCTGCCTTGGCGAACTCATTTTTGATTGTATTTATTCAATCCTTGGCGGATTTTAGTAATCCGTTGGTGTTGGGCGGTAGCTTTGACGTGATTGCGACCCAAATTTATTTCTATATTGCAGGTTCACAGTTAGATTATGCGTCTGCGAGTACCTTGGGTTCAATGTTATTAATCTTCTCACTACTCATTTTCGTGGTGCAATATATTTGGATCGGCAATCGTTCTTATGTAACGGTATCAGGCAAATCCTATCGTGGCGATGTGCAAGAATTACCAAATGGCTTGAAATGGACAATCGTAGCGATATTAGCGTTCTGGATTGTGTTTAACTTGGCATTATACGGCAGTATTTTCTACGGCAGTTTCACCGTCAACTGGGGGGTAGATTACACCTTAACCACGAGAAACTATGCCTTATTATTTGGTCAAGGCTTAAGTGATGGCGCATGGCCATCTCTACTTAATACCATGTTCTATGCTGGTATTGCGGCACCTTTAACCGCACTTTTCGGTTTACTGATTGCTTATGTGGTGGTTCGCAAAGACTTCCAAGGCAAAAAAACGTTGGAATTTCTAACTATGCTCTGCTTTGCCGTGCCAGGGACAGTGGCCGGAGTGTCTTATATCTTAGCCTTTAATGATGCTCCAATGTACATCACAGGCACTAGCATTATCGTGATTATTTCTATGGTCATGCGTGACTTGCCAATCGGGATGCGTGCGGCGATTGCAGGTTTAGGGCAGTTGGATAAATCCCTTGATGAAGCATCGCTTTCCTTGAAAGGCAGCTCGTTCAAAACCATTTGGTATATTGTGTTTCCGTTGTTGAAACCTGCGTTATTGTCCGCTCTGGTCACCAGTTTTGTGCGTGCAATGACCACCGTGAGTGCGATTATTTTCTTAGTCACCGCCGATACTCGTGTGGCAACTGCCTATATTTTAAACCGTGTCGAAGACGGTGAATACGGCATTGCCATTGCGTATGGATCGATTTTAATCGTGGTGATGATGGCGATTATCTTATTCTTTGACTGGATCGTGGGCGACACTCGCATTTCTCGTTCCAAAGCGAAAAAAATGAATTAATTTTAAGGTTGTAAATTATGAGTCAAGATTTCTTAGTATTAAAAAATATCACCAAAGCCTTTGGCAAAGCGGTTGTTATTGATAATTTAGATTTAACCATTAAACGTGGCACCATGGTGACATTACTTGGTCCATCTGGTTGCGGTAAAACTACCGTGTTGCGGTTAGTGGCAGGATTAGAAAACCCGACTTCTGGGCAAATTTTTATTGATGGCGAAGATGTGACCAAATCGTCTATCCAAAATCGGGATATTTGTATCGTATTCCAATCCTATGCGTTATTTCCACACATGTCTATCGGCGATAACGTGGGCTATGGCTTGCGGATGCAAGGTGTGAGCGGCGAAGAACGCAAACAGCGTGTGAAAGAAGCCTTGGAATTAGTGGATTTAGGCGGTTTTGAAGATCGTTTTGTGGATCAAATTTCAGGCGGTCAACAACAACGTGTCGCCTTGGCTCGTGCTTTGGTGTTAAAGCCAAAAGTGCTGTTATTTGATGAACCCTTGAGTAACTTGGATGCCAATCTTCGCCGTTCTATGCGTGAAAAAATCCGTGAATTGCAACAACGTTTGGGCATTACCTCCCTTTATGTGACCCACGATCAAACCGAGGCTTTTGCGGTGTCGGATGAAGTGATCGTCATGCACAAAGGCAAAATTATGCAAAAAGCCCCAGCCAAAGAACTATATTTACGCCCTAATTCCTTATTTTTAGCTAACTTTATGGGCGAAAGTAGTATTTTTGAGGGAACAGTTACACAAGATCAAGTGACCATTAACGGTTATCAATTCCATTTACCGAACACCGCTCAATTTGGTTTACCAGATGGTGAATGTTTGGTCGGTGTACGTCCTGAAGCCATTCACTTAAAACACAGTGGCGATCCTAGCCAACAATGCCAAATTAAAACGGCGGTATATATGGGTAACCATTGGGAAATTGTGGCGAATTGGGGCGGAAAAGATTTATTGGTGAATTGTAATCCAGAAGATTTTGATCCTAATGCGGAAAATGCCTTTGTGCATTTAAGTGAACATGGGGTGTTTTTATTGAGAAAAGAATAATTGTTTGTAAAGGTGCGGTGAAAAATAATGATATTTTTTAACCGCACTTGAGAGAACTACCCTAAAAAGGAAAAATTATGGCACAAAAAATCATTCTCGACTGCGATCCTGGCCATGATGATGCGATTGCAATTTTACTGGCTCACGGTAATCCAAACATTGATTTATTGGCGATCACCACGGTAGTCGGCAATCAAACCATTGACAAAGTTTCTCGCAACGCTCTAGCGGTGGCAGAAATTGCCAACATTCGTGGCATCCCTATTGCCAAAGGGGCAACCCGTCCGTTAGTGCGAGAAGTGGAAAATGCACCGAGTATTCATGGTGATTCAGGCTTAGATGGTCCCGTTTTGCCGAATCCTCGCCAATCATTAAGCGAAAAGCATGCGGTCAATTTAATCATTGATTTAATTATGTCGCACCCTGAAAAAACCATTACTTTAGTGCCAACAGGGGGATTAACCAATATCGCTTTAGCCGCTCGCCTTGAACCTCGAATTATTGATCGGGTGAAAGAAGTGGTATTAATGGGCGGTGGTTATCATACGGGCAACTGGTCAGCAGTGGCAGAATTTAATATTAAAATTGACCCCGAGGCGGCTCACATTGTGTTCAATGCGGGTTGGAAAGTCACCATGGTCGGCTTAGATCTTACCCATCAGGCCTTAGCCACGCCTGATGTAGTACAACGCATTGCTGATATTGGCACGCCTGTTTCTCAATTTGTGGTGGAATTATTAGACTTCTTCGGGCGAATGTACAAAAAGAACCAAAACTTTGATTCCCCACCGGTGCATGATGTTTGTGCGGTGGCTTATGTGATTGATCCTACATTGATTGAAGTGCAAAATGTGCCGGTCAATATTGAACTCACAGGCACGCATACGCTAGGTATGACAGTTGCGGATTTCCGCTATCCGCCCAAACCTAGCAATACGTTTGTGGCTAAAAAATTGGATAAAGATCGTTTTTGGGACTTAGTGATTAATTCGATTAAAGGGATTTAATTTATTTACCCCGTACGAGAGTACGGGGCTACCATCACAAACACACCGAATACACCTTAAACTTCCCTGTTTTCGCCAACACCTGATGCCGACCAAAATATCGATCCAACAAATCTGCATAGGGCAAAAACGCATTGGCGACAATGCGTAATTCCCCACCCGATTTAAGATGTTGTTTGGCTTGTTCAATTAACGTCATGACCGCCTGATAAGCCGTATCAATGCCGTCATGGAAAGGAGGATTGGAAATAATCAAATCAAATTTACCTTGAATATGAGAAAAGACATCACTTGCAATTACCTCACCAGCCAACCCATTTTCAGCTAACGTCCGTTTAGCCGAAGCAATCGCCATCGCATGAATATCACTCATGACTAAATTAATTTGTGGATGATGTTGCTTGATAAACGCTCCAATTACCCCCGCCCCACAGCCTAAATCCAACACGTCACCCGCTATTTTGTGAGCCAAAGTTGAAAGCAATAAATCCGTTCCCATATCCAGTTCATTGGCACTAAACACCCCTGGTAAACTTTGAATTTTTAGCTCACCTAATTTTGCATTTTGATAGGTTTTCCAATAATGCTTAATCTCAAACTGCGGTGCTTTTTTTAAGCAAAAATGATACAAGCCACAACGTCTTGCACTATCAATCTTGCCAATATCCCCAAATGGTGCGAGGATTTTTTCCACCGAACGCACACCGCAACGGTTTTCCCCAATAATCAAGATTTCTTGATTGAGTGGCGAATGGGCTAATAATTGCATTAACTGAAATTGCACTTCTTGCTTATTTTTGGTCCAATAAAAAACCATCAAATCTGCTTGATCCTGAAAAATTTCGCCAAAATGCACCGCACTTTTGTCTTGCAAACGGTTCACATAATCAAAATAACAAGACCAAATCTGCACCGATTTAGCTTGCGAACGAATTTGAGTTGGAAAATCATCATTGATTCCCCCGGCAAATAGCACAGATTTATTTTCAAAAAAAGGCAAATGGCGCTGTAAAACTTGGCTTTCAAGACTGAGCATGGTAATAATCCTATATAAAATTTTCACTATTATACGCAATCTATTTACGAAACTCTAAAACCTATTTACAATAAAGCCAATTTTTTATTTTTGTGGATACCATTTTGAACCGCCGCGATCTTCTGTTACAACAAATGGGCATTAGCCAGTGGAAATTACGCCGTCCGGATACCTTAAAAGGGGCGGTATATATTCCAGTGGCTGAACATGTCCGCTTGATTATTATTTCAGAAACACCGCTCTCCGCTGATGTCGATTTTATACAAGATGTGTTGCGAAGTTCTCAAATTGAATCCAATGACTGTTTATTTATTGATTTTGAACAAATCTATCATCTCAATGTAACACAGCAAGTCACTTATTGGTTACTCAGTGAAAATTCTGAAAAAATAGACCGCACTTTACCATTATGTGAAACATCATCTCATTTATGGCAAAGCCCAGATTTAACCACATTACAACAAGATACCAAAGCAAAACGTCAGCTTTGGCAA
Organism: Lonepinella sp. BR2271; assembly: GCF_051851515.1. Classification (NCBI taxonomy): domain Bacteria; kingdom Pseudomonadati; phylum Pseudomonadota; class Gammaproteobacteria; order Pasteurellales; family Pasteurellaceae; genus Lonepinella; species Lonepinella sp. BR2271. Next base: position 88,623 of record NZ_JBPDVF010000008.1, on the reverse strand, counting down.
CAAATTCAATGCACAAATTAACAGGATAATATCATGACCGATTTAATTGCCATGGGTAAAGCAGCTAAGCAAGCCTCCTTTATTCTTTCTCAACTTTCTCAACCACAAAAAAATCAGGCTTTGGCGATTATTGCCGATCAGCTAGAACAACAGCAAGCACGTATTTTAACGGCCAATGCCCAAGATATTGCATTGGCTAAACAGGCGGGCATAAGTGAGGCGATTATTGACCGCTTATTGCTCACGCCAGAACGTTTAACAGGCATTGCGAATGATGTACGTCATGTGATTTCCCTTGCCGATCCGGTGGGGCAATTAATTGACGGTGGCATATTGGATAGTGGTTTAAAACTCGAACGAGTACGTGTGCCACTCGGCGTGATTGGCACCATTTATGAAGCCCGTCCTAACGTGACTATTGATGTGGCAAGTCTCTGTTTAAAAACGGGGAATGCGGTGATTTTACGTGGTGGCAAAGAAACCCAACATTCTAATAAAGTACTAGTAGAAGTGGTACAATCGGCCCTTGAACAAGCCGGTTTACCGAAAACTGCAGTGCAAGCAATTACGGATCCTAATCGTGATTTAGTCATGCAATTACTCAAACTTGATCGTTATGTAGATATGATAATCCCTCGTGGTGGTGCAGGTTTACACGAGCTTTGTAAACAACACGCCACCATTCCTGTGATCGTCGGTGGGATTGGTGTTTGTCACACTTTTGTAGAACAAAGTGCGGATCAAAATAAAGCACTTTCTGTGATTGATAATGCCAAAACTCAACGCCCTAGCACCTGTAATACCTTAGAAACGCTGTTAGTACAAGAAAGCATTGCTAGCCAATTTTTACCTAAATTGGCCGCACATTTAAAAGCGAAACAAGTAAAATTTCACGCTGATTCCACCGCACTTTCTATTTTGCAACAAGCCGGTGCTGACGTGGTAGCGGTGCAGGATCAAGAATTACGCCAAGAATGGTTATCCAAAGATTTAAACGTGGTGATCGTGAAAGATATGGCACAAGCCATTGATCATATTCGTGAATACGGCAGTCAACATTCTGAGGCGATTTTGACAGAATCACAAAAACTGGCTCAACAATTTGTGGCACAGGTGGATGCGGCGGCAGTTTATGTTAATGCCAGCACCCGATTTACTGACGGCGGACAATTTGGTTTAGGAGCAGAAGTCGCTGTAAGTACACAAAAATTACATGCTCGAGGGCCGATGGGACTAGAGGCGTTAACTACCTATAAATGGGTTGCTGTGGGGGACTACACGGCCCGATCTTAGAGAACAAAACGCCCGCCAATAAAGAGGGCGTTTTAGTGAAATTACGCCGCGACCATCACCATGGCGGGACGAATCACACGGCTATTTAATAAATAGCCTTTTTGTAATACCACGGTAATTTGATTGGTTTCAAATCCCTCGGTGGGTTGCATGGAAATCGCTTGGTGCAAGTCTGGGTTAAAGGTTTCACCCACCACGCCCACTGGCTCAATACCAAAACGAGCAACGGTGGCCAATAAATCTTTCAGGGTTAATTCTACACCGTCAAATAAGCCTTTCACACATTCATCTTCCTTATTTGCTGGCGTAGTTAAGGCTCGCTCAAGGTTGTCAATGGTATTCAAAATCTCTTTGGCAAATTTTTCTAAAGCGAATTTATGGGCTTTTTCCACGTCTTGTTCCGCACGACGACGAACGTTTTCCATTTCTGCTCTGGCACGCAACAAACTTTCTTGTTCTTTTTGAGCGGCCTCAACCAGTTGTTGCTCTAATTCTTGCACACGTAAAATGGTTTCTTCCAAGGCATCTGTTTCTTCATTGGCTTCTGCATTCTCGGCGATTTCTTCTGCTGTTTCCACTTGCTCTGGCTGCGTTTCTTCTTTGACCATTTCTTCTCCGATCATGTCTTCGGTAGGTTGTTTTTCTTGTTCTGTCATCATGTACTCCATTAAAAATATGATAAAATCTGAGCGGTTGCGCATTGTAACAAAGGAATAATCAAATGTTAACCTTTGCTCCAAGTCATTTTCAATGTAATATAAAGGCGTTTTTTTAAAATTCAAGTCATCAGGATCATGGAATTTATCAATAATCATATTAACCCGCTACATAAAACCTTTAAAACCATTGGGTTAGTCGGTCGCCCACGCAATGATATGACCTTGCAAATGCACAAAAATATTTTTTTATGGTTGCAAGAAAAGGGCTATACCGTCTTAGTGGAAACCGAAGTGGGCCAAGCCTTAGCACTGCCCGAGCAACAAATTGCGTCATTAGAACAAATCGGCAAACAAGCACAACTGGCTATCGTTATTGGCGGCGACGGCAATATGCTTGGGCGTGCTCGGATTTTATCGAAATACGATCTGTTGTTAATCGGCATTAACCGTGGCAACTTGGGCTTTTTAACCGATATTGACCCGAAAAATGCTTACGCCCAATTACAGGCTTGTCTGGACGGTGAGTTTTTTGTCGAAGAACGCTTTTTATTAGAGGTTAATATTGAGCATAACGGCGTGGTGATCAATAACGGTAACGCCATTAATGAGGCGGTCATTCATCCTGCGCAAATAGCCCATATGATTGATTTCCATGTGTATATTGATGATAAATTTGCTTTTTCGCAACGTTCAGACGGGTTAATTATCGCCACCCCAACCGGATCCACAGCCTACTCGCTTTCTGCCGGAGGCCCGATTTTAACCCCGAATATGAATGCAATCACGTTGGTCTCTATGTATCCACATACGCTCTCATCTCGTCCTTTGGTTATTGACGGTGACAGCAAGATCTCACTGCGTTTTGCCGATTACAACACACCGCAATTAGAAGTGAGCTGTGACAGCCAATTAGCTTTAAATTTAACCAGTGATGATGTAGTCACCGTACAAAAAAGCGCCTATAAGCTCCGTTTGCTCCATTTGCATAATTACAATTATTACAATGTGTTAAGTTCAAAATTAGGTTGGCTAAAAAAACTTTTCTAAAAACTGTAAAAAAATCCTTTACTGTAAATTTATTATGAATTATACTGCATTCCATACAGTAAAGGGGATTTTTTTATGCTTACTCAACTCACTATTAATAATTTTGCCATTGTTCGTCATTTAGATATTGAATTAGCCCAAGGTATGTCGGTGATCACCGGTGAAACGGGGGCCGGTAAATCCATTGCCATTGATGCCTTAGGGATTTGTTTAGGCCAACGTACCGAGCTTGCTATGCTACGTGAGGGGCAAGAACGGGCAGACGTATGTGCAACCTTTCAAATTGATCCCCAAAGTGCCGCAGCCCATTGGTTACAACAGCAAGAATTAGAAGATCAGGATAATCCTGAGAACTGTATTTTACGCCGTATTATTAATCAAGATGGACGTTCTAAAGCCTTTATTAACAGCACGCCGGTGTCGGTGGCCCAATTAAAGGAATTGGGTACCTATCTTATTCATATTAATGGGCAACATGCCTCACAATTATTATTAAAACCCGAGTATCAATTACAAACCTTAGATACGTTCTGTTCTCATGCGCCTTTATTGGCACAAATGAAAACCGATTACCACTGTTGGAAATCCTTGCAACAACAAGTGGCTGAATTTAAACAAAAATGTGCAGAAAATGAGGCTAGAAAACAATTACTCCAATATCAAGTTAATGAACTGGATGAATTTAATCTGCAAGAAGATGAATTTGAGCAATTAGAAGAAGATCATAAACGGCTTTCTAATAGTGAAGAACTGACTTCGCTTTCCCAGTCTTTGCTTGGTATCTTAAGTGAAAATGATACGGTGAGTGCGGATAGCCTACTCTATCGAGCCACCCAATATGTGGATGAATTGGCAGAACTCGATCCTCGCTATGGGGAAATTCAAACCATGTTGCAAGATGCGTTAATTCAAGTACAAGAAGCCAGTAGTGAAGTGCAACATTTGGCCTCTGATATTGAGCAAGATCCGTATTTATTAGAAGAAATCGAACAACGCATGAGCCAAGCGATTCATTTAGCCAAGAAACATTATATTTCGCCAGAAAACTTAGTGGAATTTCACCGCACTTTAAAAACAGAGTTGGAACAGTTGATCGATTATTCTGAAAGTGAAGATGAACTGATTAAACAGGAAAAACAGGCCTTTGCCCAAATGCAAGCGACCGCCACCGCCTTACATCAAAGCCGTGAAATGGGCGCAAGTAAATTAGCCGAGCAAGTAACAAAATCCATTAAGCAATTAGCCATGGAAAACGCCCAATTTTTTATTAAATTAAATACCGATTACAGTAAAATTGGGGCAAATGGTGCGGATAATGTACAATTTGATTTACAAAGTAACTTGGGACAATCCGCACAATCTTTGGCAAAAACGGCCTCTGGCGGGGAATTATCACGGATCGCTTTAGCTATCCAGGTACTCACTTCCGATAAAAGTGCCATTCCAACCTTGATTTTTGATGAAATTGACGTGGGAATTAGCGGGGCTACAGCGAGCGTGGTAGGCAAACTTTTACGCCGTTTAGGCACAAAATGCCAAGTGATCTGCGTCACCCATTTACCGCAAGTAGCGAGCTATGGTAATCATCATTTTGTGGTAGAAAAATTTACCGTTGATGAAAAAACCGAAACAAAAATGACCGCACTTTCTGCCTCGCAACGGGTTAAAGCCTTAGCGAAGTTATTGGGCGGAAGTAAAATTACGGATTCTGCCTTAGCGAATGCACAAGAAATGTTGGATTTGGCGAGTTAAGAGTAGAAAGCAAGGGTAAATAGCTCACTAAAATACCCCACACTGACGTGGTTAACATAGTGTCGCTACGCCGTAGCTTTCCATATACTTTAAGATGCGAAGCATCGTGATTTGCCTAGCCCTGTACGCCAGTGCAGGGCATAAAAAAACCTCGTACGAATGCACGAGGTTAGCGATTAAATCAGTTAGTTAGAAACGATAAGTTAAACCAGCGAAGTAAATAACTGGATCTAATTTGATTTTCACTTCATGTTCTGCACCTAATGCAGTGAAATTCGCTTTGGTGCGAATATGTGTATACCACATTGCCGCATTCAAAGAAAGGTCATCAGTTAATTTAATGTCAATACCTAAGTTAGCCACTGGGCCAACAGAGTGTTTTTTCACTCTTAAATTAGTAATGGCAGGGTTGGTTGACTCCGCATCAAAGAAACGAGTATAGTTAATACCCACACCCACATAAGGGCGAGAACCTGCATCTTTATCTAAGAAATAATATTGTGCATAAAGGCTTGGTGGAAGATGTTTAAGGGAAACAACATTACCTAAATTACCTGACCCTGGTACGTTACTATCATGTAATGCAGGCACATTAGCTGTCACACGGTGAGAGAACGGTGTGGCTGCTAATAATTCTAAACCGATATTATCAGTGAACATGTAAGTTCCTGTTAAACCGACTTGTGCATTATTATTCACTTCTAAGCCAATTTCAGTTGCAGTTGTGGTTTTAGAATGAGAGTTGGCGTTAACAAAAATACCACCGGCACGAATTAACACATCACCTGCTTGGTGAGCCATGGCCACACTGCTTAATAACGCTGTGGCTAAACCGATTGCTAATGCTGATTTTTTCATATTGATCTCCTTGATTATTTATTAGGGGGTTTATTCCCTAGATTATACCCATAAAAAAAATATGTGTTTAACACGAGAAGAAATATACCCCTTTTTGAAAATAAAAACTGTGATCTAGATCATAAAATTGAAAGATTGTTAAAAAATTTTTATTGTTTTTACTTATTTGTTAATTTTTTAAACAAACCCGCTACGTTGATGAAAATCAATTTCTCACTTTTTTATACATTTATCCTTAAAATCGGTATAATTAGGCGAAGAATTTGTGATGTGCGAAAAGGAAAAGCCATGCCGATCAATTTTACCCAACTTTTTAAAGACAGTTGGCATTTTTTACAAAATGAACGAAAGTTTGCGTTCATCTTTCTCTCTCTCTTTGTGTTAGCCTCGGCGGGTTTTGGCCTGTTGCAACAGGCGATTTTTCCTGTTCTGGAAAATGTTGACAGTTTGACTGAAGAACAACAAATGGACGTCTTACTCCAACAAAGCAGTGACTTAACCTTTTTATGGTTCACCCTCGCAAAAGGCCTTGCCACCGTGTTTATTGTCTATTGGGGTACTTTAACCGTTCATCACATTAGTCAACGCCAATCGCCACAATTAGCTCACACAGCAGGCATTACATTTAGCCGCTTAATTGGCATTATTCTGCTCACTGTGCTGTGCTTTTTGCCGTTTTTTATCGGCGCAATCGGCACCATTGCGGGGGTGTTAAGTCAATCGTCACTTTCTTTTGTGAGCCTGTTTTTAATGGTGTCGGGGATTTTTATTTTAATTCGCTTGTGCTTGGCACCGGTTCGTTATTTAGTGGCCAATGAAACCTTAAAAAGTGCGGTGCAAAATAGTCTGAATTCTGCCAAAGGACGCACCTCTGTGTTGTTTTTCTATTGTACAATCAGCTATTTATTCTTTCCGCTGATTGGCTTTCAACTGGCCTTACTCGCGCAAAATTTTCTGTTAACTGTGATTGCCTTAATCATTATGTCATTGATTAATGTGTTCTCCATTGTATTTACTTATCGCTTTTACAGCGTATTCAATCAGCAGGCTTGATATGAAACAGCTTTTAGAATTTATTCCACTTATTTTATTTTTCGTCGTCTATAAATTGGCTGGCGTGCGTGAGGCTGCAATTACCTTGGTGATTGCCACGCTTTTGCAACTGATTATTTTAAAATGGAAATACGGCAAAATTGAAAAACAACAAATCGTGATGGGAAGTGCGGTCGTTTTTTTCGGCTTACTCACCGCTTATTTTAATGAAATAAAATACTTACAATGGAAAGTGACCATTGTTTATGGTTTGTTTGCGCTGATTTTATTGGTGGCGCAATTTGGTTTCAAAACACCGCTGATTCAAAAATTATTGGGTAAAGAAATTGAACTGCCACAAGCGGTTTGGCATAATCTTAACCTTGCTTGGGCCATCTTTTTTATCCTGTGTATGTTGGTGAATATTTATATTAGCCAAGCCTTTTCCGAAGAAGTTTGGGTGGAATTTAAATCCTTTGGCATTTTAGCCATGACCTTTGTTGCCACCCTTGGCACAGGCGTTTATATTTATCGTTATTTACCGAAAGACAAGGAGTGATATATGAGTTGTAATACCGTAACCGAGCAACCCGTCGACGCAAGAGCCCATGGCACCCTCTTATTAAGAACCCTCGCCATGCCCTCTGATACCAATGCCAATGGGGATATTTTTGGCGGATGGATTATGTCGCAAATGGATATTGGCGGGGCGATTTTAGCCAAAGAAATTGCGAAAAGCCCTGTGGTCACGGTTTGTGTCGATAAAATGAGTTTCTTACAACCCATTGCGGTCGGTGATGTGGTGTGTTGCTATGGGAAACTGGTCAAAGTGGGACGAACCTCCTTACAAGTGAAAGTGGATGTTTGGATCAAAAAAGTGTACCAAGGATTACGTGATCGCTATTGTGTCACCGAGGCGTTATTTACCTATGTGGCCATTGACAAAAATGGGAAGCCCAAAGCCATTCCGCGTGAGGATAATCCCGAATTAGATCAAGCGCTGGCTATGACCGAAAATGTGTAATTAAGGAGTTTTATATGGAATATTATGTGATTTTTGCGCAAGACAAACCCAATATGTTAGAAAAACGCTTGGCTGTGCGTGCACAACATTTGGCTCGTTTAGAACAACTTCAACAAGAAAATCGCCTCTTAACGGCCGGCCCAAATCCTACCGTTGATGGCGCTGGCGTCACCGGTTCCACGGTTATTGCGCAATTCGATTCTATTGAGCAAGCGCAACAATGGGCCAGCGAAGATCCTTATGTGGACGCAGGCGTATATGGTGATGTGATCATCAAACCGTTCAAAAAAGTGTTTTAATTTTTTACTGAATGCGTTTATTTGTTGCTGAAAAACCGAGCTTGGCACGTGCCATTGCGGATATTTTACCCAAACCACATCAACGTGGCGACGGTTTTATTCGCTGTGGCGAACAGGATTATGTCACTTGGTGTGTCGGTCATTTGCTTGAGCAAGCCGAACCGGATGCTTACAACCCTAATTTTAAACAATGGCGGTTGGAGCATTTGCCGATCATACCGGAAAAATGGCAATTAATACCACGTAAAGAAGTGGCCAAACAGTTAAAAACGGTGGAAAAACTCATTCACCAAGCCGATATTCTAATTAACGCAGGCGACCCCGATAGAGAGGGGCAATTATTGGTGGATGAAGTATTTAACTACGCCAATTTACCGGCCGACAAATACCCGCAAATCCAACGTTGTTTAATCAGTGATTTAAACCCAAGTGCGGTGGAAAAAGCGGTCAATAAATTGCAACCCAATCGTAATTTCATTCCCCTTGCCACATCAGCTTTAGCCCGAGCCAGAGCCGATTGGCTGTATGGCATTAACATGACCCGCGCCTACACCATTCGAGGTCGTCAAGCGGGTTACAATGGCGTACTGTCTGTTGGGCGGGTGCAAACGCCCGTGTTAGGCTTGATCGTTCGCCGTGATTTAGAAATCGAACATTTTCAACCAAAAGATTTTTTTGAAGTATTAGCCCATCTCTCCCATGATGAACAAACACCGGCAAATTTCACCGCACTTTGGCAACCGAGCAAAGCCTGCGAAGATTATCAAGATGATGACGGCCGAGTGCTATCAAAAGGTTTAGCTGAAAATGTGGTGAAACGAATCACCCAACAACCCGCCGAAGTCACGGCTTATGAAGATAAACGGGAAAAAGAAACCGCCCCACTGCCCTATTCCCTTTCGGCGTTGCAAATTGATGCGGCAAAACGTTTTGGCCTGTCCGCCCAAGAAGTGCTAGACACATGCCAAGATTTATATGAAAAACACAAAATTATTACTTACCCCCGTTCCGATTGCCGTTATTTACCCAATGAGCATTTTGCTGACCGCCATAAAGTCATACAAGCCATTGCCACGCATTGTGCCGAATATCAAAATGTGCCAAGTGCGGTGAATTTAGAACAAAAAAATCGTTGTTGGAATGATAAAAAAGTCGAGGCTCACCATGCCATTATTCCGACCGCCAAAAACCGCCCCGTCAATTTAAATTTAAGAGAACAGCAAATTTACCAACTTATTGCTCGTCAATATTTCATGCAATTTTGTCCTGATGCGGAATATCGTAAAAGCAAAATCACCTTAACCATTGCGGGCGGCACCTTTATTGCCCAAGCTCGCAACTTACAAATTGCCGGTTGGAAAGAGTTAATCGGCAAAGAAGATGACGAGGAACAATTATCCCCACCATTGCCCGTCGTCAAAAAAGGGCAATTACTTTTTTGTCATCACGGGGAAATTGTCAGTAAAAAAACGCAAGCCCCCAAACCGTTCACGGACGCCACCTTGCTTTCCGCCATGACGGGCATTGCACGTTTTGTGCAAGATAAAGAATTGAAAAAAATCCTACGTGAAACGGATGGATTAGGCACCGAGGCCACTAGAGCGGGCATTATTGAATTATTATTTAAACGCGGTTTTTTAGTTAAAAAAGGCAAAAATATCCACAGCACCGACACTGGACGAATTTTAATTCAGGCCTTACCCGATATGGCAACCCAGCCCGACATGACCGCACAATGGGAATCACAATTAACCAGTATTAGTAAAAAAGAAACGAATTATCAACACTTTATGTGGCAACTCACACAAATGTTACCGGATTTAGTGCATTACGTGAATTTCTCTGCATTACGCCAATTAAGTACGGTGGCAAACAATCCTGCCAAGCCGAAATTTAACAAAGGAAAAGCAAAAACAAAAAATAAAGCAGAAAGTGCGGTGAATTCCGCTTAGATTTTCATCAACCGAATAAAAACGCCTTGATTAAACACGAAATATTCGGTAATATCCACACGTTTTTTAAATTATAAATTGATAACAGAGAAGAATTTACAATGTACAACGCATTATTATTTGTTTACCTTATCGTGTCCGTCGTGATGATCGGTTTTATCCTGATTCAACAAGGAAAAGGCGCTGATGCAGGTGCCTCATTCGGTGGCGGTGCCTCTGGTACGGTATTTGGTTCTGCGGGTTCAAGTAACTTTTTATCTCGTACCACGGCTATCTTAGCGATTATTTTCTTCGCCTCAAGTATCGTGCTTGGCAACTTAAACTCTCACCATGATAAAGTAAAAGAGGGGAAATTTGACGACTTATCTCAAGCTGCACAACAGTTAGAACAACAAAAAGCCGTCGTACCAGCCGTTGAAGAAAATAAAAACGCAGATATTCCGCAAAACTAATCATTAATTTAACCTCAAAACAACATGCGCTGGTGGTGGAATTGGTAGACACGCTATCTTGAGGGGGTAGTGCTTCACGGCGTGCGGGTTCAAGTCCCGCTCAGCGCACCAATCAACAAGAAAAGACGGTTTATGCCGTCTTTTTTTATGTGTCGAAATAAACTGCCGAAATAAACTGCCAAAATAAACTGCCGAAATAAACTAAAACTACGCCAAACAACAGGTTATCAATCATTGACTTCCCATGCTTTTATTTTCTATTCCCAGACAAAAAAGACCAACTCAGTTGAGTTGGTCAAATACTATCTATACTTATTATTTTTATTTAGGGGATTCGGATTAAATTGGGCTTATGCCTCTACACCTTCAAATAAAGCGGTACTTAAATAACGCTCTGACGCAGATGGGAGGATCACCACAATTAATTTATCAGCAAATTCGGGTAATTTCGCAATACGCTCTGCGGCGGCAACGGCGGCGCCTGAGGAAATACCGGCTAAAATACCTTCTTCTGCCATTAAACGGCGTGCGGTGGCAATGGCAGTTTCACTGTCCACTGGCTCAACACGATCAACCAAGCTCAAATCTAAGTTTTTCGGAATAAAGCCGGCACCGATACCTTGAATTTTATGTGGACCCGGTTTCACTTCTTCGCCTTTTAAGGTTTGCGTAATCACAGGGCTTTCCGCTGGTTCAACCGCAACGGTCGTAATGGCTTTGCCTTGATCTTGTTTGATATAACGGCTAATACCCGTGATGGTACCACCTGTCCCCACACCCGCCACGATAACATCCACTTTTCCCTCTGTGCCTTGCCAGATTTCAGGACCTGTGGTTTGTTGGTGGATGGCTGGGTTAGCCGGATTTTCAAACTGTTTCAACATGATATAACGGTTTGGATCGCTTGCCACAATTTCTTCGGCTTTGGCAATCGCCCCTTTCATGCCTTTGGCGCCCTCGGTCAACACCAAATTCACCCCTAAACCACGTAATAAACGTTTACGTTCGGTACTCATGGTTTCTGGCATGGTGAGGGTGATTTTATAGCCACGGGCGGCGGCCACATAGGCTAAAGCAATACCGGTGTTACCACTGGTCGCATCAACAATTTCTTTATTTTTGGTTAAGGTGCCATCTTTTTCCGCTTGCCATACCATGTTGGCACCAATACGGCATTTTACGCTAAAGCTCGGGTTACGGCCCTCAACTTTCACCACAATGTTGCCTTGACCAAAATGGTTTAAGCGAACTAATGGGGTGTTACCAATAGAATAGGAATTATCTGCAAAAATCGTCATTGTGTTTCTCCTTGAAAGAATGATTTAATTGTTGATGCTATTTGTAACATAATATTTAATAATAAAAAAATAGCTATTTGTTCTATTTTATAACTAAATTGCATTAAATTATGACGGTATTTTTCCTTTATTCGGCAATCGATCACTTAATAAAATGGCATAACGTTCTGTACTTGGGCTTGATTCTAAGGCAATTTTTAATGCCATCGTCAGAGGAACTGAAAGCAACATGCCCACGGTGCCTAATAACCACCCCCAAAATAAAAGAGAAAGAAATACCACTAAAGTAGAAAGTCCTAATTTTTTTCCCATAATTCTCGGCTCTAGCACATTACCAATCGATACGTTAATGACAATCACGCTAATGGTGACCACAAATCCGGTGGTAAAACCATTTAATAAGAACGTTTGTAAAATAATCGGTATCGTGGCAATAATCGAGCCGATACTTGGAATATAATTAAACAGAAAACTTAAGGTCGCCCATAAAATCGCATATTGTACATCTGCTACGGTGAGTAACGTCCAAATCGCCACCGCCGTCAACAGGCTCATCATGCTTTTGACGCCCAAATAACCAATAATGCTTTCTAACACGCGTTCTAAATGGTTTTCTTCCTCGCCATCTTGACGACTAAACACCAACGCGAATTTATGTTTAGCGGTGGGTGCCTCTAATAACATAAAAATGACCACTAAAATTAACACAAAGGCATTGGACACCACATTGGAGAAATTCATCAGCAGACTGCTAGCGAAATTCATCACTGAACTCGGGTCAAAATGCTTAACAATAGCGTCGGGTTTGACAGAAAAAGGAATATGCCATTTTTGTGCAATGGCCTGAATATCGTTCAAGCGAGCGGTCATTAATTGCCGATATTGTGGAATGGATTGCGTAAATTCTTGCGCCGATCCGTTAATCAAGCCGACTAAAAAGAAAAACACCAATAAAATCAACAGCAATAATAAGGCAATCGCTAACCAATGCGGCACATGTCGCTTAGTCATAAAACGAATCAAGGGTGAACAAATAATCGCTATAAAGAGAGAAAGCAAAAATGGCACCACGATCACAGAGGACACTTTAATGCCCGCCAAAATAATCACCAAGGCGGCACTCACAAAAATAAATTGATGTAATGGATTGTTTTTTATCATAAAATGTACCGCACTTAGTTAAATCGCCTCTTCATTTTCTTCGCCGGTGCGAATACGAATCACATGAGCCACATCATACACAAAAATCTTGCCGTCACCGATTTTACCGGTTTGAGCCGTTTCCACAATGGCGTCAATACATTGTTGCAGCACATCATCTGCGATCACAATTTCCAGTTTGACTTTCGGTAAAAAATCCACCGCATACTCGGCGCCACGATACAGTTCAGTATGCCCTTTTTGACGGCCAAAGCCTCGCACTTCCGTCACTGTCATGCCGGTAATACCAATATCCGACAAAGCCTCACGGACATCATCTAATTTGAACGGTTTGATAATCGCCTCAATTTTTTTCATCATTTGCTCCTATTTTTTAGCGGATTTTGGACGGAAACTTTCAATCACAGCAGGATCCGTATCAATATAAATCCCATCAATCAACTGTAAACAATAAGGCACAGCTGCAAAAATCCCTTTTACTTGCACTTTCCCTTGTTCATCTTTCACGCCCTCTAAGGTTTCTTTAATGGCTTTGGGTTGCCCAGGTAAATTTAAAATTAAACTGTTTTTGCGAATCACCCCGACTTGTCGTGACAACATGGCGGTAGGCACAAAATGTAAACTCACCTGACGCATTTGTTCACCGAATCCCGGCATTTCACGATCCGCCACGGCCAGTGTCGCCTCCGGTGTCACATCACGTTTTGCCGGCCCCGTACCGCCCGTAGTTAAGACTAACTGGCATTGCTGTTGATCGACTAATTCAATCAAGGTTTGCTCAATTTTATCCTGTTCATCGGGGATTAAACGGGTTTCTACTAAAAATTTATCCACTAATGCTCGTTCTAACCAAGCGGTTAATTCGGGAATGCCTTGATCGGCATAGACACCTTGCGAGGCTCGATCAGAAACGGAAACCAAGCCAATTTTTAAAATTTTTTCATCAACTGCGGTCATTTTTTACCTTATTTTTAAAATGGAAATAACAACGGAATACAAAATACCGTGACTAACATGACTAACAATGTAAATGGCACACCGATTTTAACAAAATCCGCAAATTTATAGCCACCCGGTCCTAACACCATGGTATTTACTGGGGAAGAAATTGGGGTCATAAACGCCGCCGACGAGGCAATAGCTACGGTCATAGCAAAAGGCATGGGCGAAAGCTGTAATTGCTGCGCCATACTAATCGCAATGGGTGCCACTAAAATGGCGGTCGCCGTATTAGAAATAAACAAACCGACAACCGCACAAAGCATAAATAAGCTAATCAACATCCAGTGTTTACCCATGGTTCCCACGGTATGAATCATAAAATCCACGGCTAAGTCCACCCCTCCCGTTTTTTGTAGCGCAATGGAAAAAGGCATCATGCCAACGATTAAAATCAAGCTCGGCCAATGAATACTGGCATAAGCACTTTTGGCGTCAATACAACGGAATTTACCGAGCATTAAACAAGCGATAAGAGCGGCCACCACATTCGGCACGACGCCCGTGACCATTAACAACACCATGGTCGCAATGGCAAAAATCGCATGCCATGCTTGGCTCGCTGCGGGAACGGCTTTGTCAATTTCACTGGGATAACTTAATAAAAAGAAAGATTTGGTTTTATCCCGTAATTGTTGTAACAGTTTCCACTGCCCCACCACCAACAAGAGATCGCCCACTTTCAATATTTCTTCCGCAAGATTGCCTTGCAATAACTCGCCGTTACGTTTAATCCCAATAATATTCAACCCATAATGGGATCGAAAGCGTAATTGCACCGCACTTTTCCCCACTGCACTGCCGTCGGGAATCGGGGTAATTTCTGCCATGCCAATGGATTTAGCTTGTTCACTAAAATGAACATTACGAATAGGGGCCAATTCTAAATGATGTGTACGGCAAAATTCGCTCAAATCCAAGTCTGGCTGACTAATATCCATCATCAATAAATCTTTATGGCGAATTTCTTCTTTGCCAAGGGAGGCGGCCATAAAAATCGGTCGAAAGCGTTTCCAACGCTCAATAGCTAAAATATTTAGACCATAATTGGCTCGTAAATGTAATTCTTCGACATTCTGCCCAATAAAATCGGAATCCGCTAACACCACAAAACGTTTAATTCGGCGGTGTAACTGATAACTTTCAATAAGATCATTAAAAGAATAACGGGCGGTTTCTTGCGGATTATGTTGCTCTGGCGAGGCTAACCAACGACGAGCTAATAACATATAGAATACGCCTAACACCAACACAATTAAGCCAATAGGCGTAAACGAAAAGAAATCAAAACGTCCCGCTTGTGTGCGGACTAATTCGGCATTTACCACCAAATTCGGCGCCGTGGCAATCAAGGTCATCATGCCACTAATTAAGCCCGCCATACTTAACGGCATCATTAAACGTTTGGGTGAAATGTGCATTTGCTGACAAATCACCAACACCACCGGAATGAAAATCGCTACAATACCCGTAGAACTCATAAAGGATCCCAAGCCCGCAACGGATAACATTAATAAAATAAGGACTTTCGTTTCACTGTTATTGGCGACGTGCATGAGCCATTCACTCACTTGATAGGCCACGCCGGTACGCACTAAACCATCTGCCACAATAAACAATAATGCAATGAGAATAATATTGGGATCGCTGAACCCTGCAAATACATCTTCAACGGTTAAAATGCCACTCAGACAAAAGGCAAGCATGACCACCAATGCGACCGTATCCATGCGCAATTTATTTTGAATAAACAAAAAGATCGCCCCCAATAACAAAACGATCACAGCGGTTAATGGGGTGTGTAACGCAGTAAATAAGTCAGCATTCATCACAATATGTCCTGAAATCAAAGGGTATGTTGCTCGAGTATTTGACGCACCGGTGAAAAACTACGGCGATATTGTGGTAACACGCCAAATTCCGCTAGCTTTTCTAAATGGGCTTTCGTAGGATACCCTTTGTGTTTGGCAAATTCATATTGAGGAAATTGTCGATCCAGTTCCACCATTTCTTGATCCCGTGCCACTTTGGCCAAAATAGAGGCTGCGCTAATTTCGGCCACAAGGCTATCCCCTTTCACTACGGCTTGTGCCGGCATAGGTAAATCAGGAATGCGATTACCGTCGACTAACACAAACTGCGGTGGAATTTTCAAGGATTTTACCGCTCGCTGCATGGCAAGCATGGTGGCATGCAAAATATTCAGTTCATCAATTTCCTCGGGTTCCGCACGGCCTAACGCCCAAGCTAAGGCTTTTTGCTTGATTTCTTCCGCTAATAATAAGCGTTTTTTCTCACTCAGTTTTTTGCTATCGGCCAACCCGTCAATGGGCTGATGAGGATCTAAAATGACCGCAGCGGTCACCACTGCCCCCACTAAAGGGCCTCGCCCGACTTCATCCACGCCCGCAATCAACTCAACGCCTTGCGGATATTCAAAATCTGACATGGTTATTTTCCCTCCAATAAATCAATCACGGCATTGGCGGCTTGGCTATCGGCATCACATTGAATAAATTGATGTAATTCAGTAAAACGCTGAATTAAAACTTGACGATTTTGCACCGCACTTTCGGATTGGTCTAAATAAACCGATAATTTTTCGGCTAATTTTTCAGGGGTACAATCCGCTTGTATCATTTCTGGCACCAACATGTCATTGGCTAACAGATTTGGTAAGGAAATATAGGGTGTTTTCACTAAGCGTTTGGCTAAAAAATAAGTGAGTGGTTTCATGCGATAACCCACCACCATAGGTGATTTACACAGCATACATTCTAATGCCGCTGTACCTGACGCAAGTAAAGTCGCTTGTGCGATCATCATGGCTTGGCGAGCGTTGCCATCCAAGATAATCACATCAAGTTCAGGTGCAACTTGCGCCTTAATTCGTTCAAATTGATCACGGCGTTTTTCACTGACTAAAGGCACTAAAAATTGCAAATGAGGATATTGCTGTCTTAACAATACGGCGGTTTTTAGAAAAGGTTCGGTGAGAAACTCAACTTCTGAACCCCGACTTCCGACTAAAATCGCCAGATATTGTTGTGTTGGATCGAGATTAAGGAGTTGGCATACTTCGGTACGGTTTGGCTTTAACGGAATCGCATCCGCCATGGTATGCCCAATAAAACGACAAGGCACATTGAAACGATCATAAAAGGCTTTTTCAAACGGTAAAAAGGCTAGCACAAGATCGGTCGCTCGGGCAATTTTATAAATCCGTTTTTGTCGCCACGCCCACACGGACGGGCTGACATAATGAATGGTTTTAATACTTTGATTTTTCAGTTTTTGTTCGACATATAAATTAAATTCAGGGGAATCAATACCAATAAAAATATCCGGTTTTTGGGCTAACAAGGTTTGTACCGTGTTCTTGCGGATTTTTAATAGTCTAGGCAAGTGCTTTAAAATTTCTGCCAATCCCATTACCGAGATTTCGTCCATATCAATCAGGCTTTCACAGCCCTCAGCGAGCATATTTTTGCCCGCTATCCCGATAAATTTGGCTTGTGGGTAATGACTTTTTAACGCACGAATTAACCCCGCCCCCAAAATATCACCCGAGACTTCACCGGCGACAATGGCAATAGTCGGCGTAATTTGCGGAGGATTTACTTGATTTTCCACTTCACTGTCCTTTATAAAAAATCACCGCACTTTATGTTCAAAAATGCGGTGTAAATTCGTCGACTTTTTTCTAGCGAATAATGCCACGTGTGGAGCGTTTGAAAAAGGCTAAGAAGAAACTGATCGCCGATTCTGTTTTGGCGTAATGTTCAATTTCTGGCATCACTTCTTCTAAGGTTCGGTCGCTCCGATAAATTAATTTATAGACGTTGCGAATGGCGTGTAACGTCGGCTTTTCAAAACCACGGCGTTTTAAGCCCTCAAGATTGACGCCAAATGGACGAGCATGATTGCCTTGTGCCATCACATAAGGTGGTACATCTTGACTGACCATGGAACCGCCACCTAACATCACATGCGCACCAATAATCACAAACTGATGGATGGCAGACATACCGCCAACAATCACAAAATCATCTAATTCCACATGACCAGCAAGCGTTGCATTGTTGGCTAAAATACAGCGGTTTTTGATTTGGCAATCGTGAGCAATATGGGCGTTGACCATAAATAAATTGTCATCCCCAATACGTGTCACCCCGCCACCCTGTACGGTACCACGGTGAATGGTGACATTTTCACGAATACGGTTACGGTTGCCAATAATGGTTTTAGTGGGTTCGCCATTATATTTTAAATCTTGATTGACTTCACCAATGGTGGCGCCATGAAAAATCTGATTATCTTCGCCAATCGTGGTGATACCATTCACCACAACATGTGAATGCAAAACGGTACCTTTACCAATGTCCACTTGTGAACCAATCACACAAAATGGTCCGATTACCACATTTTCACCAATTTTAGCCCCCTCTTCCACAATGGCAGAGGGATGGACTTTCGCACTTGAATGGATCATATCTGCTCCTTATGCTTAATGATTAACGTCTTGCACACATGAGTTTAGCTTCACAAGCCACTTCGCCATCGACTTTAGCGATCCCTGTAAACGCCGTGATACCACGACGTTCTCTAATCACTTCGACATATAATTCAAGTTGATCGCCCGGTAACACGGGACGTTTAAAGCGAGCGTCATCAATTCCGGCAAAATAAAAAAGTTCTCCGCCTTGTAATTCATGGGTTTTAAAGGCTAACAAGCCCATGGATTGTGCGAGCGCTTCGAGAATTAATACACCTGGGAAAATCGGTTCTTGCGGGAAATGACCAGTAAAACAAGGTTCATTCACGCTCACATTTTTAATCGCTTTTAACCACACACCCTCTTTGAAATCTAACACACGATCCACTAATAAAAATGGATAGCGGTGGGGTAATAATGTCATAATTTCTTTTGTTTCAATAATACGAGATGGGCTAGTTTCTGTTGTCACAATAATTACCTTCAATGTTTTTCAATTTTTAATATGTCTTGCTTAATTATACATGATTTAAAAAATAGATTGTAGTAAAACCGTCATAAAACAGTGATCCGCTGAGTTCATGAATAGGTAAAGTGCGGTGAAATTTAAGCCAATTTTTAATCATAAAAAAGCTCACCATGAAGATGAGCTTATCGAAATGCGTTAATTTAGTCGGCTAATTTCTTTTCCAAGGCTTTAAGCCGTTTATTCATCTTGTCAATATCCATGGTTAACGCTGCAGTTTTACGCCATTCTTTATTGGGCTGTAATGGAATACCAGAAGAATAAACACCCGGTTCAGTAATCGGTCGCATAACCATACTCATCCCCGTCACGACCGCTTGATCGCAAATTTCCATATGACCATTGATCACACTGGCTCCGCCAATTTGGCAATAACGTCCGACGGTGAGACTGCCCGCCATGATGACGCCACCTGCGACAGCAGTGCCTGTCCCAATATGCACATTGTGGGCAATTTGACAGAGGTTATCAATGATCACATTATCTTCAATCACCGTGTTATCTAATGCACCACGGTCAATACAAGTGCAAGCGCCAATTTCAACATGGTGACCAATCACGACCGTTCCCGTTTGTGGAATTTTGATCCAACGTCCCCGTTCGTTCGCATACCCAAAACCATCACTCCCAATCACCGCACCGGATTGAATTAAACAATGTTCACCGATTTGCACATGATGATAAATCGACACATTTGCCCATAATTGCGTGTTCGCACCAATTTGGGCGTGTTGTCCAATAAAGCAACCGGCACCAATCACCGCATTGTCACCGATCACCGCCCCATCTTCAATAACGGCATTTGCGCCAATGCTGACATTTTTACCTAAAGAAACCGTGCTAGAAATCACCGCACTTGACGCAATATCTGTCGCTGCTTTAGGCGTGCTGTCCATATATTGAGCCAGTAAGGCATAGGCTACATAAGGATTTTTCACAATGATAAGGTTTGCTTGCTCGGCACAAAATTCCACATCTGCCTCTGACACAACCAAAATGCCAGCTTGCGAAAGGGATAAATAAGGACGATATTTCACATTGGAAATAAACGTGAGATGGGTTTTGCTCGCTTTATCTAAAGGCGCAATGGCCGTCACAAAAACATCGGCGTTGCCACGCATGACACCGCCGATATGTTCTGCTAATTCTTTTAATGTATAAGAACGCATAATTAATTAACCTGTAACAGATTATTTAGTTTCTTTCTTTTCAGCGTCGGCAGGTTTGTCCGCAGAATTATCTGTTGGCACTTTACCACCAATGGCTTTTAACACTTCATCACTAATGTCTTTACCGTCAACCGCAAACACGACTGAATTGGCGTCAAGCACATAAGTATAGCCTTTTTCTTTTGCTAATGTATTGGTGGCGCTTTGAATAGATTCTAACAATTTCGCACGTTCTGCCATTTCTTGTTTTTGTGCTTCTTGTTGATATTTTTGCACTTTGGCATCGTGATCTTTCATCAATTTATTGATTTCATCTTCACGTTTTTTAATATCTGCGCTACGTAAATTTTTAGCTTCTTTTTGTAACGCGGCAATCTTGCCATCAATGGATTTTTTGCTTGCCGTTAATTCATCAGTTTGTTTTTTGAACGCTGAATCTAATTTTTTCGTAATTGCCTCACGATCAGGGTGATGATCAAATAAATAAGCGGCATTAATGAAGGCAATGTTTTCAGCGGCGATAGCTGCTGATGAGGCGAAAGCTAAGGCTAAAGAAAGTGCGGTTGCTTTTACGATTTTTTTCATGGGGATAAATTTCCTTTTTAATTATCATTTTAGTTACGTGCCAAATAATCTCTATTTGGCACAGGTATTGTTTAGACGAAATGAATGGTTATTAGTTCAATCTAAATCAAATTAGAATGAGCCACCAATACTAAATTGGAATTGTTCAATATCGTCGTTCTCATATTTTTTCAACGGTTTCGCATAAGAGAAAACTAATGGCCCAATCGGTGATTGCCATTGGAATCCTATCCCCGCAGAAGTCCGAATACGGCTTGGATCGCTGTAATCTGGCATATTTGGGTAGGTGGCCTTAAATTTATCTTTATCTGCGTTAGACCATTTGGTATTCCACACGCTACCCGCATCAAGGAATAAAGAGGTACGCACAGAATTTTGGTTTTTATCTGCGACGAATGGCGTTGGCACAATCAATTCAATACTGGACGTCACCATGGCATTACCACCGATAATATCGTCGTCCCAACGAGGACCATCTTGGGTAAGATAAATCGCTTGTGGTCCCACGGCACCAGAGGCAAAACCACGTAGGGAGCCAATACCACCCGCGGCATAGTTACGGTAGAACGGTAAAGTTTTACCGCCAAAGCCATTGGCATAAGCAGCACCTGCACGGGCAGAAAGCACCCATGTACGGTTACGATCTAATGGGTAATAACCTTGTGCATCTGCACTTAAGGTATAGAATTTGTTATCCGACCCCGGAATGGTCACGGAACCACCTAAACTCGCTCTTACCCCTTTGGTTGGGAAATAACCGCGGTCTAAACTGTTGTAGTTCCAACCCGCTTTAAAAGTGAAGTCTTGTGACTTAAATGAGGTACCGCTATACCCCATGGAATCAATATATTTTTGGCGAGTATATTCTGACGTCACATTTTTCAGTTTATTATAGGCATAACCCACACCTAAATAGTAAGAGTTATTTTCATTTACAGGGAAACCGAGGGTTAAATCGATTCCGTAAGTGGTACGTGCATAACTGGCTGTCGTATCATCATCAGAGTTATCATATTTTTCATAATACACGTTTCCACCAAGACTGACACCGTCTTTGGTGAAGTAGGGTTCGGTATAACCTAAATTAACACTGGTAGTATAGTCATCTTTACGACCGCCCAAGCTAATAGACGAACCCATACCTAAGAAGTTATCTTGTTTGACACTGGCTTGATAGCTGAAACCACTCTCTGTCCCATAACCGATACCAAAGTTAATACTCCCCGTATTACGTTCTTTAACAGTATAGATAACATCTAATTCATCATCCGTCCCTTTTACGTTCTCCGTACGCTGTTCCACGGTTTCAAAAAAGCCCGTACGTTCCAAACGAATTTTACCTAGCTCAACTAATTGGGAAGATAACCATGTTCCCTCTTGTTGACGCATTTCTTGACGCAAGGTTCTGTCTGCACTCACCGTATTACCTTCAAAACGAATTTGGCGTACAGAATAACGGCGCCCCGCGTCCACAATATAGGTTAATGCAATGCTTTTATTGGTATCATCAAATTCTGGGTGAATATTCACTTGCGCATTGGCGTAACCTTGTTCAGCCAGTTTGTCCTTGATGTTATCTTCAACACGTTTTACTTCACTGCGTTGAAATTCTTGATTGAGATGAATGTTTTTGAGTAAAGGGGCTAACGCCTCTTGCATACCACCGACATCCCCGATAATTCTGGCATTGGTGACAGTATAAATCTCACCCTCATCTACCACAATTTTCACTCGCGCTTCATTTTTATCATCACTAATTTGCACGTCGGTATTGGTCACTTTGGCTTTAGCATAACCATTTTCACCATAATAATCTTGGATTGCACCTAAGTCTTTACTGAATTGTTCCGCTGCAAATTTATTACCAAAGAGTTTCCACCATGAATCTTCTTGCAGTTCCATTTGTTCTTTTAATTTACTGCTCGACACATGGTTATTGCCCTCAAAGGTCACTTCTTTTAACAAGGCTACATCATTTTCTTTAATTTGTAATTTAACTTCAGCACGATTATTTGGCAACGAGTTAACAATGGTTTCTACTTTGGCGTTGTAACGACCTGTACTGGCATAATGCTCCTCTAAACTCTGACGGAAAGCCTCTAATTTCTCACGATTTAAGGTTTCACCTGATTTAAATCCATTTGCCTCCAAATTCGATTTTAACGCTTCACTCGGCACGGAGCTATTACCCTCAAAGATCACTTCAGTAATAATCGGCTGTTGAGTGACAGAAATGACTAAGGTATTGCCTTCTCTGTCCGCGCGGACATTATCATACCCACGGGAATAAAGGGTTCTTACCGCATTAGCAATATCATTATCCGTTGCACGCTTACCAATTTGTACCGGTAATCCTGATAACACATTAATTTCTGTACCGGACTGTACGCCTTCCACACGAATATCCTGTACCACAAAAGGGGCCGCATAAACACTCGCAGAACCGAATAATAAACTAGCTATTAAAAGTTTTTTCATCTTACAATGACCTTATTAAATTAAAGTAACGCGAATAAAATGTCCACATTGGAAATCTTAAGCGTTCGTTTACAAATAGGATACACATCCATACAATCTATACAGACTGCTAAAATTTTAAAACGTTCTATAAACGTAAAAAATCATTAAACAAAGCAAAGACTGTTAACATCAATAAAAGGGTGGCACCAATGCGATAAAACACATTTTGCACCTTATCAGAAACAGGCTTGCCTTTAATGCCTTCCGCTGCCAAAAAGACCAGATGTCCGCCGTCTAACACGGGCAACGGAAATAAATTCATCATCCCGAGGTTTACGCTAATTAACGCCATAAACCCAAGATAGTACACGAAACCGATTTGTGAGGAAATCCCCGCACCTTGGGCAATCGAAATTGGACCACTTAAATTATTCAGCGATAAATCGCCAGTCAATAATTTGCCGATCACTTTCAGGGTTAGCCAAGAAAGTTGTGCGGTTTTTTCCGCTCCTTTCCACAAGGCATCAAGCATATCATATTTTAATTCCGTACGATACTGTTCATTCATCGGATGAATGGTCGGTGCAATCCCTACCACATAACGGTTTTCTTGCTGTTCTGGGATTAAGGTCACCGCCAAGATTTGCCCATCACGATGAATTTGCAACGATAACGGATAACCTTGTTGCACTTGTTTAACAAAATCTTGCCATGCAAAGGTTTCACCCAGTGCAGTATAAATTTCATCGCCAACCAATAAACCCGCTTTTTCAGCCGGCGAATTTTCCACCACTTTGGCAATTTTCATTTCCACTTGATTGCCTACGGGTTGAATACCTAAGGCACCAAAGGCACTTTGTTTATCGGGATCAAATGTCCATGCTTGGATATTCAAGGTTTTTTGTTGTGGACGATTTTCCCCAAACGGCGTGACGGTTAATGTGACTTGCTCATTGCCTAACTTGGTCGCCAACAACATATTAATGGTTTCCCAATCTGGTGACTCCGTCCCATCTACCGCCAAAATTTGGCTATGGGGGGCAAGTTGTGCTTGTGCCGCAATGCTGTTGGGTTTAACGCTATCAATCACCGGTTTTACACTCGGGATCCCCACGGCAAACACCACCCAATAGGCTAAAATAGCAAAAATAAAATTGGCCAAAGGGCCGGCTACAATCACAAACATGCGTTGTAACACGGTTTTACTGTTAAACGATTGTGATTTTAGCTCTGCTGGTACGGTTTCATTGCGTTCATCTAGCATTTTCACATACCCCCCCAAAGGGATTAAGGAAACGGCAAACTCGGTACCTTGCTTATCTTTTTTTGACCACAAGACTTTACCAAAACCAATGGAAAAACGATGGACTTTTATACCGCACTTTCTGGCCGCCCAGAAATGCCCATATTCGTGTACCGATACCAGTACACCAATCACAATAATAAACGAAACCAACGACCACAAAAATGACATCAATACCGCCTGTTAAAGCCAGAAAAAGTAGAAATACGCAAAAAATGGCGCGGCGGCGGTTAAGCTATCAATACGATCTAAAATACCACCATGCCCAGGGATTAAATTACTGCTGTCTTTAATGCCACTTTGACGTTTAAACATGCTTTCGGTTAAATCGCCTAACACCGAAACCGCTACGGTCGCAATGGAAAGTGCGGTTAAACTTAAGGTATTTCCGTGCATAAAGAAATGATCGCCAACAAAATAAATAAATAATTCTGACAACACGCCAGCGGTAATCACACCGCCAATCACCCCTTGCCAAGTTTTCCCCGGCGACACTTTCGGGGCTAATTTATGTTTACCAAATTTCCGCCCTGCAAAATAGGCGCCACTGTCGGCCGCCCAGACTAACACAAATACATAAAGCAATAATTTAATGCCGTGTAAACTGTCAACATTGTAATTTTCTAAACGTAAGGCAGCCACCGCAATTAAGAACGGCACCAACGTCACACAAGCGAAAATAATTTGCAAAATGACCGATTTACCCCAAATATTGGCGGAGGTCGGATAGGTGATCACCAAACCCAGTGCAACTGCCCACCAAATCACCGCAACCAACAATAAAGGTTCTGCATAATCCGCAAACACACGCCCAGCATTGAGATAATCCGCTTGACTAAAAATCCAAACAAATAACATTGCCAAAGCAATCGAGGTCGCCACAAAACGCCAGACAATTTTTAAACGTGGAAATTGCGTCCATTCCCAAACACCGGCGGTGACAATCACGCCCAACGCCAAAGTAAAATAAAATGGCGAGAATAAAAATAACGCTGCACAGACCAGTGCAATCATCACGATTGCCGATAAAATACGTTGTTTAAGCACGTGTTTTCCCTCTTTAAGCCCCGCCAAAACGGCGTTCTCGTTGTTGATAAGCCCAAATAGCTTGGTTAAATTCTTGTTCACTAAAATCTGGCCATAATACCGGTGAAAAAAATAATTCGGCATAGGCAATTTGCCAGAGTAAAAAATTACTGATCCGCTGTTCGCCACTGGTGCGAATTAATAAATCTACGGGCGGTTGCTGTGCTGTGACCAAATGTTGCTGAAACAAATTTTCATCAATCTGATCGACAGCGAGTTCTCCCTCTTTCACTTGCCATGCCAATTTCTGTGCGGCTTGTACAATGTCCCAACAGCCACCATAATTAGCTGCAATATTTAAGCAAAGTGCGGTGTTTTTTTCAGTTAATTTTTCTGCGTTGATAATTTTTTGTTGTAATTTTTCACTGAATTTGGAGGTATCGCCGATAATATTTAACCGAATATTATTTTTATGCAGCTTTTTCACTTCCGAATCCAAGGCTTGCATAAATAGCGTCATCAAGGCCGACACTTCCTGCTCAGGACGATTCCAGTTTTCACTGCTAAAAGCATACATGGTCAAGGATTGCACCCCGATTTGGCGAGCATAAGACACCGCACGGCGTACCGCTTTTACCCCATTTGTATGCCCAAATATACGCATTTTACCTTGGCTTTTCGCCCAACGCCCATTGCCGTCCATAATGATGGCCACGTGTTTCGGTATATTATGCGGATCTAATTCTTTCATTTAATCCTAAATCACAAAGGTGAATTGAAAATTTGGGCGTGAATATAGCATATTTCCAAGCCATATGTCATTGAGTTTTTACCACATTCCTTGCAAATTCCCGAGCCAAGCGATCCACTTCCAAGACATCATCAATCGCTAAAATCTGTTGTGGTTGAATTTTTTCCACCACCTGTTGATTGACCTTGGCAATATCGGTAAATTTAATTTGCCCATTTAGAAAAGCGTCCACCGCGATTTCATTGGCTGCATTCATGGCAGTAGTGGCATATTGCCCAGCAGCAAAGGCATCCATGGCTAATTTCAAATTCGGATAGCGATTAAAGTCAGGCGCTAAAAAGGTCAAGCCGTTAAGCTGATAAAAATCCAACGGTGTAACCCCTGAAATAATACGATTTGGATAGGCCATGGTTTCCGCAATCGGCGTACGCATATCAGGATTACCCATTTGTGCAATCACCGAACCATCAATATAACGCACCATAGAATGAATAATAGATTGTGGATGAATAATCACTTCCATTTCATCGGCACTGGCATTAAACAACCAACGAGCCTCGATATATTCCAGCCCTTTGTTCATCATAGTGGCACTGTCCACCGAGATCTTTTTCCCCATCGACCAATTCGGGTGAGCCACCGCTTGGGCTGGCGTAATGCTATCAAATTCACTTAAATCCGTATAACGGAAAGGACCGCCAGAACCTGTTAGCACAATTTTGCTAATACCCAATTCCTTTAGCGGACAAAAACCGATTTTTTGCTGAGCCTCGGGCGGTAAAGATTGGAAAATGGCATTATGCTCACTATCCACGGGCAATAATCGAGCCTGTGATTTTTTCACCGCGTCAATAAAAATCTGTCCGCAAGTGACCAAACTTTCTTTATTGGCTAACAACACTTTTTTACTGGCTTGTACAGCGGAAAGCGTTGGCAACAATCCTGCCGCCCCCACAATCGCGGCCATTACTTGATCCACATCAGGATGAGCCGCCAATTCACAAATCGCTTTTTGTCCGCTTAATACTTCCGTTTTACTCCCAAGTGCGGTTAATTTTTCTCGTAATTTTTTCGCCGCACTTTCATCATCTAAGGCGGCAAACTGCGGTTGAAATTTCACGCATTGTTGAGCCATTAACTCCACATTACGACCGCCGACTAAGGCAAATGCTTGATATTGTTCGGGGTTATGTTCGATAACGGAAAGTGTACTGGTACCGATTGAGCCTGTTGAGCCGAGAATGACAAGGTTTTGTTTTTTCATGGTAAGTCTTTTTTTGAAAGAAAATTATAGTGAAATTATATAACAAAAATGGGCTAATTAGCCCATTTCTTATTAATAAAATTATTACAACCCAGCCGCCTTTCTCAATTCTTCCGCTCGATCAATTTTTTCCCACGGGAATTGCTCACGTCCAAAGTGCCCATAAGCGGCGGTTTGGCGATAAATGGGTTGAATTAAATCTAACATTTTAATCAAACCATAAGGGCGTAAATCAAAAAACTCACGCACAAGATTAACTAACAATTCATTGCTCACTTTGCCTGTGCCAAAGGTTTCCACCATAATAGAAGTGGGATCTGCTACGCCAATGGCATAAGAAAGTTGGATTTCACAACGATCTGCCAGCCCGGCAGCCACAATATTTTTTGCCACATAACGTGCGGCATAAGCGGCGGAACGGTCGACTTTAGATGGATCTTTGCCCGAGAATGCACCGCCACCGTGACGAGCAGCACCGCCGTAGGTATCCACGATAATTTTACGTCCGGTTAAACCGCAGTCGCCCATTGGACCGCCAATCACAAAACGTCCTGTTGGGTTAATAAAATATTTCGTGTCTTTATTTAACCATTCTGCTGGCAAAATCGGCTTAATAATTTCTTCCATCACGCCGTCAATTAAATCGGCTTGGCTCACCGCATCACTATGTTGCGTAGAAAGTACCACAGCATCCACACCGACAATTTTATTATTATCATATTTCAAGGTGACTTGGCTTTTCGCATCGGGACGCAACCAATCTAATGTACCATTTTTACGCACTTGGGATTGACGTTCCATTAAGCGGTGAGCGTAAGTAATCGCAGCCGGCATTAATACATCGGTTTCGTTAGTGGCATAACCAAACATAATGCCTTGGTCACCCGCCCCTTGATCGAGTGGATTATCACGGTCAACCCCTTGATTAATATCGGAAGATTGTTTACCAATGGCATTTAATACGGCACAAGAATGGCCATCAAATCCCATATCAGAATGTTCATAACCAATTTCACAAATCACTTGACGGGTTAAGTTTTCAATATCTACCCAAGCAGAAGTGGTAATTTCACCGCCCACCAAAGCCATCCCTGTTTTTACATAGGTTTCACAAGCGACACGTGCTTTAGGATCTTGTTTTAAAATTTCATCTAATACCGCATCTGAAATCTGATCGGCAATTTTATCAGGATGTCCCTCTGATACACTTTCAGAAGTAAACAAATAGCTTGACATAATGTTCCTTAATTTTTTCATTTAGAAGTATAGACGGCTATAATACGCATTTTTGCCTAAAAGGCAAGCATTTTATTTTGTTTTTATCTGAAAATAAAAACAGGTAATATGCTATTGGTTATGCACATTACCTGTTTTTTAAGGGTGATTAATTTGTTGCAGCGGTGATCACAATTTCAATTTTCCACGCCTCATTGGCTAATTTTGCTTGAATCGTCGCTCGTGGTGGCGCATTATTGTCGGCCACCCATTCGTCCCAAGCACGGTTCATTTCGGCATAATCATTCATATCCACTAATACCACTTCAGCCCGTAAAATACGGCTTTTGTCGGAATTAACTTCCGCCAATAAACGATCAATTTCAGCTAATACATCTTTCGTTTGCTCATAGATAGGTTGATTTGGCGTATTGGCTGGAATTTGTCCCGCCAAATAGGCAACGCCATTGTATACCGTTACTTCGGATAAACGCTTGCTAATGTGAAAACGTTGAATTGTCATGTTTACTTCCTTTGGATTGTGTTTTAAATAAGGGAAAGCTAAAATAAACGAAAATTTCTTATTTTGTCAATCAATTATTTAAGCATGAAATTATTAATCTCCAACCAACACGGCGCCATTGTAATGGCGTTAGTGCCCTTTTTATACGGTATGTTGCTTTCACACCCCATTTGGCAACATGCTTTTCTGCTGCTCGCTTGGTTTTCCTTATATCTAATGAGCTACCCTTTTCTCAATTTGTTTAAAGGAAGAAATCTCGCCTTATATAAAAAATGGACCCTTATTTACGCTATCGCCTGTTTCATTTTTGTGATTCCCGCACTTTTGCATAATTGGAGAATTTTATATTTTGCTACCTTATTTATTCCATTCACTTTCATCAGTATCTACTATGCAAAACAAAAAAATGAACGTGCTTTATTCAATGATCTCAATGCCATTGTGATTTTTGCGATAGCGGGAATGATGGCCTATTATTTTGCGGAAAATCAGTTTGATCAACAGATTTGGTGGGTGGCGGTTTTACCTAGCCTATTTTTTATTGGCGTGACACTTTATGTCAAATCGGTATTACGTGAGCGGAAAAATCCTTATTATTTAATTACTTCTATTCTTCACCATACCGCATGCGTGATGATTTTTCTGCCTTTTCAACAATTTTTATTAGCACAGGCGTTTGTTATTCCATTAATCAGAGCGATTATATTGCCAACGAAAAAGCTCTCTACCAAACAGGTGGGATTAACTGAAATGGCGATTTCACTGATCTTTTTTATCCAGCTTTTGATGGCAACCTTATAGGCAAAAAAAACCACCCAAATTTTGGGTGGTAGGAAAGTAGTTTAGCTATTATCTAGTTATATTTATTTAGGAACTTTATGAATTATCAAGCGTTTCATCTTGACGGAGGAAATCATATACAAAAACCTTACAAATAAAAAGTCTAATTCACCTATTCATTGATTAATATCAATTTTAAGGGGTAAATTCCATAAATTTACACCGCACTTTATAAAAAATGTTTAAACTTTCAACTTTTTTTGATAAAGATGCAATTTTTCTCTGTTTAATAATTTATTTTATCGTCAGAAAAGTGTATTCTATACCACATTATGACTTTTAAAACGTCTGTTCAGTATTTACTGAATATCTTCTAACTTCAACCCTTAATATAGGTTAATTTATGTCAAAATTAGTTCTTATCTTAAACTGTGGTAGCTCATCTTTAAAATTTGCTATCTTAGATCCTGTGTCTGGTGATGAAAAATTATCAGGTTTGGCTGAAGCGTTCTATCTGCCAGAAGCTCGGATTAAATGGAAATTACATGGCGAAAAAGGCAATGCCGATCTTGGTGCTGGCGCAGCCCATAGCGAAGCGTTAAGTTTCATTGCGAGCAATTTATTAGATGAAGAATTAAAAAGCAGTATCTCTGCAATCGGTCATCGTATCGTACACGGTGGTGAAAAATACACCCACTCCGTGGTGATTGATGATGAAGTGGTTGAGGGTATCAAAAAAGCGGCTGAATTTGCACCATTGCACAACCCTGCTCACATTATCGGTATTGAAGAAGCCTTCAAAATTTTCCCACATTTGAAAGACAAAAACGTGGCGGTATTTGACACGGCATTCCACACCACTATGCCTGAAGAAGCCTATTTATACGCCCTGCCATACTCACTTTATAAAGAACATGGCGTTCGCCGCTATGGTGCTCACGGCACTAGCCACTTCTATGTCAGCCGTGAAGCCGCTAAACGTTTAGGCGTGGCGGAAGACAAAGTGAATGTCATCACTTGTCACTTAGGCAACGGCGGTTCCGTGTCTGCGGTACGTCATGGTGAATGTATCGACACCTCAATGGGTTTAACACCGCTTGAAGGTTTGGTGATGGGAACACGTTGTGGCGACATCGACCCTGCGATTATTTTCTACATGCACAACACGCTCGGCATGGCTGTACCTGAAATCAAAGATACCCTTGAGAAAAAATCGGGCTTATTAGGTTTAACCGAAGTGACCAGCGACTGCCGTTATGCGGAAGATAACTACGAAACCGAAGAACCCGCCAAACGTGCATTAGATGTGTATTGCTACCGTTTAGCCAAATACATTGGTTCCTACATGGCGGTTATCGGTGAACGTTTAGATGCCATCGTATTTACTGGTGGTATTGGTGAAAACTCTGCTCACGTACGTGAAATCACTTTAAATCACTTAAAACTCTTCGGCTATCAAGTGGATAACGACAAAAACTTGGCTGCCCGTTTTGGTAAAGAAGGCGTGATTACCAAAGACGGCTCGCCAATTGCCCTTGTTCTTCCGACTAACGAAGAATTAGTGATTGCACAAGACACCGCTCGTCTTTGCATTAAATAATCCCATAAACAGCCGATAATTATCGGCTGTTTACTTTTGCATTCAGTACAATCTCAATATAGGAAATATTATGTCAAGAACGATTATTCTTATTCCCATTAGTAGTGGCGTGGGCTTAACCAGCGTAAGTCTGGGTTTAATTCGAGCACTTGAACAAAAAGGGGTCAAGATCGGCTTTATTAAACCCATTTCACAACCAAGTTCCGGTGAAGATAAATTAGACCGCACCACTTCCATTGTTCGCACCAGTACCGCACTTGAAACCGCAGAGCCTGTAATGTTAAGTGTGGCAGAAACCTTAATTGGTCGCAATCAATCCGATGTCTTATTAGAAAGAATCGTTGAACAGCACCAAGCATTAAGTAAAAACAATGAAATTGTGGTGGTCGAGGGCTTAATCCCCGCTCGCAAAAATTCCTATGCCAACAGCATTAACTACGAAATCGCACAAGCCCTTGATGCGGAAATTATTTTAGTGGCCGCTCCGGGTAATGACACCCCTGTGGAATTAAAAGAACGTATTGAAGCCGCCGCAGCCTCTTTTGGTGGCAAAGAAAATAAAAACTTACTCGGTGTGGTGGTGAACAAATTTAATGCCCCAGTGGATGAATCCGAACGTACTCGTCCAGACTTAACCGAGATCTTCGATTCTTATCAACATAGCCATAATCAAGCCGGTGAAGTCTATCGCTTATTTGCCACTAGCCCAATTAAAGTGTTAGCTTGTATTCCTTGGTCAGCAGAACTCATTGCCACTCGTGCCATTGATTTAGTCAAACATTTAGGTGCGGCGATTCTTCATGAGGGAGAAATCACCACACGCCGTATCCGTGGCATTACATTCTGTGCCAGAGGCTTACAAAATATGGTGGAACATTTCCGTACCGGTAGCTTATTAGTGACTTCCGCTGACCGTCCCGATGTATTAGCCGCCGCCGCACTTTCTGCGACTAATGGTGTAGAATTAGCGGGGATTTTATTAACAGGTGGTTACAAAATTGATGCACAAATCAGCAAACTCTGCCAACGTGCCTTTGAAACCACTGGCCTACCGATTTTCCGTGTAGAGGGTAACACATGGCAAACGGCGTTAAATCTACAAAGTTTCAATTTAGAAGTGCCAGTGGATGACAAAGAGCGCATTGAAAATATCAAACAATATACTAGCGAACAATTTGATGCAGAATTTGTTAATCAATTAGCGGCTGCCTCTACGCGTATCCGTCGTTTATCCCCGCCAGCATTCCGTTTCCAATTAACCGAATTGGCTCGTGCGGCGAAAAAACGCATTGTGTTGCCAGAGGGTGACGAACCTCGCACTATTAAAGCCGCTGTACTTTGTGCGGAACGTGGCATTGCAGAATGTATTTTATTAGCCAATCCAGCAGATGTTCAACGTGTGGCAGAAGCGCAAGGCGTGACATTAGGAAAAGGTATTACGGTTATTGATCCTGCCTCTGTACGTGAAAACTATGTGGATCGTTTAGTAGAATTGCGTAAAGCTAAAGGCATGACAGAAACCTCAGCTCGTGAGCAATTAGAAGACAATGTGGTATTGGGTACCATGATGTTAGAGGCCAACGAAGTGGACGGTTTAGTATCAGGTGCAGTTCACACCACCGCCAACACTATTCGCCCACCAATGCAAATCATCAAAACGGCACCAGGTAGCTCGATTGTTTCTTCTATCTTCTTTATGTTGCTACCAGATCAAGTGTTAGTTTATGGCGACTGTGCGGTAAACCCAGATCCAAACGCTGAACAATTAGCGGAAATTGCCATTCAATCCGCCGATTCAGCCAAAGCCTTTGGCGTGGATCCAAAAGTGGCCATGATCTCTTACTCAACAGGCACATCAGGATCCGGCGCAGATGTGGAAAAAGTGAAAGAAGCTACCCGAATTGCCAAGGAAAAACGCCCAGATTTAATCATTGACGGCCCATTACAATATGACGCTGCCGTGATGGAAGATGTGGCAAAATCCAAAGCACCAAACTCCCCAGTTGCGGGTAAAGCGACTGTATTCGTGTTCCCAGACTTGAACACCGGTAACACTACTTACAAAGCAGTACAACGCTCTGCGGATTTAGTGTCTATCGGTCCAATGCTACAAGGTATGCGTAAACCAGTAAACGACTTATCTCGTGGGGCATTGGTTGATGATATTGTGTACACCATTGCGTTGACCGCAATTCAAGCGACCCAATAACCCCTAAAAAAATCCCCTCTCCCTATGGGAGAGGGCTAGGGTGAGGGTAATTCCCCCAAAAAAATACAAAAAAATATTATTTTTGTGATCTCCATTCCAAAATTAAACTAAAAATCTTGCGATATTTTCACCGCACTTAATACTCAAAAATAAACTAGAAAACGATTTACACAAATGGTTGTATGTGTTAAAAAATATAGCAGATTTAAATCAGTTGCCACGCTATTTAAATAAGCCTATTTTTGAGAAACTGTTTCAAATTGCCGAATACAGCAACCTAAATAAGAGAGAAAAACAAATGTATGATGTGAGTTTAAAACGCAAGTGGGACGAATATTCCTTGCTGACATCGGCTGAATCGAGAGGGATTCAAAAAGGACGATTAGAAACCATAAAACAAAATGCTCAAAATATGCTTTCTTTAGGATTAGATTTAAATATGATTTCTAAGGTTGTGGATTTACCTGTGGATGAAGTCAAAAAACGAGTAAATTGATTGATATTTGTGAAAAAATCACATTCTGCCCTTTATCTTTACTTGAATTTCCCTATAATGTAACCTTTATTTTATTTTTATTAGGAATGCAAAATGGCAGACTTGAATACTGTTCTCGCGGAACTAAAACGCGGTATTGATCAAATTTTCTCCGAACAAGATTTAATCGAAAAATTAAAAGAAAATCGCCCTTTGCGTGTGAAATTAGGGGCTGACCCAACCGCACCCGATATTCATTTAGGCCATACGGTGGTTCTCAATAAATTACGCCAGTTCCAAGAATTGGGTCATCAGGTGCAATTTTTAATTGGGGATTTCACTGGCATGGTCGGCGATCCGTCAGGCAAAAATACTACTCGCCCACCATTAACACGTGAAGATGTGTTACGCAATGCGGAAACCTATAAGCAACAAATTTTCAAAATTCTTGATCCACAAAAAACTCAAATCGTATTCAACTCAGAATGGTTGGGGCAACTTGGTACCGAGGGTATGATTCGTTTAGCGTCTAACTATACCGTGGCTCGTATGTTAGAACGTGATGATTTCAAAAAACGCTTTGCTAATCAACAACCTATTGCAATTCACGAGTTTATTTATCCGTTATTACAAGGTTACGATTCTGTACATTTACAGGCAGACGTAGAACTTGGCGGAACAGACCAAACGTTCAATTTGTTAATCGGTCGTGAATTACAAAAAGCCAATGGACAAAAACCACAAGTCGCTATTACCTTGCCATTATTAGTAGGCTTAGACGGTGAGAAAAAAATGTCCAAATCTCTAGGTAATTATATCGGCGTGGCCGACGCACCGAATGAGATGTTTGGTAAAGTGATGTCCATTTCTGATGAATTAATGTGGGATTGGTACGATTTGCTGTCTTTCCGCCCATTAACGGAAATTGCTCAATTAAAAGCCGATGTGGAAAATGGCAAAAATCCACGTGATGTGAAAATTTTACTCGCTAAAGAAATTATCGCACGTTTCCATGATCAAGCGGCTGCTGATACTGCGGAGCAAGAGTTTATCAACCGTTTCCAAAAAGGAGCCATGCCGGATGAAATGCCTGAATTTACCTTTACAGGCGAAATCGGTTTAGCCAATTTGTTAAAAGAAGCGGGGTTAGTGCCATCTACGTCTGAAGCCATTCGTGCGGCTCAACAAGGTGGGGTGAAAATCAATGGCGAGCCTGTGGATAATGTAAAACAAATGATTCAAGCTGGAACAACGGCGGTTTATCAAGTGGGTAAACGGAAGTTTGCTAGAGTGACAGTGAAATAAATTTTTATTCAACGCAAAAAACGGTGCATCTCGCACCGTTTTTTATTGCCTTTTTTCTATATTCCCTTTTATTCCCACTTTTCCCCCAAAAATACAATAAAAAACACCGCACTTTTATGATTAAAAAAAGACAAATATTGTGCAAAAAAAAAACAATGTTAAAATCCGCACTGTTCATTTTGAACAAATTATTCTCAATTTCTTTCTCGTAAAAATAAAGGAAAATCCCATGGAAAATTCATATCTTAAAACGCTTGAAGAAGCCAATTTAAAAAAATACAAAGCTAAAACCTTATTGCCTAAAATTCTTACCATTGTTCCGACAATACCGTTTATAATGTCTATACTAAGTGGCCTCATATATGATTTTATGAGTTTTTCTGATTTGGTATGGCCTTTAGGATGGTCCGCTGTTGGGTTGTTTTGGTGGTCTTCTGTACGTTTTAATTATAAAAGAGGCATTCACAACTATAACGACTATAATGCCACTAATAATGGTATTTATATTCATAAATTTCTTGATGGTAAAGATCGTTATGAAATTGAAATTAATACCCACAATGAAACCGTCCGATTGGTTTCTGGTCAAAATGAAAAGACCTATCCATTTTCTCAAATTGAGGGAGTGAAATCAGTATGTGGGGAATCTACTTTCGGTTACCACCTCACAGCGACTGGTGGTATGGCTGGTGCAACACAAAACCTTGCTAATATGTCACTTGCTCAAGGGTTAGGTTTAAAAGCTAATTGGAAACAAAATGGACTATTTATTTATGTGGATGATTTACAATTTCCAATGTGGCAGATTAAATTTTACGCTGAAAATTTTATTAAATATACATCCGATAAATTCTGGTCAGATGTTGCCATGCAATATGAACGCTGGTTAAAAGTGTTTGAAAAAACTTTAAATATGAAATAAATTTGATTCACTTAATGGGAATAATTCCTCTCACTCAGGAGACAATATGAAAAAAGCATTACTCATTTCAATACTAGGCACCGCCTTAGCTTTAACCGCATGTAGCGACCCCAAAGAAGCGAATAAGGATAACTTTGCAAAAGCTATCCAAACCTATTTAGATACCCAACATGCAGTCTGTCTCAATTTCAGACAGACTGGTATTGCTCTCAGTTTCCCAAAGGATTCCCCCTATGCAGCTGAGGATAAATACGTATTGGAGGCAGATATGGCAAGCTATGAAGATCGTAGCTTAGCATTTTTAAGACAACATGGATTGGTCAGCCGTTCTGATGAAATCATTGAAGGACGTCGTGGTCCTTTCCGTGCGGCAATCTATACTGTCACAGATAAAGGCAGACCTTATTTATCCGGTGATAAACTTTGCTCAGGCAAGATCGTATTAGAAAGTATCGACGACTTTACTGAACCAGCAGACACTGGTATGGGTATGAAAGCCTCACATGTTAATTTTACTAAAAGTTATAAAGACATTGCTGATTGGGCAATAGAAGCCAATCCTCGTATCAGTACAGGTGAAAAAATCTCAGATGCCCATGATTTAGTACTTACAAATGATGGCTGGAAATCTTATAACATGGTGATCAAAAACCAATTCTAGGCAATACAATTAAAACTAACTAATAAAATTTTATTCAACGCTAAAAACGGTGCATCTTGCACCGTTTTTTATTGTCTTTTTATTCCCCTTTTCTACCCAAAACTGCGATGAAAAACACCGCACTTTTATGATTAAAAAAAGACAAATATTGTGCAAAAAAAAAAACAATGTTAAAATCCGCACTGTTCATTTTGAACAAATTATTCTCAATTTCTTTCGCTTAAAAATAAAGGAAATCCCATGGAAAATACTAAACTCAAAGAAGCTGAAGCAAAAAATCTCGCTATTTATCAAGCCAAAGCCAACAAACCTAAATTTCTCCTGATTGGCTCACTCATCATCTTTCTTCTCTCACTGACCAATTTAGATCTCCTGTTCTCTCCAGTTGGTGGGTTTAGTGGTTTTTTTGCTTGGTCTGGTTTGATTTGGCTATATGGTGTGCGTGTAACTTATAAAAGAGGCATTTATAACTATAATGATTATAATTCAAGCAATGACGGTGTTTACTTCCATAAATTTCATGATGGGAAAAAACGTTATGAAATTGAAATTAACACGAATAACGAAACCGTACGTTTAGCGTCTGGCAATAACGAAAAAACCTATACATTCTCACAAATTGAAGGGGTAAAATCTGTCTGTGGTAGCACAAGTTATAACTATTTTGCCACAGCTTCAGGTGGCCTCTCTGGCTCTATCCAAAATATACAAAATAGTCAACTTGCCAAAGCAACAGCTAGAGAAGATATGTGGCGAAATAATGGTTTGTTTATTCAAGTAGATGATATGCAATTCCCGAAATGGCATATTAAATTTTATGCGGAGAATTTTATTAAATTTAATGCACAAGAAGCCTTTTGGCAAGATGTGGAAATGCAATATGAACGTTGGTTAAAGGTGTTTGAAAAAACAGTCCATATGCAAAAAAGTTAGGTTATTTGATTAGATCTTATTTCAAAACGTAGATAATATATTAAATTATCTACGTTTTTTTATCTTAAATTGTCAGGCTAAATTCACCATTCTACTCGGCCGAATCACATTATCCATATTAATTTCTGCTACCCCTAAGAACAAATTCTCATCAGAAAATAACCGCACTTGACCATAAAGTTGTTGGCTATTTTCAAATTTCACTCGTTGCCCAAAGCCAACCGCTCGGGTTTGCTCTGAGGTTAATGTCAGCATGGGGAGTTTTGAAACAGCACTATCCACAGATAATAAATGGCTATCTAAAACCTCAAGATCTTGGCGTTCGGCTAGGGTTTGCAACTGTTCCCAAGTTAACATTTTCTCCGCTGGATAATCGGCTACCGCAGTACGGCGGAGCATGGTGACGTGGGCGCCACAGCCTAAATGTTCGCCTAAATCGTCCACCAAAGTACGGATATAAGTCCCTTTGGAACAATGAACTTCAAGGGTTAAATAGGGTGATTCATAGCCAATGAAATTCAGTTCAAAAATGGTAATGGGGCGAGCCTCACGTTCTACCGTAATACCTTGGCGAGCATATTCGTACAAGGGTTTGCCTTGATGTTTTAAGGCTGAAAACATGGTAGGCACTTGCATAATGTCACCACGAAAATGTTCAAGTGCGGTGAGAATTTCCTCTGTTTTTGACCGCACTTCTCGGGTTTGTACGACTTGACCTTCGGCATCGGAAGTATCGGTGCGTTCGCCTAATTTTGCGGTAACGATATAGCGTTTATCTGCGTCCAATAAAAATTGACTAAATTTGGTGGCCTCGCCTAAACAAATGGGTAACATGCCGGTGGCCAAAGGATCTAATGCACCGGTATGGCCGGCTTTATTGGCTTGATAAAGGCGTTTTACTTTCTGCAAAATATCGTTAGAGGACATGCCTTGCGGTTTATCTAATAAAAAAACGCCGTGAATATCACGGCCTTTTTTGCGTGGTCGGGACATTATGCTTCCTTATCTTCCACGTGGCGAGCTTGATCCTGACGAATCACATCGCTGACTAAATTCGACATCCGCATGCCGTCCACCAAGGAACGATCATATTCAAAATGTAATTCTGGCACAATGCGTAATCGCATGGCTTTGCCCAGTAATGAACGAATATACGGCGTGGCTTTTTCAAGCCCTTTCATACCTTGTTCAATGGCAGTTTCGTCATGATCAAACAAGAATGTGACAAAGACTTTGGCATAGGCTAAATCTCGGGAGACTTCCACGTCCGATACGGTGACCATGCCAATGCGTGGATCTTTGACTTCTCGTTGCAAGATAATGGCCACTTCTTTTTGTAATTCTTGTGCGACTCGGTCGGCACGTTTAAATTCTTTGCTCATTGTTTTCTCTTAAAATTTGCCCTCAATACCCTCACCCTAGCCCTCTCCCAAAGGGAGAGGGAACGATTTAAAGAATATCAAAATTATTCACTTTTTAACCACACTTTCCCCGTTCCCTTTAGGAGAGGGGATGATTTGAGAAAAGTCAAAATTCTTCACTTTTTAACCGCACTTTCCCCCTCTCCCTTTGGGAGAGGGGCAGGGGTGAGGGTAAAGGGTTTCAATATTAAATCGTGCGTTTTACTTCAACCACTTCAAACACTTCGATTTGGTCGCCGACTTTCACATCGTTGTAGTTTTTCACGCCGATACCACATTCCATACCGTTACGCACTTCGCTTACGTCATCTTTGAAACGGCGGAGAGATTCTAATTCGCCCTCAAAAATGACCACGTTATCACGTAATACACGGATTGGATTGTTACGTCTCACCACACCTTCTGTCACCATACAGCCAGCAATCGCACCAAATTTCGGATGACGGAACACGTCACGCACTTCTGCCAAGCCGATAATTTCTTGTTTGAATTCAGGTTGTAACATACCGCTCATGGCGGCTTTGATTTCGTTAAGCAATTCATAAATAATAGAATAATAACGTAAATCAATATGTTCATTTTCAATAATACGACGAGCAGACGCATCCGCACGGACATTAAAGCCCACCATAATCGCATTAGACGCTGCAGCTAAAGTTGCGTCCGTTTCGGTAATACCACCGACACCAGAACCCACCACTTTCACTTTCACTTCGTCGGTTGAAAGTTCTTGTAAAGATTGAACAATGGCTTCGACGGAACCTTGTACGTCGGCTTTCACGATCACGTTTAATTCGGCTAAATCGCCCTCGGCCATGTTGCTAAACATATTTTCCAGTTTGGCTTTTTGCTGACGAGCCAATTTCACATCACGGAATTTACCTTGACGATATAATGCCACTTCACGTGCTTTTTTCTCGTCACGCACCACGGTAGCCTCATCACCAGCGGCTGGCACGCCAGATAAGCCTAACACTTCCACAGGAATAGATGGGCCGGCATTGTCAATTTCTTTACCGTTTTCATCTCGCATCGCACGTACACGACCGTATTCAAAACCACAAAGTACAATGTCGCCACGGTTTAAGGTTCCCGATTGAACAAGGATAGTCGCCACGGGGCCACGGCCTTTGTCTAAGTAAGATTCAATCACCACACCGCTTGCCATACCATCTTTAATCGCAGTTAATTCAAGCACTTCCGATTGCAATAGAATCGCGTCAAGTAATTCATCTACACCCGTCCCTTTTTTAGCGGACACATACACAAATTGTACGTCACCACCAAATTTTTCAGCAACCACTTCATATTGCAATAATTCTTGCTCTACACGATCGGGGTTGGCCTCAGGCTTATCAATTTTATTCACCGCCACCACAATCGGCACACCGGCGGCTTTCGCATGTTGGACCGCCTCAATGGTTTGTGGCATCACGCCATCATCAGCCGCCACCACCAACACCACAATATCCGTGGCTTTCGCACCACGAGCACGCATGGAAGTAAAGGCCGCATGTCCCGGCGTATCTAAGAAAGTAATCACTTTGCCTTTGGTTTCAACATGATACGCACCGATATGTTGGGTGATCCCACCGGCCTCACCGGCGGCCACTTTGGCTTTACGAATATAGTCAAGTAACGACGTTTTACCGTGGTCAACGTGACCCATAATGGTCACCACTGGGGCACGATTGACTTTTTCTGCCTCAATATCACGGTCGCCTAAGACGGATTCTTCTAACTCATTTTCTTTACGCAAGATCACTTTGTGACCCAATTCTTCCGCCACCAGTTGTGCGGTTTCTTGGTCAATCACTTGGTTAATCGTCACCATTTCGCCCATTTTCATCATGGTTTTAATGATTTCAGAGGCTTTAATCGCCATTTTGTTGGCTAATTCTGCCACGGTAATGGTTTCACCGATCACCACATCACGGTTAACGGCTGCAGCAGGTTTAGTAAAGGCTTGTTGAATGGAACTGCCTTTTTTACCTTGTTTACCTTTGCCTTTAAAATCTTTTTGGTTTCGACGATCCGATTGGCGTTCATTTTTATTGCCTTTATCGTCATCACGTCCGCCTTTTTTGGCTTTAGTGACTTTATTTTTACCCCCACGGCCACGGCTTTCATTGCGACGAACATTTTCTTCTTCCGCATCACGGGCATAGCTTGAAGTTAAATGATAATCCGCAAATTCTTCTGTACTGCTACTTTCGCTGCTGTCATCACGTTCCGCATAGCGTTTGGCCTCTTCGGCTGCTTTGCGTGCTTGTTCTTCCGCTTTTTGGCGGGCTAATTCATCCGCTTTACGGCGTAATTCTGCCTCTTCTGCACGGCGTTTTTCTTTTTCTGGATCTAACGGTTTTTGCACCGCACTTTTTTCTGGTTTAGATTTCAATTCCACTTTGGCTTTGACTAAATCCGATTTGATTTCCAGCTCTTTTTTGCCTTTTTCGTTCGCTTTCTGAGCGGCCTCATTTTTCGCTTGTTGTTGGGCTTTTTGTTCTGCCTCTTTTTGTGCTTTTAAACGAGCCTCTTCTGCCGCTTTTTTAGCCGCTTCAGTGTCAATTTTACGTGATTTACGCACTTCAACCTGTACCGCTTTGGCTTTACCTGTCGGGGTTGTCGTACTCACTGTGGTTTTGGTACGGCGTTGTAAGCTCAATTTTTTAGGGGCTTGATTTTCTATTTTATCTGTCATACTGTTTCTCCTTACAACGATTAACTAAACCAACAGATTTCACGTGCGGCCATAATTAATTCAGCGGCTTTTTCTGGGCTTAATTCTTCAATTTCTGCTAAATCATCAACACCTTGTTCAGCTAATTCTTCCAGTGTCACGATACCTTGCTCGGCTAATTTAAAGGCGATATGACGTTCCATGCCGTCAAGATTTAACAAGCGATCTTCAATGTGTGCCGATTCCAAGGCTTTTTCTTCCGCTAACGCCGTCGCGGTAATCACATTTTTAGCTCGGGTTTGTAATTCTTCAATTAAGTCTTCGTCTTCTAAACCGTCAATGGCGGTTAATTCACTGACCGACACATAAGCAATTTCTTCTAAAGAAGTAAAACCTTCATCAATTAAGATTTGTGCAAAATCTTCATCAATTTCAAGGGCCGACATAAATAATTTTAAGATTTTATTATCTTCCGCTTGGTGTTTTTCATTTAACTCATCGGTGGTCATCACATTTAATGTCCAACCAGTTAACTGCGTGGCTAAACGGACATTTTGTCCATTACGACCAATGGCTTGGGCCAAATTCGCTCCCTCAACCGCAATGTCCATGGAATGATTATCTTCATCTACCACGATAGAACTCACATCCGCAGGGGCCATGGCATTAATCACATATTGCGCAGGATTGTCATCCCAAAGCACGATATCCACACGCTCACCACCTAATTCATTGGTGATGGCTTGTACTCTCGCCCCACGCATGCCGACACAAGCACCCACGGGATCAATGCGTTTGTCACTGCTTTTCACAGCAATTTTCGCTCTTGAACCGGGATCACGTGCGGAGCCTTTGATTTCAATCACTTCTTCGCCAATTTCTGGCACTTCCAAACGGAATAATTCTTCTAACATCACCGGTTTGGCACGAGTAACAAATAATTGCGCCCCTTTGCTTTCAGGGCTGACTTTGTATAACACGCCACGCACACGGTCACCGGGGCGGAAATTTTCACGTGGCAACATATCTTCACGCACAATCACGGCCTCGGCTTTCACCGGATCTTCTTTGTTCCCAATTAATTCTAAAATAATGGTTTCACGGTTGACTTTTTTCACCGTACCAATCACAATTTTGCCTTCTTCGCTGATAAACTGTTCCACCACACGGCTACGTTCTGCATCACGAATCTTGGTGCTGATCACT
This sequence comes from Lonepinella sp. BR2271, assembly GCF_051851515.1. Classification (NCBI taxonomy): domain Bacteria; kingdom Pseudomonadati; phylum Pseudomonadota; class Gammaproteobacteria; order Pasteurellales; family Pasteurellaceae; genus Lonepinella; species Lonepinella sp. BR2271. The sequence goes on along the minus strand of NZ_JBPDVF010000008.1, from coordinate 45,288 downwards.
TGGCGAGCGGTTTGCATGGTGATACGGTCAAAGGCCACGGATTCAATTTGATCTTCCACAAAATCGCCTAACTGAATCTCAGGTTCATCTAAGCGAGCAGCCTCTAAAGTAATTTCTTTCGTCGGGTTAGTGACTTCTTCCACCACCATCCAACGACGGAATGTGTCAAATTCACCGGTTTTTGGATCAATCACCACACGCACATCAATTTCAGACGGTTTTTCCACCCCTAAACGCTCTTGTTTTTGCGCATGTTTCTTCTTAGTTGACAGTGCAATGGCACTTTCTAAGGCTTCAAAAATCACTTCTTTCGGTAGGGATTTCTCGTTAGACACAGCTTCCGCTGCAAATAAAATCTCTTTACTCATTTTTTCATTATCCTTTTAATAGTTAAATTCAGTCATTAAAATTTTGCCACCACGTGGGCTTTTTGAATATTGCCAAACACCAAGGTTTGCGGTTGATTATCCACCATCAAGGTCAACATATCATTGTCGATTTTTTCCAATATGCCTTGCCATTTACGACGATCCGCCACCGGAATGCGTAAATGTACGCTAATCTCTTTGCCTACATAACGTTGATATTGTGCTAAGGTAAACAATGGGCGATCTAAACCGGGTGAGGACACTTCCAAATTGTATTTATCCGCAATGGGATCTTCCACATCTAAAATCGCACTCACCTGACGGCTGACATCGGCACAGTCTTCAATTCCCACGCCACCTTCTTTATCAATAAATAAACGTACGGTCATAAAACGACCAGTGCGTTGACATTCGATTCCCCACAGCTCACAGCCGAGATCTTGCACGGAATCTTGTAGTAATTCTGTTAATTTTTGTTCTAATGTTGCCATGGTTTCTCCGTTTATTTTTACCCTCACCCTAGCCCTCTCCCAGAGGGAGAGGGGACGGTTTTTGTGTTAATGACAAATTTAATTCTTCCCTCGATCAGCCCCCTCTCCCTTTGGGAGAGGGTTGGGGTGAGGGTTATTTCAAGCACAAAAAAAGGGCCTAAAAGCCCAGTGTAAATGTCCAAATTTTACGTACAAAAAAACCCAAATTCCAAATTTGGGTTTCACTGAACCTTTATTTCCTTTCTGAGCAATAATCCCTTTCAGAAAGTGGTTGCGGGGGCCGGATTTGAACCAACGACCTTCGGGTTATGAGCCCGACGAGCTACCAAGCTGCTCCACCCCGCGTCCGAAATATGGGGCATATTATACATAAAATTTGTGAAAATACAACTCTTTTTTAAAATCCGCTGCCAATATCCCAATAGATACCAATAGAAACAACCTGCTCAAAAACAATGTTGTTAAGTCATAAAGGTTCTTAGCCGTGTTTAACCAATGTGTTGATTAGATTTCCATTTAAATTGCTCAAAAATACATCAGTTTATAATAAAAATTTTGTTAATTTTTTACAATAAAAGTAATATTTAATAAACTCCTCAGATAAAAATAATTATGGATAAAAAATTTGACTTGCAAAATTATCTTGCCACCATTCCACAAATAAATGATGAAAAAGATATTGAAAATTTATTTAATGTGATGAATGTGGTGGCTAATTTATCTATTCCTATTGGTCAAAAAACTGCTTTATTAAATCAGATGGAAAGCAAGTTGAAAGATAATCCTAAATTTCAAGAGATTACTGAAAGCCATAAACCAGAAATAGAGAAAATGCAGAAAATCATGGCAAATTTGGCACATGATCTGGCAGAAAAAAAAGAGCAGGTCAATAAACAACAGCAAGAAATTAAAACTGGTCAGCAGTTTAATCTGCAGCAGTTGAATCTGTTGAAGGGATATGAGTTATATAAGTATGTTATGGATAATATGACTGATCCAAGTCAATGGGATCAGATAGCACCCAAACAACAAAAAGAACTTATAAAACAAAGTGTTAAAGAATTTAGAGAAAATCCCAATGAAGAAAATGCTGTTAACTTGACTAAAATTATGGGGCTTGCAAGCAAATCACCTGAAAATTTAAATACTATTCTTGATGAAATACAAAACTTACCTGAGAAAGAGAGAAAAATTTTTAATGATTTTTTTAATAGTAAGAAAGGTCAGGCTTTATTTGATAAATGGGCAGGAGGGGCTAATGTAAAACCTGAAGAAAAAGAATTTTTGAAAAATGTTTTTATTGTTGCTTTATCTGTTGGTAAACATGGGGGGATTTGTATTGAACTTACTAAAGATGGTATTGAAATAAAACCAGACACAGAAGAAAACAGGATTAGATATAAGAAAATATTAGATGAAAAAATAAAAAATGAGAAAGATCCTAAAGTTAAGGAAGCCTTGCAGTTTGTTTCTGCTCAGATTGTTGAACAGGAAATAAAAAGAAATAAAATATTTAAAGGTTATTGGGACGATTTTTTACTTCATAAACCTATTTATAAAGTTTATGATCAGTTGAGTGAGCATTTAAATAAAGCATTTGATATTTTCCAAAAATTTAATGCTAATTCTAAATGGGATATTGTTAATTTAGTGAGATCTGAACACAACACATTATTAGGGCAGTTATTACATTCTCAATTAACATTATATTTAGTAGGTGATAAAGATGCTAAAGAAGATGTGCTAAATAATGCCTTTTTTAGAAATCTCTATGAAAAAAGTAAGGCTCAAGGCAATGATCATTATTTATTTAAGACTGTACTGGAAGGAATGTGGTTTGATGAGAAGTCAGCAGAGAAAATACTATCCTTAATAGAAAAGGATTTGCAAAATAATCCTACTATTAATCCTGACCATACTGGAATTAGTAAGAAATATTGCAAAGAATATATGCAAGAAAGGGATAATTATTACCACATAGCAATTGCAGTTTCTCAACATATTGATAAGAATATTAAAGCAGTTGATGTTTATGATGTTTTTAGAAGAATAAATAATAGTGAAAAATTATCAGAGATGGATCTTTATATACTTGATAAGATTAAAGAATTAGAAGAAAATCCTAGCATAAAATATAATCCATTAATAAAAGGAACTTCAATAAAATCAACCAATAGTGAAATTTTAGAAAAGTTTTATAAAGTAACTCAATTAGATTCTGAACAACTTGAACAACTAATACAAAATAATAATCAGCCAAAAGAAGTAAAAACAGAACATATTTCTGAAAGACCAGATAAAATTTTAGCAGTTGCAGATATGAAACAGTCAAAAGCAGTAGCAGAAGAATTTTATAATAATAATTATAGTGATTTAGCAATGAAAAATCCTATAAAAAAAGAAACAGAAGAACACTTGGATAAAGGTAGTGTAGGCTCTATAAATGATATAAGTAATAGCAGTTTAAATGGATAAAGATAAAAAGCAATAATAAATATTATTGCTTTTTACTTATTAGTATGATCTATAATTAATGTAATTAATCATAATTTCTAAAGATTTATGTTTTTCAAAGGCTCCTATTTTAAATAAGTCTTGCTTTTCTTTACTTAATTTAAACTTATCCAAAAGAAAAATTATTCTATTGTCAATCCCCACTAAATTATTCAAAATACTGTGGCTATATAATTTATTATTAAAAATCTTCTCTACATAATCACCGCGAATATCAAGGATTTGCTTGAGTTGAGATGGTTCAAGAGTATTTAATTTTTCTTTTAATTCATTATTAAAACTTTTAATGTCTTTCTCAAAATCTTTTAAACCAATTAATTCATTAGGATCTAAAGGCTGTATTAAATCTTTATAAGTATAGGTTTTTCCCCTGAATGTACTTTTAATCTTTTTCATTTCTGGGGTAATTTCACCATACCAAAATAATTGAGTTCCATCAGGTGAGCAATATCTTTCTTTACTAATAAATCTATCTTGACAACCATAAGAAAAAACATTTTGAGAAATAAAAAGAAAACTTAAAAAAAATCCTAATTTAATTTTATTTTTGAGCATATAAACTCCTTTATTATTATATTTATTTTTATTTGGATGTTATCGTAGATAAAAATAAATACAATAGTTTTTTATTAAAATTTTAGTAAATTTTCTGAATAAAAAATAACAAATTTAAATTCAGAAAATATACAATTTTTGTATTTTATTTACCCAATAAGGCTTTGTTTATAAAGCCTTATTTTATGGGGGTATCAACACATTGGTTAAACACGGCTAAGAATTATTTATCTGACATATCTGTTATTTTACTTTTTCCCTTTTTTCATTCTTATTATTGCTTATTTTTTCGTCTTTTATTTCCAATTCTGATATTCTTACCAAACAGCAATTATTCCCCGATAAAAATAACAAGTTATTATCATTATCGTAATGTGGTTCTATTGGAATAACATTTGCTTTTTTGTTATCATCAAAAGAAATAAAATAATAATAGCCTATTCCGTTTTTGATTTTTTCTTCACCTGATTTGTGAGCTATTTTGTTAGCTATGGCACTTAGTATAATTACAATGATTGTTGGAATTATAAACAATATGCTATCCTTTAATCCCCATAGGTTATTAGATGGGATATTAGGAATAACAATAAATAATATTATTACCGTTGCTAAGATAGAAAATAAACAATCCAATAAATTTATTTTCGTTGACGAAGCAAGTATATATGTTATAGAAGAAACGAATATGCTCAAAAATATAGTTATAGCTAGGTATCCAAGTTGATCTATAGGATCTAAATTAGCTTCTTTTCCTAGCAAGTTAAAAATATATTCACTATTAAGGGCTAACTTTAAAAGAATAAGTATCAACACAGCACCAACTATCCATACAATACGTCCATACCATATTTTCTTCGTAGAGCTATTACTTTTCATACGTTGTACCTTTGCTTTGATTTATCAATCGGAATTTATACTAACATTGTTTTTTTTTTGCACAACACCTGATTATTTATTCGACTATTTTTTAACCAAAAGACAAACAGACATGACTAACTAGCGCTAGGCGATAGCGAAACTGAAATGGGATAAAGGCAGGAAAAAACAACGTAGGAGCGGATCTATGTATCCGCCCGTCAAATTCGGTGCGTAGTTTCGGGCGGATACGCAGATCCGCCCCTCCATTTTAGGTGAGTACCCTCAACATAAAACAGAATATCTACTAATTAAACCTCGGATAAAGCGGTCGTTTGGAGATCTCTTTGATCTTGACCCTGAAATAGGTTTTATCAATAAAATCAAAGATTTCTTTTTGCTTTTCATCCAGATCATCTTGACAATAGGTCAACTGGAAATAGACGATATAATTCGGCAAATATTTGGTCGCCACGCCCATTAAATGATCTTCAATAAAGGTGCGAAAATGCCTGTGGGCGTTGTTGACTAAACTTAAGCTGTAACCTGCTTGCTTATGTTGTTTGGGTGGGATTTTGATATGCTCAAAATGGAAATCCAACGCCACTTTGTTATAGGCGGCTTTGGAATCTGTCACGAGCGTGGCATTTTCTTTAATTTTTCCTTGCAAGGCGTTTTTTAATTCCGCCGTGCTAGGATTGCCCCGATTGGAAATCGTGGCATGCAATTTTCGGCTTTGATCCACGGCAAAAGTTAGGCAAAATTTATCATCCGAAATGCCACGAGTGGATTGGGGCGGTTGAACTTGAAGCTCTTTTAGTCTCTTTTCAAGTTCCGCTCTCTGTTCCGCTTCCTGTTCGGGTGTGCAGGTCCGTTTGTAAAACTTCTTAATATCCGGCCAGCGTTGCCCTTTATTGCTGCGACTAAAATACATTTCATCTGCTTGAACAATCCCTTGTAATTCTTGCTGATCAAACATATTTTTTAGGCAATCCAATAACTTATGTCGCCAAGCAAAGGCCGTTGGTAAACTAATTTCACACATTCTGGCGGTCTCTCGCAGACTCAGTTTGCGCAGAAAACAGAACACATAATAATGCCAAACGAGCCGTTCTTTTTGCGAGCCATATAAAATCGTCTTGCTTTCCGCCGTGAAGGATTTGTTGCAAAAGCGACATAAATAACGTTGAGAACCGCACTTTGTGCCGTTTTTAACAAAATGCGCAGAACGGCAATGGGGGCAAAATTTCGGCGGTTTTGGCTTATTAGACATAATTTGGCAAATATTGGCAAAACGACTAAATTGCGCTTGTTCTTCCTTAGGTAGCTTAACAAAGCTAAATTTTAGCTCACTCAGTTTGCTTCGTTTACTCATATTTTCTCCACAAGATAATAGCTACCCAAATTTAGTTACCTTAGTTTTAGTGACGCCAGCTCAACAATATCCATTCCACCCGCTAGTTTCGACAAACAATCTCCCTGCATAGCAACGGGACGGGTTCGGATAATTTGGTCGGTTGTGACTGCAAGCCAGTGGGCAAGCAGGCAAAGGTGGCATTGAGCAAGGCTTCTACCACATTTTGATGTTTTTGCACGCTACAAATCAGGCGGTTTGGCAATAAATCTAGCATGTCATCATTCCCAAAGGTAGCTATCGCCAATTCTTTTGGGATCGATTTACGTTGGCTTAATAACACGCTGAAGATCCCTTGCAACAAGGTGAGCGACGTCACAAAAATGGCGTCAGGCAACGGATTATGGCTTAACCATTGCGAAAAGGTTTTAGCACAACTTTCTTTATGGAAATGATCGGCATATAAAAACTCAGCCGATTTTGACCGCACTTCGAGGGCTTTACGAAAGCCAATTTCCCGTTCTCGACTGGTTTGTAATTCGGGCAAAGCGCCTAAAAATAGCACTTTGTCATAGGAATGTTGAAAGAGTTTATCCGCTAATTGAAAAGCGTCCTGTTCATCATGGGTTAACACATTCAACACATTTTCCGCGTTGATACGGCGGTCAAACCCAATGACCGGCACTTTATCTGCATATTCTGCATAAAAACCATGATCGGGCGACAATGCACTGGATACAATTAACGCATCAACATTGCGGTGTAATAACTGATTAGCGCAACTCATTTCATTGTTTTCATTGTCATTCGAGCAGCCAATCAAAAGTTGATAACCTTTTTCACGACAACGATTTTCTAACTGATTGGCAATTTTCGCATAACTCATATTTTCAAAATCAGGGATAATTAATCCAATGGTGCGACTTTTTCCTGCTCGCAAACTCGCGGCTAACATATTAGGTTTGAAATCATATTCATGAATTAATGCTTTGACTCTGGCAATGGTTTTATCACTCACTCGGTGTTGCTTAGCCTTTCCATTCACCACATAACTGACCGTGGTGCGTGACACCCCAGCTAATTTGGCTAATTCCTCTAACTTCATCGTTCCCTCAATACTGCAAAATTCCCAGTGTTGATTATAAATTCATTATCCGGTATAAATAAAGCCTTGATTTTCAAAAGTTTGATCTAGATCGCAAAATTTTAACCAAAATGCGCTAATCCATATTGATACAAGGCATTTTTCTTCGCCCCATATAATTCAGCCACAATCGCCGCCGCTTTTTTTAACGGCAATGCTTGGCTAATTAATTGCAAGGCTTTCACGGCTTGCGGATCAAATGCCTCATTCTCCGTTTGGCTATATCCCTCAATAATTAACACCATTTCGCCTTTGGTACGATTGGGATCTTCAGCTAACCATTGGCGCAAATTCCCTACATGATCGCCAGAAATCGTTTCCCATGTTTTGGTGATTTCTCGGGCAAGCACCACATAACGATCTGCCCCCAACACCGTTTCCACATCCGCCAAGGTGTCTGCAATACGGTGTGTGCTTTCATAAAAGATCAATGTGCGGTCTTCTTTGGCTAAGTTTTCCAATTTATCTCGGCGAGCCTTGCTTTTTGCGGGTAAAAATCCCTCAAAACAAAAACGATCGGAGGCAATACCCGAGGCACACAAGGCGGTAATCGCCGCACAAGCCCCCGGCAATGGCACCACGTTCAGCCCTGCTTGACGACATTTTCGTACTAAGTGGAACCCCGGGTCGCTAATGAGTGGCGTCCCCGCATCGGAAATTAAGGCAATGTTTTGCCCTTGTTGTAATTTTTCCACTAATAAATCCGCTTTTTGCTGTTCATTATGATCATGTAACGCAAAAAACGGCTTTTTAATGCCATAATGGCTTAATAATAAACCACTGTGACGGGTATCTTCCGCTGCAATTAAATCCACCTTGGAAAACACGTCTAATGCCCGTTGCGTAATGTCTTGTAAGTTGCCAATGGGCGTGGCAACGATATATAAAGTCCCTGAATTTGTCATTTTATCTCTTCTTTTATTGCTTTTAATTGATGAGCGAAGTAAGATCTACACTTCTTTCTTATCACGGAGTTATTATGTCTATTCTATTACAAGGGACGAAATTTAAAAAACGTTTAATGCCACTTTTATTTCCTGTGTTATTGGCAGGCTGTACAAACTTATTCGGAAGTGACTTTGATCAAACCTTAAAATTGGACGCCAATGCCAGTTCCGATTTTTATATGAATAAAATAGCCCAAACCCAAGAATTAGAAGATAAACAAACCTATAAACTTTTAGCGGCTCGTGTCTTAATCACGGAAAATAAAGTGGCGCAAGCCGAGGCCTTATTAGCAGAGTTAAATCTCAAAGAACTCACGCCAGAACAATTATTAGATAAATCCATTATTGACGCCCATATTTCAGCGGCCAAACAACAGAATAGCCAAGCCGAAAGCCAATTAAAATTGATTAATTTGGCGCAACTTAGCCCGTCACAAAGCGCCCGTTATTATGAAGTTTCTGCACGTATTGCGGAAAACCAAAATCAATTTATGGACGCCGTCAAAGCCCGTATTAAAATTGACAGCTATCTCACTGACGTTCAACGCAAACAAGACAATATTGACGACATTTGGGCGTTATTACGCAAAACCAACAAAGGCACCGTAAACAGTACATCTGCTGATGGGGATGTTTCCTTAGGCGGTTGGCTCGCCTTAGCGCAAGCCTACAATGACAACATTAATCAACCCACCCAATTAAGCCAAGCCTTACAAAATTGGAAAACCGCTTACGCAACCCATAGTGCGGCCTATTTATTCCCAACAGAATTAAAAAGTTTATCCAATTTCCAACAAACACAAGTCAACAAAGTGGCATTGTTACTGCCTTTAAGCGGGGATGCACAATTAATTGGCAGTACCGTGAAATCGGGGTTTGATAACGCCAAAGGTGAAACAAGTGAAAGTGAGAGCAATATTCAAGTTGATGTGATTGATACCATGACAACGGATATTCCAACTGCCATTGAACAAGCCAAACAATCGGGCGCCATGGCCGTGGTGGGGCCATTGTTAAAAAACAATGTGGATGTGGTGTTAAGTAACCCAAGCAGCATTCAAGGCTTGAATGTGTTAGCCTTAAATTCCACTCCAAATGCTCGTGCCGTCAATCAGCTTTGTTATTATGGTTTAGCCCCTGAAGATGAAGCCGAATCTGCTGCGGATAAAATGTGGAATGATAATATTCGCTCTCCGTTAGTCATGGTGCCGCAATCTGACTTAGGCCAACGCACCGCCAGTGCTTTTACCGTACGTTGGCAACAACTGTCTGGTACTGATGCCAATATTCGTTTCTACAATCAAGCGCAAGATATTGCACTTGCCTTAGAAGAGGGTGCCAGTAAGCAAGCGGAAGCCATGTATATTGTGGCCTTAAGCGAGCAATTAAGCGAACTCAAATCCGTGATTGATAACGTAAACCCGAATCTTAAACTGTATGCTAGCTCACGCGTCAATTCGTCCAACAATACGCCAGAATACCGTTTACAAATGAATGGGTTACAATTCAGTGATATTCCATTCTTTAAAGAGACGGATTCTGAACAATATAAAACCATTGAAAGCAAAACCGGTGGCGATTATTCCTTAATGCGATTGTATGCCATGGGCGCAGACGCATGGTTATTAATTAATAAATTCAATGAATTACGTCAAGTACCCGGTTATTCTGTGAGCGGATTAACTGGGAAACTGAGCGCTGGCCCGAACTGTAATATTGAACGTGATATGACGTGGTTCCAATACCAAGACGGCAATATCAATACCATTAAAAACTAATGTTTTCGGCCAAACGAACCCGTTCGACCAAACAACAAGGGGCGAGATTTGAGCGCTATGCTCGCCTCTTTTTAGAACAACAAGGGCTACGCTTTGTGGCCGCCAATCAATCTTTTAAGTGCGGTGAAATTGATTTGATTATGTTAGAGGGCGACACCATTGTATTTGTAGAAGTGCGTCAACGTAAAAACGATCATTTTGGTTCCGCAGTAGACAGTGTCGATTGGCGCAAACAACAAAAATGGCAAGACGCTGCCAATCTATGGCTCATGCAACGAGGACAAAGTCTTGAAGATGCCGATTGCCGTTTTGATTTGGTGGCCTTTGGTCAACAAGTAGATGATCTTGAATGGATTCCTAATTTTTTGGATTAATCATGCTAACAAAAATTAACGATCTTTTTGCCGAAAATATTCAAATTCAAATTGCGGCCTCAAAATCTTTAGCCAACAATCTTTGTCTGGCCACGCAAAATGTGGTTAATTGCTTATTAAGTGGGCATAAAATTATTGTGTGCGGATTAGGGCGTTCCTATGCCAATGCACAATGTTTAGTGGCTAATTTAATCAACCGCTACGAATTAGAACGGCCCAGTTTTCCCTCGGTATTACTCAGCCTCGAGGGCGCTATTGGTTCAGCGATTATGGCTGACAACCCAAACGAAACCTTACTGCAACGCCAATTTAATGCCGTGGCACAACAGGGGGATATTTTAATTGTCCTCTCTTCTCTTGGTAATGAATCGCCCATTTTAAATGTGGTACAACAGGCCTTTACCAAAGAAATTTCGGTAATCGCCTTAACCGGTAATAATAGCGATCATTTACGTGGATTATTAACGGAAAATGACTTAGAAATCCCCGTACCAAGCCATCGGGAAAGTCGCATTTTAGAGGGGCATTTATTCCTCATTAATGCCCTTTGTGAGCTTATTGATCACAGTTTATTTACACAAAGCAGTTGACAAAAAGCACAACTCACCACAGACTATATACAGATTATTTTAAGGAGGAAATCAAATGAAAATGAACATATTAAAAAAGCTCGGTCTTCTCTTAACCGCTAGCGTTATGCTACAAGGTTGTGTTGTTTTAGGATTAGGGGGCGCTGCCGTTGCCACCAAAGTAGGAACTGACCCCCGCACTGTGGGTTCACAAGTAGATGATGAAACCTTAGAACTGAAAGTCTATGATGCCGTCACCAAAGATGAACAAATCAAAGCAGAAGGACGTGTTGTTGTGGTCTCTTACAGCAATCGTATCTTATTGCTCGGTCAAGTGCCTGAAGAAAGCCTAAAAGAAGTGGCCACGGGTTTAGCTAAAGGCGTAGAAAATGTAGGTGATGTTTACAATGAAATGCGCACTGGCTCGCCAATTAGCGCCGCACAAAAAGCGCAAGACAGTTGGATCACCACCAAAATTAAATCCAATATGTTGCTTGATTCTGCGGTAAAAACCACCGACGTCAAAGTGATTACCGAAAATAACGAAGTCTTTTTACTCGGTAACGTCACCCAAGATCAAGGTTCAGCCGCGGCAGAAGTGGCACGTAAAGTGTCTGATGTAAAGAAAGTGGTGAAAGTGTTTAAATACTTAAATTAACAACTTCCCCAAGCAACGATAATTATCATGCGTTGCGCCTTGTGTGAAATGCGCCGAGTACGCTTGTACTCGGTTTAACCGCATATAAAGTGCGGTTTATTTTATTGATTTTTTTATAAAAACAGGATAACAAATGACCGATATCAATAAACAACAGGTACTTGATGCCTTTCATTTTCGTGCAGCTTGTCGCACCTACAATCCGGCACGTAAAATTCCCAAAGAAGACATGGATTATATTCTAGAATTAGGCCGTCTTTCCCCAAGTTCCGTCGGATCCGAACCGTGGAAATTTATTGTATTGCAAAACCCCGCACTGCGTGAAAAAATCGCCCCTGTCAGTTGGGGGATCAAACACCCGATTCATGAGGCAAGCCATTTAGTGGTGATCTTAGCCAAAAAAAATGCACGCTATGACAGCGACTTCTTACGCAATGCCCTCGTACAACGCGGCCTCACGCCAGAACAAATGGCGGCGACGGTCGTCCGCTATAAATCCTTCCAACAAGATGACATTAAAATCCTTGAAAGCGAACGCACTTTATTTGATTGGTGTAGCAAACAAACCTATATCGCTCTCGGCAACATGATGACTGGCGCAGCTTTAATTGGTATTGATAGCTGTCCTATTGAGGGATTTAACTATGATGAAGTGAACCGTATTTTATCCGAAGAAGGGGTATTTGATCTCAATGAATACGGCGTCTCTTGCATGGTGACGTTTGGATATCGTAATAAAGAGATTAAGAAAAAACACCGTAAGCCAGTGGATGACGTGATTGAGTGGGTGGAGTAAAAGGAAATAGTGCGGTAATTTTTACCGCACTTTTCGCATGATAACCTACAACAACAACGCTGCGCCCCACTTAATAATATCAAAGAAAAATCTATTATCGTCCGTGGCCGCTTTGCTGTCTGCGTTTGCAGTGCCGTTTTCTTTGTTTTCTTCCACCATGGCGGATTTACGTTCGCCTTTTACTACGGCTAAATCATCTCGGGCTTTAGTACGTAATACGGCACATTGTTTATTTTCTAGATTTTCTACATCCGTTCTAGATTTGTATTTTTTAAATTGATAGGTGGCATAATCCATGGCTTTTTGATCGCCTTGAATGATTTTGACGTTATCTTCGCCGATAATGTCCTCTAAAGGGTAGAAAAAGACATATTGAGAATGAATGTAGCTATCTTCTTTTTGAAAATGCTCGTATTGAATTCGAGTTAAATTCGGATAAATACATTGCTCCGTTTGTTTAGCCACAAACGCCCATTTTTGTGCATTAACATCCGATAATTGATAGGCGGCCCCCGCATATTCAGCCGGAATGCTGTCTTGCTTATCGCCAAAGCTACAACCAGCTAACAAAAGCAATGCCATTGAAAAAGAGATTTTTTTTAACACAATAAGATCCTTGAGATAAAAACGTTACGCCTATTTTAAAGGGAAAATTGATTTCGTCAATCACATCACAAAAAAGTGCGGTGTAAAAAATCAATATTTTTACACCGCAGTTTACGTCTTAGGAAGTTGTTTTAATTAACCTAATAATTTTTTCAACGCCTCACCGATTTCAGCCAGACTTTGCACCGTGGTCACGCCTGCATTTTGCAAGGCTTGAATTTTCTCGGCAGCGGTGCCTTTTCCACCACTGATAATCGCCCCTGCATGCCCCATGCGTTTGCCTTTTGGTGCGGTCATCCCAGCAATATAAGAGACCACAGGTTTCGTTACATTCGCTTTGATAAAAGCCGCCGCCTCTTCTTCCGCTGAACCGCCGATTTCACCGATCATCACAATCGCCTCGGTTTCTGGATCCTGTTGGAAACGTTTGAGAATATCAATAAAGTTAGAACCCGGAATTGGGTCACCGCCGATCCCTACGCAAGTGGATTGACCAAAACCGTTATCGGTGGTTTGTTTCACCGCCTCATAGGTTAACGTACCAGAACGAGAAACAATCCCCACACGGCCTTTTTTATGAATATAACCTGGCATAATACCGATTTTACATTCATCTGGCGTGATAATCCCCGGGCAGTTTGGTCCGATCATCACCACATCGGTTTGCGCCAGTTTTTGTTTCACGGTTAACATATCCACCGTTGGAATGCCTTCGGTGATACACACGATCAATTTAATCCCTGCATCAATGGCCTCTAAAATCGCATCTTTACAGAATGGCGCAGGGATATAAATCACACTCGCCGTTGCCCCAGTTTGCTCTACCGCCTCACGCACGGTATTAAATACAGGTAACCCTAAATGCGTGGTGCCGCCTTTATTCGGTGACACGCCACCCACTAATTGCGTGCCGTAGGCTAATGCTTGCTCACTATGAAAGGTGCCTTGGCCGCCAGTGAAACCTTGGCAAATGACTTTGGTATCTTTATTAATTAAAATTGACATAACCGCTCCTTATTTCACTGCATTGACCACTTGTTCAGCGGCATCTGTTAAACTTTTGGCGGCCAGAATATTCACGCCGCTTTTGGCTAAAATATCACGACCCAATTCCGCATTATTGCCCTCAAGTCGCACCACCACCGGCACGCTGACACCGATTTCATTGACCGCTGCAATAATGCCCTCTGCAATCAAGTCGCAACGCACAATGCCCCCGAAAATATTGACTAAAATGGCTTTCACATTAGGGTCAGACAGGATAATTTTAAATGCGCCTGCCACACGCTCTTTCGTAGCCCCACCGCCTACATCAAGGAAGTTAGCAGGTTGACCACCGTGCAGTTTGATGATGTCCATGGTGCCCATAGCAAGCCCTGCCCCGTTCACCATACAGCCAATATTCCCCTCTAAGGCCACATAGTTTAAACTTAAGGCTTCTGCTTCTGCTTCACGGCCATCTTCTTGGCTTGGATCTTGCATGGCTTTTAAGTCTGGTTGGCGGTATAAGGCATTGTCATCCACCACGATTTTGGCATCTAAACAATGTAAGTCATCATTTTGTAAAATCACTAATGGATTGATTTCTAATAGGCTTAGATCTTTTTCCATAAACATTTTGCTTAATTGGGTAAATAAATGCGCAAATTGTGCCACTTGTTTGCCTGTTAAGCCTAATTTGAATGCTAGCTCACGACCTTGATAAGGTTGCGCTCCAATTAAGGTATCAATGGCTACTTTGTGCAATAAGTGCGGTGTTTTTTGAGCCACTTCTTCAATGTTCATACCGCCCTCCGTGGATGCCATAAACACCACACGTTGTGAGCTACGATCAATCACCGCCCCTAAATAAAGTTCTTTTTTCACGTCGGCACAGGCTTCTACGTAAATGGTATTAATCGGTTGACCACGGCTGTCGGTTTGGAAAGTGACCAAACGTTGACCTAAAAATTTGTCAAAAAATGACCGCACTTCGTCAGTGGATTTCACCACTTTTACGCCCCCTGCTTTACCCCGTCCGCCAGCGTGAACTTGGCATTTAGCGACCCAAGCAGAACCGCCCAATTTTTTAGTGGCGTCAATGGCTTGCTCAACATTTTGGCAAGGATACCCCTCACTGACCGGTAAACCATATTGTGCAAAAATTTGTTTGGATTGATATTCATGTAAATTCATGGACTGTCCCTTTTATTTGATGTTAGGGGCATGGCTGCCCCACGAAAATAATCGAAAAATTAAATATCCAATAATAATCTGGTTGGATCTTCAAGCAATTCTTTGATCGTCACTAACGCCCCCACGCTTTCACGTCCGTCAATTAAACGGTGATCGTAAGAAAGGGCGAGATACATCATTGGGCGAATCACCACTTGACCCTCTACCGCAATCGGGCGATCTTTAATGGCGTGCATACCTAAAATCGCACTTTGTGGTGGGTTGATAATTGGTGTGGACATGAGAGAACCAAATACGCCCCCATTGGTAATGGTGAAGTTACCGCCAGTTAATTCTTCCACAGTTAATTTACCATTTTGGCCTTTTTCCGCTAAAGATTTGATGGCTTTTTCGATTTCTGCCATGCTCATTTGATCGCAATCACGCAATACCGGTGTCACCAAACCACGTGGCGTCGATACCGCAATACTGATGTCAAAATAGTTATGATAAACAATATCGTCACCGTCAATAGAGGCATTAATTTCTGGATAACGTTTTAACGCCTCCACCACGGCTTTCACATAGAAAGACATAAAGCCTAAACGCACACCGTGGCGTTTTTCAAATTTTTCGCCATAGCTTTTACGTAATTGCATAATCGGTTGCATATCCACTTCGTTAAACGTGGTCAACATGGCGGTGGTATTTTTCACTTCAAGCAAGCGTTCTGCCACACGTTTACGTAAGCGAGTCATTGGCACACGTTTTTCACTGCGTAAATTGGCTTGCGAGAAATCTCCACCAGTTTGCACCGCAGTTTGGGATTGATTCGCTAAAGCACGATCTACGTCTTCTCGGGTAATTCGACCGCCGACACCTGAGCCTTTAATGGCTTTCGGGTCGAGATCATGTTCTGCGATTAAGCGACGAATAG
Organism: Lonepinella sp. BR2271; assembly: GCF_051851515.1. Lineage (NCBI taxonomy): Bacteria > Pseudomonadati > Pseudomonadota > Gammaproteobacteria > Pasteurellales > Pasteurellaceae > Lonepinella > Lonepinella sp. BR2271. The sequence goes on along the minus strand of NZ_JBPDVF010000008.1, from coordinate 29,188 downwards.
CGGGGCTTAAATCTTCTTGATGATCTTGTGAATCTGGATTTAAATTAGCCGTTTGGCGATCCGCAGGGGTGGCCTCGGTTGTAGCGACTGGAGCTGAGGCACGAACCCCATCCACTTCGGTACTTAATTTGCCAAGAACCTGATTGCTCACCACCGTTGCTCCCTCATTTTCAGCAATGCTCGCAATCACACCGTCCGCACTGGCAGGCACTTCTAGTACCACTTTATCCGTTTCAATTTCCACTAAAATTTCATCACGGCTGACGGTTTCACCCACCGCTTTATGCCATTTAACCACCGTTGCGTCCGCAACACTTTCCGGTAATACTGGGGTAAGAATGTCTAAATCACTCATAATATTTCCTTTTTAATTGTGTATTAAAATTAAGCCGATAACGTCAACGCTTCGGTGACTAAATTTTGTTGTTGTTCATTGTGTAACGCCATGTAACCTGCTGCAGGTGAGGCGGAGGCTGGGCGTCCCACATAACGCAAATTCGCATCCGCAGGAATGCTTTGCATAAAGTTATGACGAGAACAATACCATGCGCCTTGATTTAACGGTTCTTCTTGGCACCACACGTAATCTTTCACATGAGAATAATCCGCTAAAATAGACCGCACTTCGTCCTCTGGATACGGATAAAGTTGCTCAATTCGAATGATCGCCACATCGCTTTGATTATTTTTGCGACGACGTTCTAATAAATCGTAATACACTTTACCCGAACAGAACACCACTCTTTTCACTTGTTTTGGATCAATCTCATCAATTTCACCGATTACATTTTGGAATGTGCCGTTGGTTAACTCTTCCAGTGCAGACACCGCTAACGGATGACGTAACAAGGATTTTGGTGAAATCACCACCAATGGACGGCGAACGGTACGCAACATTTGACGGCGTAATAAATGATAAATTTGTGCCGGCGTGGACGGTACGCAAACTTGCATATTGTGTTGCGCACAAAGTTGTAAATAGCGTTCCAATCGAGCGGAGGAATGCTCAGGGCCCTGTCCCTCATAACCATGTGGGAGCAATAACACCAGACCACACATTCTGCCCCATTTTTGTTCGCCCGAACTGATAAATTGGTCAATCACCACTTGTGCACCGTTGGCAAAATCACCAAATTGAGCCTCCCAAATAGTGAGCGTTTTCGGTGTGGTGGTGGCATAGCCATATTCAAAGGCCAGTACCGCCTCTTCGGAAAGCACAGAATCCCAGACTTCAAAATTACCTTGTTTATCATGCAGATGACATAATGGCACATAGCCTGTTCCGTCATTAATACAGTGTAGCACCGCATGACGATGGAAGAATGTCCCCCGTCCGCAGTCTTCACCGGATAAACGGATATGATAACCGTCATCTAACAAGGTGGCGTACGCCATGGTTTCGCCCATGCCCCAGTCGAGCAATTTTTCACCTTTAGCCATTAAGGCACGATCGGCGTAAATTTTCTCCACGCGAGAATGAATCGGGTGCGTTTCTGGATATTGTGAAATGCTTGCCGCTAAGGCTTTAAAGCGTTGTGTGTCAAAACGACTTTCATAGGCCGCATTCCATTCTGGATTTAAGAACTGCAACCAATCCACTTTATCGTAATTCATTTCACGCCATTCCGGCACCACTCGCTCACCACGATCCAAGGCATCACGGTAATTATTGATAAATCCAGTGGCTTTTTCATTATTGATCACGCCGGCGTTAATCAGTCTGTCGGCATAGACTTGACGTGGTGTTGGATGGGCTTTGATTTTTTTATACATCATTGGTTGGGTGGCGGACGGTTCATCTGCCTCATTATGCCCATGACGACGATAAGACACTAAATCAATGAAAATATCACGCTTAAATAAAGTTCTAAATTCCACCGCCATACGAGCCGCATAGGCCACCGCCTCTGGATCATCCCCGTTCACATGAATAATCGGTGCCTCAATCATTTTGGCAATGTCGGTACAATAAACGGTAGAACGTGTATCTTTCGGGAAAGAGGTGGTAAAACCAATTCGGTTATTAATCACGATACGAATGGTACCGCCCACAGTATAACCACGAGCATCAGACATATTCAAGGTTTCTTGTACCACCCCTTGACCTGCCACCGCACTGTCACCATGCACCGTAACCGCTAGCACTTTGCGATGATCATCATCACCAATGCGTTTTTGTCTGGCTCGCACGGAACCGGTGACCACTGGGCTGACAATTTCTAAATGGGATGGGTTAAAAGCCAACACTAAATGCACGAGGCCATCATCGGTCATAAAATCCGAAGAAAAGCCTTGGTGATATTTCACATCACCGGTGCCATTACCATGATGTTTACCGGCAAATTCATCAAATAATTCCGCCGGCTTTTTACCTAGCACATTCACCAACATATTCAAACGTCCACGGTGAGCCATGCCGAATACCATTTCTTCCGTGCCTTGTTTCGCCCCATGGCGAATAATTTCTTTAATTAACGGCACAAAGGCATCACTGCCCTCTAAGGAGAACCGTTTTGCCCCTGGGAATTTTGCCCCAATATAACGCTCCAAACCTTCTGCAGCGGTCAGCTCGGCTAATAATTTTTCCTGCTCGGTTTGGCTAAAGTGCGGTGCATTTACCCAATTTTCTATTTGTTGTTGTAACCAAATCCGTGCATCTAAATCATTGACGTGCATAAACTCCAAGCCAATTCTGCCACAATAGGTTTTCTTTAGAGTTTCCCCCAATTCACGCAAACTGATTTTTTCTTTGTGGAAAATATGACCACTTAAATCAAACACTTCATCAAGATCCGCCTCAGTCAGATTATAATAGCGATAATCTAACGTGGGGACATCCGGTTTCTCACGTAAATTAATCGGGTCAACATCCGCTAACAAATGCCCACGATAGCGATAAGCGTTGAGCCATCTTAATACACTGGTTAAACGTTCCCCCACTTTAGGATCAATCACCGTGACCCCTTTGGGTGATTTTTCCAACGCTAAGCGACGAAAATACTCACGTATCGGCGAATGGGCTTGTTCTGGTTGACTTGACGTCGTCGTATTTTTGGCTAAACGATCAAAAACATCTCGCCAACTCAGTTCCACAGAATCAGGATCTTCAAGATAACGCTCATAAAGATCTTCAATATAAGCCTGATTGCCACCAGACAACGCACTTTGATCGAGCCACTGCTGAAATGAATTCTTCTGCATCGTGTTCCTACCTATATTAAATTTTAATATCCATCATACACAAAAAATTTAGAGGTGATAAATCTCATCTAAATTAGTGTAACTTTACCCTATTCTGAAAAAGAAAAATATGATCTACGTCACACTTTTGAAATTTAACAAAAAATTTACATACTTTTTTGCAGACAAAACATACAAAATAGAGTTATATTTAGACTATGTTAATTTTTAAACCAAATTTGGAACGCCATCATGCGCTCTATTAAACTATCATTATCCTTTAATAGACACCTATGACGTTCACAAAAACATAACATAAACACAACAAATCACAAAAGGAGTGAACCATGTCTGATTTAACAGCAAAACTAAGTTTAAGTGATGGTCGAGAATTTGATTTGCCGATACATAAAGCCAGTTTGGGGTATGATGCCATTGATGTGCAAGCACTCAGTAAAAATCACTTATTCACCTTTGACCCCGGTTTAATGTCCACCGCCATGTGTAAATCGGAAATTACCTATATTGATGGGGAAAAAGGGATTTTATTACACCGCGGTTATCCAATTCATGACCTCGCCATGAAGTGTGATTATTTAGAAGTGGCGTTCTTATTGCTTTATGGCGAACTCCCTGACAAAGACGATTATGCGGAATTTAGCAAAGTAGTGCGTAAGCATACCTTAGTGCACGAACAATTATCCCGTTTCTTCCACGGTTTCCGTCGTGACTCACACCCCATGGCGGTGATGTGTGGGGTCAGTGGTGCGTTGGCCGCATTCTATCATGATGTGCTCGATGTGAGTGATGAAGAACACCGTACTTTAACCGCACTTCGCTTATTAGCCAAAATGCCAACCTTGGCGGCCATGTGTTATAAATATTCCATTGGGCATCCGTTCATGTTCCCACAAAACAACCTCTCTTATGCGGGTAATTTCCTCTACATGATGTTTGCCACCCCGTGCGAACCTTATGTCGTCAACCCTGTATTGGAAAAAGCCATTAACCGCATTTTGATTCTACACGCTGACCATGAACAAAATGCCTCCACTTCCACCGTACGGACAGCCGCCTCCTCCGGCGCTAACCCATTTGCTTGTATTGCAGCGGGGATTGCCTCTCTTTGGGGACCAGCGCACGGTGGGGCCAATGAGGCTTGTATCAAAATGTTAGAAGAAATCGGCACCGTGGATCGTATTCCTGAATTTATTGCTCGAGCCAAAGATAAAAAGGATCCCTTCCGTTTAATGGGATTTGGTCACCGTGTGTATAAAAATTACGACCCTCGTGCCAAAGTCATGCGTGAAACTTGTCATGAAGTATTACAAGAATTAGGCATTAAAACCCCATTGCTACAAGTGGCCATGGAATTAGAACGCATTGCCTTAACCGACGAATACTTTATTGAGCGCAACCTCTATCCAAATGTGGATTTCTATTCCGGTATTATCTTAAAAGCCATTGGTATTCCAGTGTCCATGTTTACCGTGATCTTCGCCTTAGGTCGTACCGTGGGTTGGATTTCCCACTGGAAAGAAATGTACGATTTCGGCACCTTAAAAATTGTGCGTCCACGTCAAGTGTATACGGGTTATACTGAGCGTGAGCTAGAAAAATCGTCTGAATAACAAGTTCATTTGCAATATATTAAGGCGGAGAAATCCGCCTTAATATATTTTCATTATAGCTAGACAACGTCTAGCTATAATTAATGACATAAATTTACCCCAAATCAATCCCCAACGTTTACCTGAAAATATTATCATGGCAAAACGTCATGTTAACCCAAACAAGTCATTGAAGTAGCTAAAAAAGTATCTATTCACTCTATTCACTTCATTGACTCAATACATTCAATAAAAATTTTAGGAAAAATACCGCACTTAAAAGTAAAGTATAAATCATATAAAACCCACTAAAGAATAATAATAATTCTTATTTGCTAATAGAGTATATTTTCATTATAATTATTTACATTGAAGACTTTCTTCTTTTAATTAAAAAATAACCTTTGGAGCATGTATGGAGACACATAATGACTAAAAGAAATTGCCTTTGTTCATTTTCATTAATCACTTTAGCTCTATTCAGTTATAGCCAACCTAGCTTTAGTGAAGAATCTAGTCAAACGGAAACGTTAGATAAAATTTCTGTCACCACGGAAGGTGAACAAGATCAAAAACCTGCTGTTATCAAGAAAACCCATCAAGCCATTCAACAAGAATTAATCCGAGATACCCGTGATTTAGTGCGTTATACGACAGATGTGGGTGTGGCTGATAATGGTCGCCATTTAAAAGGCTTTGCCATTCGTGGCGTGGAAGGTAATCGTGTAGGAATTAGCATTGATGGTGTAAATTTACCTGATAGCGAAGAAAATAGTTTATATGCTCGTTATGGTAATTTCAATCCATCTCGTTTAAGTATTGATTCTGAATTAGTAAAAGATATTGATATTGTGCGGGGATCTGATTCCTTTAATTCAGGCAGTGGTGCTTTAGGTGGTTCAGTTAATTATCATACCCTAGAAGCATTAGATATTGTTAAACCCGATCAGCATTTTGGTGCGTTATTACGTACAGGTTATGCCAGTAAAAATCGTGAATGGGTGAGAACCTTGGGTGTGGGTTATGTCGGCGAAAAATTAGATGCCATGTTACTTTATTCCCAACGCACAGGTCACGAAATGAAAAGTAATGGCGATGGTCCTGAAACGAATTATTCAAGTAGTCAGCACCCAGATCCGTCAACCCATCGTTTTCATAGTTATCTAGCAAAATTAGGGTATCAAATCAACGATCATCACCGTCTTGGGCTTTCTGTCAATGGTCAACAAGGTGATCGCTATACTGATGAACGTAGCTATACTTTATATGGCAGCCAATGGCGTGAAGCAAATGATGAAAATAAACGTATCAATATTAATGCTCAATATGTTTATACGCCTGCATCAAATTATTTAGCCTATGCAAAATTAGATTTAGACTATCAAAAAACTGACTTATCTGCCTTAAATTATAAAGGCAATCGAGATTATTTAACCAATGCGAAAAAAATAAGCGAAACCTTTGATCGTAGAATGAAAACTGATTTTAAACGGGCTAATATTAGATTGGAAAGTTTACCACTTTCATCTGGTTTTGGTGAACATACGTTAGCGTTAAATACTTATATCAGCGAACGTGAGTTTAAAAATATTAACCATGATACCAATATTTATGGGTTAGATGAATGGTATACCATTCAACGTCCTGTGAAAACGAAACAATATAGTATTGCCCTAAAAGATGATATCGTTTGGCGACCTGATTTTAAAACTTGGCGACCGATTTTCTCCGTGAATATTGGTGCAAGCTATGATTATGCACGTTTAACGCCAAAATCTCTTAACGCTCAATGTAGTAAAGCCTGTTTAGCCGAGGGTGAACCAAGCCAAAGTAGCTTTGCGAATTGGAACGGTTTCCTAGGATTAAATGCTCAAGTGAATGATACTTGGAAAGTCGGTTATCAATTAAGTACAGGGTATCGTATTCCAACTGCCACAGAATTATATTTCAGCTTTGAAAACCCTTATGGGACTTGGAAATCCAATCCTGGATTAAAATCTGAACGTAGTGTAAGCCATACTTTATTCACTCAGGCTCAAAACGATATTGGCACATTTGATTTGAGTGTATATCAAACCCGATACCGCAATTTCTTATTTGAACAAGAAAGTATTATTGAACAAACACAATACGGTCGTACCTATCAAACGCAAGTGCAACAAATGGTCAATATTGATCGTGCGAAAATTAATGGTGTTGAAGTCAAAGGTCAGCTCAATTTAGATAAAGTTACGCCATTACCTGAAGGCTTTAAATTTTATGGTGCCTTAGGCTATAGCAAAGGTAAATTATCGAATGAAGCAAGCCTACTCTCTATTCAGCCTATCAAAGCAGTTATTGGCTTAGATTATGAAGATCCAGCAGGGAAATGGGGTATCTTCAGCCGTTTAACTTATTTAGGTGCTAAAAAAGCCAAAGATGCAAAAACCTTTGAGAATAAATCAAGATGCGTGCTATGGGAATATGATGCTTGGTATGATCAAGATATCTGTACAAAAGAAGAATTATATCAATCCGTTGAAACCTATAAATACCGTAACAAATCAGCCTATATCTTTGATTTATATGGATATTACAAAATCATGAATGATATTACATTACGAGCTGGCGTATATAATCTATTTAACCGAAAATATCACACTTGGGACGCTTTACGTGGTATCAATGCCCATAGCACAACCAATAGTGTGGATAGAGATGGATTAGGTCTTGAACGCTTCCACGCTCCAGGTCGTAATTACAGTGCATCGGTGGAAATTCGGTTTTAGCCATTAACCCCGCGTACTTGCATACGGGGTTAAGCATAGTTACGCCACCCCGTGGCTGGCTTGTTTCAAGATGCGGAGCATCGTTACTAATCTAGCCCTGTACGCAAGTGCAGGGTTAAAATATTTTCACCGCACTTCCCCAAAAAACTACAAAATCTGCGCCAAAAATTGACGTCCTCGTTCAGATTTTGGCTGACGGAAAAATTCATCCGGTGGCGTTTGTTCAATAATACTGCCTTGATCCATAAACACCACCGAATCCGCTACCCGTTGGGCAAATCCCATTTCATGGGTCACACATAACATGGTAATACGTTCTTGTTCAGCCAGTTCCACCATCACATCTAACACTTCTTTCACCATTTCAGGATCCAGTGCCGAAGTGGGTTCATCAAATAACATCACTTTCGGTGACATACACAAAGAGCGTGCAATCGCCACACGTTGTTGTTGTCCACCCGATAATTGCCCTGGGTATTTATTGGCTTGATCGGCAATTTTCACCCGTTCTAAATAACCTAAAGCGGTATCAATGGCCGCTTGTTTGTTCTTTTTTAACACCCAAACTTGCCCTAAGGTCAGATTTTCCAACACCGTCAAATGCGGGAATAAATTAAAATGCTGGAACACCATGCCCACTTCACGGCGAATTTGTTCCAAGTGTTTCACATTGTTATCTAACACCACACCATTCACGGTCAATTCCCCGCTTTGATGATGTTCTAAGCCGTTAATGCAACGAATCATGGTTGATTTACCCGATCCCGATGGCCCTGCAATCACGATTTTCTCGCCCTCATTCACGCTGAGATTGATATTCTTCAGGACATGGAAATCACCATACCATTTATTCACATTGCTTAATTGCACCATGACTTTAGACACAAATTCGCTCCTTATATTGCTTTAATTAACGCTGTCTGGCCAACTCTAACCGTTGCTCAATATAACGGGAGTAACGAGACATCGCATAACAAAAAATAAAATAAATAAACCCAATAAAGACGTAAGCCTCTACGCTAAAACCTTGCCACTGCGGATCCGCTAAAGCGACTTTGGCCGAGAGGGTTAAATCATAAATGCCGATAATCACCACCAACGAGGTATCTTTAAAGATCGAGATAAAAATACTCACTAACGGTGGAATCACCACTTTTAAGGCTTGTGGCAAGATAATGAGTCGCATACTTTGCCAATAACTCAACCCTAACGAGGCAGCGCCCTCAAATTGTCCTTTCGGTATGGATTGCAATCCACCACGCACTACTTCGGCAATATAAGCGGACACATACACAATCACGGCAAGTTGCGCACGAAGTAATTTGTCCAATGAAAAACCATCCGTAAAGAACAACGGCACCATCACCGAGGCCATAAATAACAAACTCACAAAGGGCACGCCACGCACCAGTTCAATATATGTAATGGATAATGAACGAATAATTGGCATGTCTGAACGGCGACCTAAAGCCAGCAAAATGCCTAATGGCGTGGCAAATAAAATCCCGAAAATCGCCAAAATCAACGTGATGGGCAAGCCTCCCCAGCGTGCGGTTTCTACTTCAGTTAAACCAAACAAACCGCCGTGCATAAGCACGCCACAAATGGCCAACACGACAAGCCAAATACCGACTAAAGATTTTCGCCAAAAACGTGGAATAGCACTCAAGACAATCAAGCCAATCAACAAAATGCACACAATAAACGGCCGCCATTGTTCATCAAAGGGATAAATGCCCAATAAAATCATGCGGTATTTATGCTGCACAAAGGACCAACAAGCTCCTGTTGAGGCATGACAGGCCTGCCCGCTGTCTGCGGTGAAATTTGCTTGTAATAAGCCCCATTCCACCACAGCAGGAATAGAAAAGAGCAAGAACCACAACACCAAAATTGTAGCCAAACCATGTGCAGGTGTGGCAAATAAATTTTGTTTTATCCACAATCCCACGCCAGTTTGCTGTGGCGGACGATCTGGCAAAGGCTCAGAAAGTGATTGCGGTGCAGAAAGTGCGGTGTTTTTTTCGCTTAAATTCATCGTTTCCCTACCTTTCTACCAACGCCATACGTTTGTTATACCACGCCATAAATACTGCAATGCTGATACTGATGGTAAAATACGCCAACATAATGATCATCACAGCCTCAATGGCTTGGCCGGTTTGGGTTAACATCGTGTTGACAATAGATACAATATCTGGATAACCAATAGCTACGGCTAATGAGCTGTTTTTAGTGAAGTTCATAAAGGTATTACTCATAGCAGGAATCATCACCCGTACCGCTTGTGGCATAATAATTAAACGCAAGGTTTTAAGCCGAGATAAACCAAGCGACTCACCAGCCTCCCATTGGCCTTTATTCACACTTTGAATACCCGAACGCACGATTTCCGCAATAAAGGCGGCTGTGTATAATACTAAGCCTAATAATAAAGCGGCCAGTTCTGGACTAAAATGCCAACCATTAACAAAATTAAATCCTTTAAGTTCGGGTTTAACTACATCCAGTTGCCAACCTGATAACAATGCTGCCAATACAGGGAATATCACAAAAAAAGCCAAGCTAATCGAAAAAACTGCGGTGGTTTTTCCGGTTTTATTTTGTTTATGTTTCGCCCAAAAGGAGAAAATAACCGAGGCAATGAGCGCAAATAATAGGCCAACAAGCATCCAAGACACCGAATCCCCTATTAAAGCAGGGATTTTTATACCACGATTTGATAGAAACACCCCGTCTATTGGGTTTAAGGCTTGACGAGGATTGGGTAAATTTTCGGTGAGCAAGGAATACCAAAAGAATAAATGAATCAGTAATGGAATATTACGCATCACTTCTACATAAATCGCCGCCAATTTATTCACTAACCAGTTGGCAGAAAGCCGAGCCACGCCAATAACCGTACCGAGCAGTGTAGCCAATACAATCCCAACAAAAGACACCAGTAAGGTATTAAAAATTCCGACCTTGATGGCTTGCCAATAAGTATCCGTCAGATTATAGTCAATTAAGGATTCACCAATGGCAAAGCCCGCCTCTTTATCTAAAAAAGCGAAACCCGTTTGAATATTGCGAGCGGCCAAATTATGCAGGGTATTATCGACTAAATACCAGACAAAATAAACCACGACCGCCAAGATCAACGCTTGATATACCCAAGCTCTGGTATTGGCATCGTTCAAAGAAAATGAGATTTTTTTCATTATATAATAACGGGGCGTCATACTAACGCCCCTCTATTTTTTAGTTAATATCGGAGAAATTAACGAATCGGTAAACCGTAATGTAAACCGCCATTCGTCCACAAATTATTTAATCCACGTGGAATCTGTAATGGGCTGTCTTTACCCACATTGCGGTCAAAACTTTCGCCATAATTGCCCACTTGCTTAATAATATTGTAGGCCCATTTGTCGTCTAGACCAAGATTTTTACCAGTTCCCTCTGTCACACCTAACAAACGTTGAATATTTGGATTTTCGCTTTTTAATTGTTCATCCACATTGGCACTGGTTAAACCTAATTCTTCCGCATTAAATTGAGCTTGCAACGTCCATTTCACAATGTTAAACCATTGTGCATCACCTTGACGTACAAACGGTGCCAATGGCTCTTTAGAAATTAAATCAGGTAACACCACATAATCATCTGGGTTAGATAAACGTGAAATACGAATTGAGGCTAAACCTGACGCATCCGTAGAATACACATCACAACGACCAGACGCAAAGGCATTGACGACTTCGTTAAATTGATCGAATACGACTGGCGTATATTTAATGTTGTTTGCTCTCGCCCAGTCTGCTAAGGTATTTTCGTTTGATGTACCGGTTTGTAAGCAGATAGTTGCGCCATCTAATTCTTTGGCACTTTTCACACCAAGATCTTTTTTCACCAAGAACCCTTGTCCGTCATAGAAATTTACCCCCGGAGATTGTAAACCCTGTGCAGTATCACGTTGTTGAGTAATGGTCGTGTTACGGGTTAATACATCAATTTCACCCGTTTGAAGTGCAGTGAAACGTTGTTGAGAATTTAGTGGCACGGTTTTAAATTTAGTCGCATCACCAAATACCGCAGCCGCCACGGATTTACACAAATCCACATCTAATCCTTTCCATTCGCCTTTATCATCAGGTGCAGAAAAACCCGCAAAGCCGGTGGTGGTACCACAAATCACATGACCACGTTGTTTTACGGTATCTAAAGTTGAAGTGTCAGCGGCAAAAGCATTGCTACTCAATACGGTCGCCACGGTGGCAGCTAATAAGGTTAATTTTTTCATAAAGTTCTCCAAAAAGGGCTAAAAATTAAATTGGGTCAACTTTAATAAAAAAAGAGTATATAAGCAAATAAAATTACAGCATATCAAAGAAGATTTGGTTATAAGAGGAAAATGGCGTAAAAAATACCGCACTTTTTTTAAAAAAAGTGCGGTATTTTTTTACTTAATTTTTATTAATGAATACTCGTACTCACCGTCGTACGATTTGCCCGTTTACGATCATTTTCCGTCAGTAATTTCTTACGAATCCGGATTGATGTTGGCGTGACTTCCACTAATTCATCATCATCCAAAAATTCAATGGCTTGTTCAAGGGTGAATTTCACTGGCGTGGTTAAGACAATCGCATCATCTTTACCTGACGCACGCATATTGGTGAGTTTTTTACCTTGCAAACAGTTCACGGTTAAATCGTTAGAACGGCTATGAATCCCGATAATTTGACCTTCATACACTTCCACACCGTGATCGATCATTAATTTACCACGCTCTTGCAAGCCGAATAAGGCATAACCCAAGGCTTTACCTGTAGCGTTAGAAATCAATACGCCGTTTTTACGTTGCCCGATTTCACCTGGTTTAATATCGTCATAATGGCTAAATGTGGAATAAAGCAAGCCTGTACCTGATGTCATGGTCATAAATTCGTTACGGAAACCAATTAAGCCACGGCTTGGGATCACGTATTCTAAACGAGTACGACCTTTGCCATCTGGCTGCATGTCTTTCACTTCGCCTTTACGAATACCCAATGCTTCCATCACAGAACCTTGATGTTGTTCTTCAATATCAATGGTTACTTGCTCAAATGGCTCTTGTTTTTTGCCGTCAATAGTACGATAAATTACTTTCGGACGAGATACGGCTAATTCATAGCCCTCACGACGCATATTTTCGATTAACACCGATAAATGCAATTCGCCACGACCAGAAACACGGAATTCATCTGGGTTTGGGGTTTCTTCCACACGCAATGCCACGTTATGCACCAATTCTTTATTTAAGCGTTCTAAAATTTGGCGAGAAGTCACATATTTCCCCTCTTTACCACAGAACGGAGAAGTATTAACACAGAAGAACATGGTCACGGTTGGCTCGTCAACACTTAATGCAGGCAAGGCCTCCACGGCATTAATGTCACAAATTGTGTCTGAAATATTCAGTTCGCCTAAGCCCGTAATGGCCACGATGTCGCCTGCAAAGGCTTCATCTTCTTCATAACGTTGTAAGCCTAAATGGCCTAATACTTGACCAATACGACCTTGGCGAGTACGACCCTCGCTATTAATTACGGTCACCGCTTGATTTGGTTTGACTGAACCACGTTTAATACGCCCAATACCGATAACGCCCACATAGCTGTTATAGTCTAATTGGGAAATTTGCATTTGGAACGGTTCATCAAGATGCACGGCTGGCGGTGAAACATGTTCCACAATAGCCTCAAATAATGGCGTCATATCTGGTGCCAATTCTTCGTGTTCTAAGCCCGCCACGCCCATTAAAGCGGATGCGTAAATAATTGGGAAATCTAATTGTTCATCTGTCGCACCCAAGTTTACAAATAAATCAAAGACTTGATCCACTACCCAGTCAGGTCTTGCCCCTGGGCGGTCAACTTTGTTAATCACCACAATGGGTTTTAAACCATGGGCAAAGGCTTTTTGAGTGACGAAACGCGTTTGTGGCATTGGGCCGTCAAAGGCATCTACCACGAGTAATACAGAATCCACCATAGAAAGTACACGTTCCACTTCACCACCGAAGTCGGCGTGTCCCGGGGTATCTACGATGTTAATACGGTAATCATTCCAGTTAATTGCGGTATTTTTGGCTAAAATGGTAATGCCACGTTCTTTCTCAAGATCGTTACTGTCCATCACACGTTCATCACCATCGCCACTGCGGGAGCTTGCTAAAGTGCCGGATTGTTGTAAAAGTTTGTCAACCAAGGTTGTTTTACCGTGGTCAACGTGTGCAATAATTGCGATATTACGCAATTTATTAATATCTAAATCTGCCATTAAGTTGTCTTCTATTGTTTTAAAATTTTGAATTTTCTCACCGCACTTTTTCTCAGCACGGTGAAAGGTCGCAAATTATACAACTTTTTTGCACAATGAGCTATTAAATAATGATTGTTTACAAAGATTAAATATGATGTCGTATTCGCTTAGAAAAAATCGTTAATCCAACGAATCGTAAAGACATCCGACGTTTCCTAAATAAAGTCGCTCGCCCAGCCTTTAATGAATTGGTCAGCGAATTTGAAGTGATTAAAGAAAACTTACGTAATTTCTTATACGGTATTAAATGCCAATCTCGTGAATTGTCGGATTTAGTGGTAGATGATGCTAATGAGCCAGATATGGACGAAGGCAAAATTTATGAGCCAATTACTGACTTCATCGATGGGCGAAAAGTTTCAAGTATACTTGAAACCTTTATCAAAATCAGAGAAAGTTTTAAGTATAAATAAAACCTATCCATATAAAAAGGCGGATAAATCATTATCCGCCCTGTTGACTATTGCGTTAACTAGAATTGATATTCTAATTTCGCCCCGACATTGGTTTGTTTCACTTTTGAATCAGATACAGAATGACGGTGGTTCACTTGAAGACCAAGTCTAAATTGTGGCGTTAATTTGAAATCTGCATTGGCTTTCACCACCACGGCATTATCCAAACTACCCGTATTGAAACGGTCACCATTCACCACCACTTGTTTGTTGTTCTCGTTATGATGTTCATACAATGCCCCAACGTTTAAATCAACGTGGTCATTTTCCCAACCGAAGTAAGAACCCACATGTTGGCTAAACACTTTAAACGGTTCGGTATGCACTTTGAGCTGTGCAGAAGATTTGTCATCAATGCTCATATCAAAATGTTGATAACTTAACCCTGCCACTGGGGTAACAGAGAATTGACCTAATTTAAATTTATAGCCCAATTCTGTTCCAATTTGATATTGCTCGCCTTTAATGGTAGCAATATTTCGTTCTGTGGCGGATACTTTACCATCATGCCAGTGAATACCAAGGTGCGTATTCAATAACACATTATTCCATTCATTGTGCATCGCTAACATCAACGAGGTCGATTTATATTTGGTTGAACTATAACCATCTGCTGCTTTTGGTGTTACTTTTTGTTGACTAAATGCCACGCCAGCATGTAATTCGGTGCTATCAGACACTGGCATATAGCTACCAAATAACGTGGTATTTTGAATGGATTCATAGTTATAACCATAATCCGCAAAACCTAAATCCGTTTTATAGTCTGAACGAGTATGACGTTGTTCAACATAGAACCCTTTTTTCTGTTTCGCCCAAAGGTTATCAGTAAACATATCACGCACGGTGGTACCTTGATACATAGCAGCAGAGTTAGCGACTAAGTAAGATGGCACTTGCGATTGAATTTGATAACGCGCTTCCGCTGCTGCAAATACATCCGCCCCTGCTGTTGGCATGGTATAGGTTGGGGCTTCAAGCCCAACGTCTAAGACTCTCCAACGGATAGGTTCCTCCTGTATTGTGCCATCTGGTAATTCCACTGTTGGCGTATCAGGCAACTTAGCATAAACCACATTGCTAATCGGTTTGCCATCTTCTCTAATTAATTTACGATGTAATTGATAATCATAGTAATTGCCTGCACGTTCTTTCTCAAAACTGACTAATTCAAATTGATAGGCCGATTGTACTTTTTCTGCCACTGTACCTAAAGCAAAGGCATCAATACGATCAACATCACCATACACTTGCACCAAAGATACCCCCTCGTCTGCATCATAATGTCCGTCATGATTTTTATCGGAGGCGCCATTAATGACATCACCTGACAGCACAATATTCACAGGGGTTTGTGTGGCAGAGCGATAATCCCCCTCTACAATCACAGAGCCATGATCCCATTGGGACATATCACTGTTATTGTTATTGATACCGACAGTTAATGCACCAGTATGAATAAACTTCGCATCCCCAGCAACAGAAATCGCATTGCTATCAGCATGTTGCACATTACCAGCAAACAACAACGTCCCCTTGTTTACGGTCACATCATTTAAGAACGCAGTTCCTGACAAGGTCAATTTACTTTCGGCAGTTTCAGGGGCATAAACTAAATTAAGATCACCACCAACATTTCCTACATAACCGCTGAAATTGTGGCTACCATTTACGCCATAAGTAAAGGTGGCTTGGTTCTCTGCGGTGTTGATAATATTCCCCACGATTTCTGCACTGCGTAAACCTGTGGAGGCTTCATTTTCACCATTTTGTACTTCAATATTTACACCATTTAGATCAAGATTGGCATCTTTCTCTAAGGTTAAATTGCTGAAATTTAACTGTTCAGAATCGGCTAAACGCACGGTGGCATTGGCTTTAACGTCAACTTTTGCATAGGCTTGTTTGTCACCTTTTTCATCCGCACTTTGATTTAATGTAGCAATCCCCTCACGCACTTCTAGGTTAGCAAGGTTTTTACCTTTGCCAACTTTAATCATTTCGCCATCGCCAATTTTGTAATAATTATCTTCTCTCGGGCTATTTAATGTGACTTCTTTATTATTTTCAACGGTGTCACGAATATCGCGGTGAATATAATTATCTTTCCATAAAAACTCTTCTAAATTAAACCGCACATATTGAATATCATAGCCAGAACGACTTTCATATAAAATACCGATAGAGCCATCAGGCAACTCAGTTAAACTGTTGTAACCATATTCTACACCTTGGTTAGAAACGTTAGGATCTGTTCCAGTCACTTCAAAACTGGTATTATATTTCCATAAAATAGAACCATCCTCTTGCACTTCACCTAACCATGCCATACCATTTTTCTGAGGACGGGCTGAAACATGAGGATTGGCAAATACCACATATTCCTTGCCATCAATCAATTTAGAATATTTAATCACTGACATTTGGGAATATGGTTCAAGCAATGTTTGATCGGTTTCAATGGTGCTATCCCAAGTATAACCTCCATCTTTACTGGTTGAAATTTTCACATGACCACTGGTATTACGAGAGAACATTTTAATATCACCATTATTCAATTGAATAACCTGTGATTCCGTTAATTCTTGCTCGCTTCGGTTAATTTGTTGAGAACCGCCCTCGTAATAATAAGCGCTGTCATTTGGCGAATCCCCCATTTTCCAAGTTTCACCGCCATCTTTACTAATAATCAAGGCAGAAGATTGCTTACCATATTTATTAGTATAATAAACAGGCATCACCAAACTACCGTCTTGTAATTGAAGCCCAGTGCCAGGACCTGTTCCCAAAAATTGCATCCAGTCTTTTTTCACTTGATGCGTTACATCCACTGGACTAGACCAAGTTTCCCCATTATTGTCACTGTAAGTTAGCCATAAATAAGAATGGGTATAAATTCTGAATGGTGAAGCATTTGAATCACTTGAATTTAAGTAAACATTACCTAGAAGTGTCTCTCCTTGATAAATATTCCCTAAGTCTTTAAAAGCATGCTTAGGATCACCTTCCACAACTACTCTATAATCTGTTGGATTATTATGGGAATCATAAACTACACCACCTTCACGAATAGTGTAACGTCTATTATTTTTGTCTGTTAATAATTGATAGTGCTTACCATCAATCAAAATATAACCACTATCTGCTCCAGATGATGTATTTACAGAATTATATCCACCAGATTCAGGGAACATATCCACCAACATAAACACACGACCTGTATTTTTATCTTGCACTAATAACGGGTCAATCATAAAGGCAGACTGTACATCACCATAAGATTTTTGGCTCTCGAGGTTAACGACCGTTTGGGTGTTTTCCCAAGTAATACCACCATCCAAACTACGGCGAATCACCGTATCAATATTGCCCCAGTCACTCCAGTGTTTATAACGTTTATCCGATACGGCAATAACCACCCCGTCTTTTGTGGTTAATAAGGCTGGAATACGATAACCAAAGGCTTCTGTTGCATCATCTGGTTGTGCAGTTTTAGTTCCTTGGTAGATTGCATATTTATCGGTTTTATATGCGCCCAAGCCATCATGTTTTTCAGTTTGGTAAGCACGTTCAATCTTAATATTAGCTTCAGTAGAAAGCGTATTTTGATAGGTTTCTTTTACTTGCTCCTCAGTCAAAACATCAGAAATTACCCCAGCATAGCTTATATCACCAGAATATGACATACTTTGATTATTAGACCGCTTCACTTGACCAATATAAGCCGTATCTAAACCTGAAATGGAGGATAAAAAATTGACTGAATTACTTCCGCCAGCATATTCACCATTTACATAAATAGAGGTTTTATTATTCACATCATCAAAAACATAGGTGACAGTTGTATAGTCAGACACATTGGTAATGGCATTTGTTTTTACTGCCACACCACCTCCACCATTCCGCCATTCCGCCATTCCACACCATAAGTGCTTTTATTACCGTTACGGTTCACATAAAAAGCCAAGTAAGTATTAGGTTTTGACGGATCGGAAAGCCCTAAGAAAGAATACGTTCCCGCTCCCCCCGTATTCGCAATACGGAAAGTCAATGACCCACCGCTTTTATTCCAATGTTCACTAAAATCGTCTGTCACATTAATGGGTGACGTATAAGGCGTATACCCCGTATAAGTAAAAATAGAATCCACATCTGCCGCAACCACAGACGAACTAATCGCTGCTGAAATTAACAATGATAACGCTGTTTTTTTAAGTAACTTTCTCATAATTTTCCCCTCACAAGGTATAAATGAAATGATAGAATAGAACAGATTTTGAATTATTTATTCAAAAAGCATCATACAAAAAAAAAAAAACTCCAGTAAAGAGGGAGATTTCAAAAATGAGAACTACGTCACAAAATTTTTGAAAAAAAAGGAAAAATTAAGGGAAAAGGAGGGGGATTTTAGAAAAATAAGAGGGAAAAATAAACAAATCGCCCCGCACTTTCGTACGGGGCAAGGTGCTAATACCACAATTTGAAGTGAGCATACTCTCGACTTAGGCTTGCAATAACACATCCGCTCCTATGCCCAATTGTGAATGAAGTTTTTTCATCATATTTAGGCTTAATGGTCTGGTTTTATTAAAGACTTCATACACTCTATTTGGCTTTCCAATAATCGTATCCAAATCTTGAATCCCCAATCCCTGTTGCTCCATTCTAAATTTGATGGCCTCAATTGGATCGGGTAATTCAACAGGATAATGCTTCGTTTCATAATGCTCTATCAAGGTAGCAGTAACATCTAAAAAATCCAATTCATCTGCCGTTAATGTTTCTTTATCAAACAACGGTTCAACAGCTTTCAATGCTTGTTGATAATCTCGCTCGGTTTTAATGGGTTTAATCTTCATTGCTAAATCTCCACATTATCTGCATTTATTTTGTCATATTCTGCGTGGGTACCAATAAATTTAATGTACACCAGTCCCAACTGGAAAGCGATAGCCACAATTAATCGATACTGATTTCCTTTAATATTAAATACCGCTCTACGATTTTTCAAGATACTCACGGTTCGATACTGTGCCTTTATTTCATGCAAGTCTTGCCAATTCGCCCTTTTTACTTCAGTAATCCATGCTTTCAAAGGTTGCTCAGTATCAGGATGTTTTTGCCAATAACTCACTAGCGTTGACGTTGCAATTATTCTCATCTTTTCATCGTCCTATTTCGGGATTTGGTGATTATAGTCCCTATTTGGGATTACATCAATAGCAATAGAATGATTGTAGGCAAAACAGGGGAAATCAAGCAAGACATTGTGTTCATTTTTGGAATACAGATCACAAAAATCACTGTGTAGGTATGCCCGACAATGAAACCATTGCCAATCCCCCCTTTTTTCCATTAAGATAAGCACCATTTCCATCTTCTTAACGCAACATCATAATGAACAATGCCTTTTTCCAATTAGATATCCCAACCCAACCCCAAGATCACAAACTGCTCGGCAACGTCCTTGCAGGTGCAGACAGTTTTGCTTTAAGCCAAATTGCCCAGCAATATCAAGGGCTAACCGTTATCGTTACGCAAGACAGCAAAACTGCGGTGCGTTTGGAAAAACTTTTACGCCAAACTTTGCCAGCCGTGCAACTGTTTCCCGATTGGGAAACCTTGCCTTATGATGCGTTTTCGCCCCATCAAGACATTATTTCCGCACGGCTAAGTAGCCTGTTTTACTTGCAACAAGCCAAATCGGGCGTGCTGATTTTGCCGATTACTACATTAATGCAACGCCTTTGTCCACCGTCATTTTTAAGCCAAAATGTGCTGTTGATTAAAAAAGGCGATCGACTGAATATCGAAAAAATGCGGTTGAACCTTGAAAATGCGGGCTATCGAGCGGTGGAGCAGGTATTGGAAGTGGGCGAATTTGCGGTACGGGGTTCGCTGTTGGATCTGTTTCCAATGGGGAGCAACGAGCCGTTTCGGTTGGATTTTTTTGATGATGAAATTGACAGTATTCGCACCTTTGATGTGGACAGCCAACGCACGCTGACTGAAATTGACAAAATTAATCTGTTGCCTGCTCACGAATTTCCTACCGATAGCCGTGGCATTGAATTTTTCCGCAGCCAATTTCGGGAAACCTTTGGCGAAATCCGCCGTGATCCCGAGCATATTTATCAGCAAGTGAGCAAAGGCACGCTGGTGTCGGGCATTGAATACTGGCAACCGCTGTTTTTTGAGCAAATGGCGACCTTGTTTGATTATTTGCCGCCAAACACCCTGTTTGTGGATCTTGACGGCTATCAAATCCAAGGCGAGCGGTTTTATCAAGATGCGGAGAGCCGTTTTGAAAGTCGCAAAGTGGATCCAATGCGACCGCTGTTATCACCCGATCAACTTTGGCTCAAAATTGATGAAATTAACCGCCGTTTGAAGCAATATCCACGCATTTCATTAAAAACCGAAACCTTGAAAAAATCCGTTCGGCAAACCAATTTAAGCGTAAGTCCGTTGCCTGAGTTGCAAATTCAAGCCCAACAAAAAGAGCCATTACAGGCATTACGCCAATTTATTGAACAATTTGACGGCAAAATTTTATTTTCGGTAGAAAGCGAAGGACGGCGTGAAACCTTGTTGGATTTGTTGGCACCGTTAAAAATTAAGCCGAAACAGATTAATGATTTTAACGATGTTTTAAGGCAACCATTTAGTTTACAAATCAGCCCGTTAGATCAGGGATTTATCCTAGAAACATCAGAAAAAAGTGCGGTCAAAATTGCGATAATTTCTGAAAACGAATTATTAGGCTCTCGTGTCCAACAACGCTACCGTGACAAACGCAAAAGCGTAAATCCCGATACGCTCATTCGCAACTTGGCGGAACTCAAAATTGGGCAAGCCGTGGTGCATTTGGAGCACGGTGTGGGGCGTTACGGCGGTTTAGTCACCCTTGAAAATGCTGGTGTGAAAGCGGAATATTTGCTGTTGACTTATGCCAACGATGCAAAATTGTATGTGCCTGTCGCCAGTCTGCATTTAATCAGCCGTTATGTGGGCGGTAGCGATGAAACCGCCCCCTTGCATAAACTCGGCAGTGATGCCTGGGGAAAAGCCCGTTCCAAAGCGGCAGAAAAAATCCGTGATGTGGCAGCGGAACTGCTTGATGTGTATGCCGAACGTGAAGTAAAAAAAGGCTTTGCGTTTCAATATGATAAACAAAACTATCAAGCCTTTGTGGCAACCTTTCCATTTGAAGAAACCCTTGATCAAGAAATGGCAATTAATGCGGTGATTTCCGATATGTGTCAACCGAAAGCGATGGATCGGCTGGTGTGTGGCGATGTGGGTTTTGGCAAAACCGAAGTGGCAATGCGTGCGGCATTTTTGGCGGTAATGAACCATAAACAGGTCGCCGTGTTGGTGCCGACGACGCTGTTGGCTCAACAACATTTTGACAATTTCAAAGATCGCTTTGCCAATTTGCCTGTCAATGTGGAAATGGTGTCACGCTTTAAAACCGCTAAACAACAAAAGCAAATTTTGGACAATCTCGCTGAGGGCAAGGTGGATATTCTGATCGGCACCCATAAACTGATTCAATCGGATGTGAAATTTAGCGATCTCGGTTTGCTGATTATTGATGAAGAACACCGTTTCGGCGTGCGACAAAAAGAGAAAATCAAACAGCTCCGAGCCAATATTGACATTCTGACCCTGACTGCGACACCGATTCCACGCACGCTGAATATGGCGATGAACGGCATTCGGGATCTGTCGATTATTTCTACGCCACCAGCCCGCCGTTTAACTATTAAAACCTTTGTGCGACAAGCGGATGATTTGATTATTCGGGAAGCCATTTTGCGTGAAATCCTGCGTGGTGGTCAGGTGTATTATTTGCATAATGATGTGGCAAGCATTGAAAAATGTGCGGAAAAAATCACCACACTTGTCCCTGAAGCTAGGGTGACTATCGGTCACGGGCAAATGCGAGAACGGGATCTTGAACGAGTGATGTCGGATTTTTATCATCAACGCTTTAATGTGTTGGTCTGCTCCACCATTATTGAAACAGGCATTGACGTGCCAACGGCGAATACCATTATTATTGAGCGAGCCGACAATTTCGGTTTGGCACAACTGCACCAACTGCGTGGACGGGTCGGGCGTTCCCATCATCAAGCCTACGCTTATTTGCTGACACCGCCACCAAAATTGATTAGCAAAGATGCAGTAAAACGCCTTGAAGCCCTTGAAAGTTTGGATAATCTCGGGGCAGGTTTTATTTTGGCGACCCACGATTTAGAAATCCGTGGGGCAGGCGAATTACTCGGGCAAGAACAAAGCGGACAAATTGAAAGCATCGGCTTTAGCCTGTATATGGAATTGCTGGAAGCGGCGGTGAAAGCGATGAAAGAAGGGCGTGAGCCGAGTTTGGACGAACTCACCCAACAGCAAGTAGAAATTGATTTGCGTGTACCAGCCCTGTTACCTGATGATTATTTGGGCGATGTGAATATGCGGTTGTCTTTCTATAAACGTATTGCAGGGGCAGAAAACAAAGCCGCCCTTGATGAACTAAAAGTAGAATTGATTGATCGTTTCGGTCTTCTGCCCGAACCGACCCAAAACCTACTGCAAATTGCCGAATTGCGTTTGCATGCCAAAGCACTCAAAGTGATTAAAATAGACGGCACGACTCACGGCGGTTTTGTGGAATTTAACCCAACGGCGGATATTGATCCAATGAAGTTTTTGGCCTTAATCAAACAGCAACCTGCAGTGTTTAAATTTGATGGACCAACGAAATTTCGCTTTACTTGCAATTTAGAACAGGCAAAAGTGCGGTTGGAATTTATCAAGAATTTGTTGGAGAGTTTGTGGTAAAATCGAACGATGATAAACATCATCAAAGGAGAATAACATCATGAAAGGTCAATGTCTATGCGGTGCCATCACACTTACGGTTGCCGATAATCAAAACGCCAGTGTCTGCCATTGCGGCATGTGTCAACGCTGGAACAGCGGTCCATTATTTTCATTTCATAGTGAAAAAATAGAAACCACAGGAAACGAACATATTGCTTGTTATCAATCTTCCCCACGGGCGGAACGTGCGTTTTGCCGAAATTGCGGTTCACATCTTTATTATCACATGCTGGGTACACAACATTATTATGTTTCCACTGGCTTATTTTACGGGCAAACCACGTTTACCTTGGCAGACGAAATTTTTATCGATAAAAAGCCGTCTTTCTATGAACTAAAAAATGATGTACCGAAATTGACCGAAGCGGAAGTGTTGGAAAAAATGGCATAGTCATTAGATGATAGGTGGGGTAAACCCACCATCAATACGATTATGCTTTACTGACCAAACAACGCCAGCAAGCCCTCAGGCAAAATCGTTTGCCATGAAAAATAACCGTGTTCGGAAGCGTATTCTTTATAGATTACAGGGTAATTTTTCGCCATCAATACATCTTTAAAATGCCTTGAGCTGTTTAAAATGGTTTGCTCATAAATCCCTGCACTGATAAAAAAATGAAGGTTTTTTGTCGCTTGACTGGCATATAAATGTGCCATTGCGTTGTTAAATTGCGAGCTTTGTTGTGGATCTTTCCACCAAAACGAACCCGATAAAATCAACCCATTGCCAAAAATATCAGGGTATTGATTGGCGATATAAGCGGTGGCTAATCCGCCGAAGCTGGAGCCTGCAAGTGCGGTGTGTTTTGTGGCAATTTTTATGCCTAACTGTTGGCTTACCCAAGGATATAATTCCGTTGCGATCATTTTGGCAAAATCGAGATTGGGCGGTAATTCCGCTCTTCTGGCTTGGGTGGTTGGATTATCAATAAACACCGTAACTGTCGGTGGAATTTTGCCCTGAGCAATCAGATTATCCAATATCATCGGGGTCGGGACTTTATCTATATAATCCGTGCCGTCAAACAAAAACAACAAGCGAAGATCGGGATTGTTCGGTTCAAAATGAGCAGGCAGGTAAATCTGTACACGGCGGCTATTCACCAAAATTTGGCTATGAAATTGATGTGTTTGCAACTTACCTTGCGGTGCATTTTGTGGTTTAAGCCAAGGCGATTGTGGTGTATTTTTTAGTTTTAATGCCGACACATAACTAAATCTATCCTGCGGATATTTCGGCTTGGCTGGATAGGTATGCGGATTAAAAGGATCGGCTTGCAAGGTGGCTAATATAGCTCGGCGTTGCTCGCCTTGGTTTACTGGCAAGCTCGGTACATCGGGAGCGAAACCGTAGGATACCAGACTGTCATTGGGAAGTTGATAAGATTTAAACCAAATATCCGAACCGAACAGACGTTCAAGCTGATCATGATGATCTTCACGGCTCGGCGAACCCCACAACCACACATTGTGTTTTGCCCCACGCCATAAAAACGTAACGATGCTTTGATTACTATTTTCAACAGGTTCAATGAGGGGCAAACCTTGTTGGGTGATCTTTTGCCAAAATTCATCTAGCCGTGCGGCTTTATTCTGTTCGGTTAATTGTTCGGCAAGCTGTTGAATAGTTGGACTAAGGTATTTTTCAGGCAACGCCTGTTGTTCCGCCACAGGAATCTGTTGCAAAATCTGAATCTGATAATGTGCCGTTTCGGCTTTTTCAGCTTTTTCAGCTTTTTCAGTTTTTTCAGCTTTAGGCGGATAAATCACAAAATCCGCCGTGCCTGTTTGCTCGGCTTTGAACACAAACTCTTTCTTACCCACCACATTTTGCAACAACCACCGCTCGCTTTTATCCGCAAAAACAATGGCTAAATCTGCCCCGTCTTTGTCTGTGACAGTAAATTCCCCTTTGACAAAATCGCCATTTTGCAAGGAAATGGATTGGCTGTAAGCGAAGATACTCATACTCATTAATAAAAGTGCGGTGGTTTTTTTCATTGTTTTTTCCGATAAACTTTCAGTCCTGTAAAATTACCACTGATAATTAAAGGTTGCAACCACTGTACGTTCCGTGCCATAAAAACAGGTATCCCCACTGGCACAAGAAGCAACATATTTTTTGTTGGTCAGATTATTCAAGTTCACCTGCACCGTTGCCCCTTTGAGCGAACTGCTTAACTTGGCTAAATCATAGCCTACGGACATATCATACAGCGTATAATGCGGCACTCTAATGGTATTGGTACGATCTTGAGTGGTTCCCATATAACGCACCCCAGCCCCAATATCCAAACCGTCAAGCACGCCATTACGCCAAGCGTATTTCGCCCATAAGGATCCCTGATGATGCGGTACGCCCCACGGTTTTTTGCCTACGTTGCTCGGATCTTTATCTTGGGTGACTTTACGCTTGGTATAGGCATAAGAACCGATAACACTGATATTTTCGGTTAAATCCGCCGATAACGCCACTTCCACGCCGTTGGTACGGGTTTCACCCGTTTGGGTTTTTTCCCTTGTATTCGGGTCGGTGGTGACTAAATTATGTTGCAAAATACGATAAAGTGCGGTGGTAAATAAAATATGTTCGTTCGGCTGATATTTCAGCCCGATTTCATATTGTTTTGCCGTGGTCGGTTTTAACACATTATTCTGACTGTCCACACCAATTTCAGGCTGGAAAGAGGTGCTATAACTGATATACGGAGCAATACCATTGGCGAAATTATAAATCGCCCCTGTCCGCCACGTAAATTTATAATCCCGTTGTTTGTGTTCGCTTGGGGAGCCGTGCATACTATAACGTTCATCATAGCGATTGTGAGCTACGTCATAACGTCCGCCCAGCAAGAAATCCACATTTCCCACCGAAATCTGATCTTGCAAATAGATACCTGTTTGTTTAATCACTTTCACGGAACTGGTCAGCAAATCAGGCGGATTGATGGTTACACCGTAAACAGGATTCGTCCAATCAATACTCGGTGCTTGACCATGATAACCCACGGAATCATAACGGAATTGTTTATATTCCACCCCTGATAACAAGGTATGGTTCAGCGAACCCGTGGTAAATTTCGTTTCTAATTGATTATCCACGCCAAATTCGTGGTAAACGTCCCTAAATGCTCGTGCCACACGCCCATAAGTGGTATCTCCTTTGTAAGACCAGCCCAATAATTCACGATGATCGTTATCAGATTTAGTGTAACGCAAATTTTGTCTAAAAGTGATATTTTCATTAAACCGATGCGAAAACTGACTGCCAAGATGATATTGTTCCAATGCCAATTTATGATAATTCGGATCGCCCACAAAGAAATCATAAGGCAATTTTGACCCATTGACTGACTCAATCGTCCCTTCTTTCATTAAGAAATTACGTTGCCCCATTTTCGGATTTTTCTGATAAAACAAACTGATAGTCCAATCCGTCTGCTGACTTGGCGACCACGTCAAAGAGGGTGCAATGGTACCGCCCTGTTGACGGGTAAAGCGTTCTTTCCAGTCTAAGCGTTTCACATTGCCCACCACCCGTACGGATAATTGATCGCTGATTTTACGATCCATATCCAAACCCAGTTGATAATAATCGTCCGTTCCCACCTTGGCTTGTAGCAAAGTGCGGTCTTTTTTGGTCGGTTTTTTGCTCACAATATCCACCACACCGCCCGGATTGGCTTGTCCGTAAAGCACCGAAGCAGGTCCTTTAATCACATTGATACTTTCCAAAAAGAACGGATCCATTTCATAAGATCCCTGATAGGCAATGCCGTTTAAATAGGTCGGAACACCGCCACCGTCACTTTTATTCCCAATTCCCCTCACCATTATTTCCAACATACTGTTTTTGCCCCGATAAGCACTCAATAAACCTGATGTATAATCCAAACTTTGTGCAATATCCTGAGCGTTACGATCCTGAATTTGTTTCTCGGTGACAACCGTAATCCCCATTGGCGTACGCACCAACGGGGTTGCCACTTTGGTACCCACATAGCTGATATTGGGCGAATATAACTGACTTTGCGATGTAATGGTTTCATATATATCAATCTGATCTAGGCTATTATTTTCTGTTGCATAAGCGACTGAAAAAACACTGGATAAGGCAAGTGTTAAATAAGAATATTGAAATGATTTCGTCATAATTGTTCCTTGTTTATCGGTTTAATGAGAATAATTCTTAATTATTATGGCAAAAAATCATTGCCTTTACCTTTGCAAAAAAATATATTTTACCGTGCAGAAAAAAATAAATAAGGAAATAAAATGAATAAAGTACCCGTCCTTGAAATCAATGATCCCTTTAACGGTGTAAATGGAAAGGTTATTATCAATACTTTGCGAAAAGGGCTACTGTTAAAATATGCCGATTTATCCATGAATGATTCTCCTGCGAGCGATCAAGGCTTATTTCAAGCTGGTATTCGCTTAATCATCACACTGCAAGGCAAAACCCAATTACAATTCGGTAAGCAAAAATTTGTTTTTTCCGCCGACAAACAACCCGTGGCGGTGTTTTTTCCTATCTCAAAAGATATACAGGGAGCAAAATATTTTGAAGCTAACGCCACACAAAAAGAACTAGTGATGTTTATTGAATCCGATTGGTTAAAAACCTCCAACTTTGCACAAGCGTTAGACTATTATTATGTGGAACAGCTGGAAAAAGCCCATTTACAACCACATATTTTACAGGTCAATAAACAGATTCTAACTTTAGTAAATGATATTATCGAGCGAGCCGATTCATCGCAAGTTTGCCAATTTTTATACAAAGAAAGTTGCTGTTTAAATCTGCTATTTGAACTGTTATCCCAATTACCGCAGTTTAATCAAGGGCAAAATATTTCCTTAAAAGCCAAAAGAACCAAACAATTAACTGAATTTTTATTAAGCGGAAAGATGGACGACTGGAATTTAACTCAAATGGCAGCTTTTCTACACACCAACGTCACGACAATGCAACGTGATTTCAAACAAATTCACGGTATCAGCGTAATGGCTTATCTCAGGCAATTAAAACTGGAACGCAGTTACCGTGCCATTTTAAACGGGAAAAGCATCAGTGAAGCTGCAACCGTTGCAGGTTATAGTAACCCCGATAATTTCACCACCGCTTTCCGTAAATATTTTAATATCGTGCCGAGTCAGGTGAGAAAACAGCATTTGAGTGGGTTAATTCGATAAATTTAATGGATTCTCACCGCACTTTTGCTATACAATTCCACCAACAATGATTCAATAAAAGGGGAAAACCATGTATTTAGATCAAATTAAAGCCGAACTGGTTGAGGCACAAGATGTATTAAATAAATTCATTTCAGACGAAAACAACATTAAACTCATTCAACAAGCTGCCTTACTTATTTCCGACAGTTTCAAACAAGGCGGTAAAGTCCTTTCTTGCGGAAATGGCGGATCCCATTGTGATGCCATGCACTTTGCCGAAGAATTAACCGGCCGTTATCGTGAAAATCGTCCGGGCTACCCTGCTATTGCGATTTCTGATGTGAGCCATTTAAGCTGTGTGAGTAATGACTTTGGCTATGAATATGTGTTCTCCCGTTATGTCGAGGCTGTGGGACAAAAAGGTGATGTATTATTTGGCTTATCGACTTCCGGTAATTCTAAAAATATCTTAAATGCCATTGAGGCCGCTAAATCCAAAGGTATGAAAGTCATTGCCATGACAGGCAAAGATGGCGGAAAAATGGCAGGATTAGCCGACGTGGAAATCCGTGTCCCTCATTTCCGTTATGCGGATCGGATTCAAGAAATTCATATTAAAGTAATTCATATTTTGATGATGTTAATTGAATTTGAAATGGCGAAAAATTCGTAAAAACCCTCTGTGCAACCCACACATAGTTTACATTTTCCCTAAGGACATCGTTTACATTTGGGTTGCATGCCAGATAGTCGCTGGCAC
>NZ_JBPDVF010000007.1:0-118032 GCF_051851515.1 Lonepinella sp. BR2271 | reverse complement strand
CTGCGACAGTGAAAGCGAAAGATGACGCAGGTAATGACGCGGAACAAACCATTGAAATCAAAGTGCAACGTGATAGCGACGGAGATGGTAAACCAGACGTATCAGATGACGACAATGATAATGACGGCATCAAAAATGATGACGACAAAAATCCATTGGTGAAAGATACCGAAAAACCAGTGATTACAGCAGAAGGTGCGACGGTGACAGAGAAATCGCCGATTGAGCCGATTGCAGTGACAGTTGTAGATAATGATGACAAGACGCCGACAGTAACCGTAGAGGGTTTACCAGATGGCTTGACATATGCGAATGGACAAATCACGGGAACACCGACAGCAATAACAGATTGGAAAGCAGGTGAACAAGAACGCACCATTACTGCGACAGTGAAAGCGAAAGATGACGCAGGTAATGACGCGGAACAAACCATTGAAATCAAAGTGCAACGTGATAGCGACGGAGATGGTAAACCAGACGTATCAGATGACGACAATGATAATGACGGCATCAAAAATGATGACGACAAAAATCCATTGGTGAAAGATACCGAAAAACCAGTGATTACAGCAGAAGGTGCGACGGTGACAGAGAAATCGCCGATTGAGCCGATTGCAGTGACAGTTGTAGATAATGATGACAAGACGCCGACAGTAACCGTAGAGGGTTTACCAGATGGCTTGACATATGCGAATGGACAAATCACGGGAACACCAACAGCAATAACAGATTGGGGTACAGATGAAACCGTCCGCACAGTAAAAGCGAAAGTTATTGCGACAGATGATGCAGGTAATACGGCAGAGCAAACCATTGAAATCAAAGTCCAACGTGACATCCCACTCACCGCCCCTGACGTTCAAGGCACAGACGCTGATGTGAAAGACGGTAGTGTGAAAGTTGTGTTGCCGACGTTGGCAGCGGAAGGGGATAAAGCTACTATCGTGGTGAAATACCCAACCGAAGATGGTAATACGACAGATGTTACCTTAACTTCAACCTACACCAATGGTGCGTGGGGTACATTAACGTCAAACGAAACCGTGAAAGCGACCCTTACAGGTAATACAGTAACCATTCCTGCGGAAAGTGTACGTGACTTATCAACCGTTACTGCAACCACAACTCGTGGTAGCGAAGTTAAAACTGATAGCGATACCGCTGCGGATCTTGATCCAGTGTTCCCAGAGATCACCGTGGGCAATGATGGTGCGGTTAAAGTAACTTATCCGACATCAGGTATGGAAATCGGCGACAAGATGAAGATCGTGGGCGATAACCCAGCGTCATCTGAAGATGTGGTTTATAACCTAACCTACAAAGCAGACGGCTGGACGATTGACGGACGCCCATCTGCAGACACAGATCCGGGTGTAAACTTCCCAGCGTCGCCAAATGCTTACCGTGATGTGAAAGCAACCGTGACTGAAGCTGATGGCACAGAAACAACCAAAGAGTACAAAGCGACGCTTACTGCACCAGTTGCAACAGCAGTAACGGAAGCAACAGAGACTGATGAACTCGGTTCTGTTAAGGTTGCATTGCCAACAACTGGCGTAAATGGCGACACCGTGGTGATTACTGTTCCGTATCCAACCAAAGACGGTAAATATGTAGATGTAAACGTAACCTTCACCTACGGCAACGACACTTGGACGCAAACATCAGTCGCCGCTAAAGATACGACGGATACCACTGATTACAGCAGCCTAGTGAAATTAACCACAGCAGGCACAAATGGCACGAGCGGTATTACTGTTACCGTACCAGCCAATATGGCGCGTGATGGTAAAGATGTGGTTACCGAAAGTTTCCGTGATGGTACATCGGCAGGTAAATCTACGGCAACCGCGGTGGAAACTGTACCAGAATTGCCTGAATTTAAAGTGGCTGACAACGGTGAAGTTTCTATGGATTACCCATCAAAAGGTGTGGAAAATGGTGATACCATTTATATTGTTGCGGATAACCCGAACAATCAGCCAGGTAACAATGACTTTATCCGTACCCGTATCTATAACAACGGTCAATGGGAGTTAGTTAAAGCTCAATCTAACGCAGATGATAACGTTCCAGATGGCGATCCAGATACTGGCGGTAACAGCTATCAACGTGGTTACAACATTGATGTTTACCTAGATAACATTACTGATACTAGCGATACGACTAAGGAAATTTGGAACTCAACAGCGGGTGCGACCAAAAAAACCATCAGCTACAACACTGAAGATCACTACACTACACCATTGCATTTTGATCCAGTAGATCCTGAACTTCGAGCATTAAAAGATGGTAGTGTATTGATCTATATGCCACCAGAAATGAAAAAAGTGGTGGTAACTTACACTGACGAGCAAGGTGTGGCGAAAGAAGTAACCCTAACTGCAAAAGGTGATGGTACTTGGACATCTTCTGACTCATCAGCGATTAGCGTGCAAGAAGGTGGCTACGCAACCTTACACGCGAATAGTGTAAAAGATGGCTCACAAGTGAAAGCACAGTCTGAATCGTTAAGTGGTGAGTTGTCTGAGATCGTAGAAAAGACCGCTGCGAACGATCCAAGTTACTTTAGTGAAAGTAACTTATCACAATCTGCTTATGTGGGTGCAACTAACGCCAACGGTGATTTTGCTTATCCTACGGGCTACAATGACAACGGCAGACCAACCAATGATATGTATGCGATCTACAAATCGTGGGGCGGTACGGCTAACCAACAAAAAGAAGCGACAGGGACTAATAATAAATTCACTTATGCTACTTATAATAGCGAGAAAGTGATGCAAATGTGGACAGATGCCAATGGAACAGCAAAAGATGCTTACATATTGCGTGGTGATCTTGGTGATGTGAATGGTGCTGGACGTGGTATGTTTATTAATATGAACTACCAAAAAGGCGCTGATACGAATTCAGACGCACTGATTATTGAAGGTCAAATCAAAGGCTTGTCAGGAACACCAACACGTAGTAGCTATGATGTAACGAAAACGAGTGGTCACAATGCCGCTGTCGGTGTAGATACTGGTGCAGGCGACGACCTTGTTTGGGTCGGTGCAAGTAACTCTGAGACCAAGGTTTACTACCGTGCAGAAGATGGTACTTACCACTTAACAGAAGTGGAAGGATCAACTGAATACACGGGCAACTTGGCAAACACCGTAGCAAGCTCAGATTCAACTAGCAACCAAGGTGGTAATATCATCAGCTCCGAAATTATCTTAGGCGCAGGCAACGACCACTTAATCGTGGAAGGCTGGACTTATGGCGGTATTGCTGGAAAACAAGCTATCGCAAATGGGTTTATTACTTATGACCAACAATATGACTACGATTATGAATCATACGCTGCTATTTACAACAGCCTTGTAGATGTGGGTGGTGGTTTGAATCATATCGTGGCTAATGGAACAGACAAGCATACACAAATCCGTACGTACAACAACGAAATCATTTCTTCTTGGATTACGGATCGCGGTGAAGATGGTCAAACCACGATTATTGCTCAAGGTATTAGAAACTCACACATCAGCTTAACAGGTGGTGGTGATGATACCATTAGTTTTGAGTATGGTGAGTATAATGGTGGTAATAAATCAGACTTTGATATCTATGATTCAACAGGCAATGTCATTGATTTAGGTCGTGGCTTGGATACACTGATCTTAACGGGTAATGATGTTTATACCTTAAGCAAGATTTCAAGCACCGCAATGTCAGCCGAAACCATTCAAATGACAGGTTCAGGCGCTAAGCTCGTTGTTTCATTAAGCGACTTGCTTAATGAAAATGGTACTGTGGCATTAGATCCAGAAATCGGTCAAGATAAGAAGTCTGTATTACGTCTTGTAGATCAAGGTTCAAACAACACCGTAGATTTAGAAGATGGCAAGTTCACCAAAACTGACAAAGTAATCGTTGACCAAGACGACGCGAAATACGATGTATACACCGTATCTGGCCACGACAACTTGTTAGTTTACGTTGAACAAAGTTTCACTGTAATCTAATCTAGGCGTTACGCTAACCCCAAAACCGCGGTGAAATACCGCGGTTTTTTGTGGGTTGAAAATAAACAAGCAACTATGCTAAACTAAGTCCAACGGCTTAAATAATAGGGAGAAAACGATGAATAGCGTACAACCTAGCCCCCCTCTTGCTCGCTCAATCATTGAACTGCAAGATAACATCAACCAAAGAGTCGCCATTACAGGAAACACCCACGATGAAATCCTTGCACAACTTCAAAGACTTGGCAACCTTGCTAGAGCAAGAAACAGCGAGACCCAAAACCATAGAAATCATCAACATCAGCAAGCCTGAAATTGACGAATTTTTCTATGAAATCAGTGCTATTTTGCTTGATAAATCCATTGATGATATCAAAGAACAATACATCTACGACCTTGCAACCTTAATTAACACTTGGCAAGTGCAAGGTTTTGTAGAAGTGTACCACCAAGACAGCGACGCAAAACACGGCAGAATTAAACCTTCACATATCAATGCCAAAGGGAGCATAACCCCACTTTACATTGGCTTATACCACGCTCGTGTGCAGTACAACCAAAACGACCCCTTGCTCATTGTTACCTTTGAGCCAGATCAAACCAGCAGTAACGACAATAAACAAACACCAATCATCCGTTTTTTGATAGATCACAACAGTATGTTCGTACATTTTAATGAAAAACATCAACAACAAATAATGCACAAAATCCACCAAACCATCAACAAACTCATTAACGCCCCTGAACATTATCAGGATATTTTGTAAATGTGCGGTGAAATTCTTACACCTAAATCTACCAACGCTGAATTGATACACAACTTAATTCAATTTGATAGTTATGTACAAAAGGGCAATTTTACGAAATTTGCAAATGACCAAAAAAATTTGCACGCACATCTAATCTAGTTAAGCTAAACCTAAAATCGCGGTGAAATATTGCGGTTTTTTTGTGGGTTGAATGTTTGACCTTAATCCTTTAAAATAAACTTTATTTTCTCAATAAAACCAAGGGGTAATTATGGCGACATCATCATTAGATAAAACCTTTGTGGTGAATGATTGGGAAGCGATTAAACAACTAGATTGGGATTTAGCCCATCCCGTGGAAGTTAAGTTAAAACGCACCCCAGAACCAACACAAACCGAAATAGATAAAATTATATGTCAAATCAAACAACGATTTCACTTTTAGAATGTGAAGATAAGCCCGAACTTATCGCTTTATATGAACGACATTATTTTAAAGCCATTAACATCAGCAATAATCAAAATGATTTAATCACAATGTATTTTGTTCCTAAATTTAGTGATGAATAAAATCGGGATAATTTTACGAAATTTGCAAATGACCAAAAAAATTTGCACGCACATCTAATCTAGTTAAGCTAAACCTAAAATCGCGGTGAAATATTGCGGTTTTTTTCTGAACGTCATATAGCGAATTTTTGATGACATATTTACTTGATATAAAAAAGGACGCAAAAAGCGTCCTTTAAAATTTGGAGCGGGAAACGAGGCTCGAACTCGCGACCCCGACCTTGGCAAGGTCGTGCTCTACCAACTGAGCTATTCCCGCAGAGCGACATGCAATATGTCGAAAACAGGGCTTATTATAAGAAAAAATTTCTGTCGTGCAAGTAGAAATTTTTATTTTCTGTTTGTTTGTAGAAATTCTAAGCTAATTTAATAAAATGTTCGCGGTAATAAGCGAGTTCTTTAATACTTTCCCGAATATCATCTAAGGCTAAATGGGTGTTTTCTTTTTTAAATCCCTCTAACACTTCAGGTTTCCAACGGCGAGCCAGTTCTTTGAGTGTGCTGACATCTAAATAACGATAGTGGAAATAATCGGCTAAATCGGGCATATATTTAAATAAAAAACGTTTATCTTGTGCCACGCTATTGCCACAAATAGGGGATTGGCCTTTTGGTACCCATTTTTTTAAGAAATCGAGGGTTTGTAATTCGGCCGCACGTTCGGTGAGCTTGCTGGTTTTGACGCGTTCAATTAAGCCATTTTCTGTATGGGTTTTCACACACCAATCACTCATTTTGGCTAATAATTCATCAGATTGTTTAACCGCTAATACCGGCCCTTCGGCAAGGATATTTAAGTTTTTATCCGTGACAATGGTGGCGATTTCAATAATCCGTTCTTTTTCGGGATCTAATCCTGTCATTTCGAGATCGATCCAAATGAGATTTTCTTTATCTTGTGGCATAATATCAAGTATCCTATGTTGAATTTGTGCTATTGTAGCAAAATTCACAATGATAAAATAGATAGAAAAATCACCGCACTTTTAAGGAATAAACCCTTGGCAAAGCAAAAACTCACCCAAAACCAAAAACGCCGTATTCATCGTAATAATGCAAAAGCCTTAGATCGTCATCAACGCCAGCAGAAAAAACAAATAGATTGGCAAGATGATATGCTCGGGGATACGCAAGATGGCGTGGTGGTAACCCGTTATTCTATGCACGCGGATGTGGAAGATGGACAAGGCCATATTTTCCGTTGTAATTTACGCCGTACGTTGGCGAGCGTGGTAGTGGGGGATCGGGTCATTTGGCGTAAAGGGCTGGCGCAATTACAGGGGATTAGTGGCGTGATTGAAGCGGTGCAACCCCGTCAAAATGAACTGGCTCGCCCTGATTATTATGATGGGTTAAAAGTCATGGCAGCCAATATTGATCGCATTATTATTGTGTCTGCCGTGTTGCCAACCCTATCATTGAATATTATTGACCGTTATTTAGTGATTTGCGAAACGGCGAATATTCCAGCGGTGATTGTGTTAAATAAAGTGGATTTGCTTTCTGAGCAGGCACTGGCGGAAGCAGAACAACAGCTAAAAATTTACCAAGATATTGGTTATCAAACCCTGATGATTTCCGCCCAAACGGGCAAAAATATGCAAAAATTAACCGCACTTTTAGCTTCTGGCACCTCTATTTTTGTGGGGCAATCGGGGGTCGGGAAATCCAGTCTGGTCAATCAAATCATGCCTGAAGTCAATGCGGTAACCAATGCGGTGAGTGAAAACTCAGGCTTAGGACAACATACCACCACTTCATCACGTTTATATCATTTGCCACAAGGGGGCAATCTGATTGATAGCCCGGGTATTCGAGAATTTGGTTTATGGCATTTAGAACCCGAGCAAATTACGCTGGGTTATCGTGAATTTCAATATTTTCTTGGCACGTGCAAATTCCGTGATTGTAAGCATTTAGACGATCCGCAATGTGCCTTACGAGAAGCCGTTGAACAGGGCAAAATTCACCCTGTGCGTTTTGAAAATTACCACCGTTTAATTTTAAGCCGTGATGAAACGAAATCACAACGACATTTTGTGGGCGAGTTATCAAGCTAAATCCTGAATCAAAATCTTAGATCGCCGTTGATAATTATAATGTTCTCGTTTTTCCTGTGGCAGATCTTCCACATTGGCGACGCTAAATCCGCGTTCTTGAAACCAATGAACGGTTCGGGTGGTGAGAACAAATAATTTTTCAATGCCGACATTTTTGGCGCGTTTTTGAATGGCGTCTAATAGAATATCACCACGCGAGGAGTTACGATAATCAGGGTGAACAGCGACACAAGCCATTTCAGCCATTTTTTCCTGCTGATAAACATTTAATGCGGCACAAGCGATAATGACACCATCTCGGTCAATAATCGTATATTTTTCAATATCCATTTCTAATTGTTCACGAGAGCGTTTGACTAAAATACCTTGTTGTTCTAAGGGTTGAATCAGTTCTAATAAACTTGGAATATCACGAATGGTCGCCAAGCGAATATCTTCGGCATTTTCCATTGAAAGCTGTGTTCCCACACCGTCACGGGTAAATAATTCTTGCAATAATGAACCGTCCTCTTCATAACTTAATAGGTGCGAACGTTTAACCCCTGCACGGCAAACATCAATGGCCGCTTGTAGAAAGCGAGCTTGGGAGCTGTGATAAAGATCGTTGTGAATAAATTCTTGCAGATATTCCACCGCATTTTGTGGTAATAAATCCGAAATGGTTTGTTTTTGTGGGTCTAAAATCCCTTGTGTGGCACTAAAGCCAATCAGTTTTTCGGCTTTAATTTTAATCGCAACTTGTGTCGCAATTTCTTCAAAGGGCAGATTAAAACTTTCCCCCGTCACGGAGGGGGCAATCGGGCCAATTAATACGATTGCGTCACGATCTAACTGTTGTTGAATATTTTCCACTTCAATACGGCGGAGTTTACCACTTAATAAATAATCGACACCGTCGTCCACGCCAATGGGTTGCGCTAAAATAAAGTTACTGCTGACCACATTGAGCAAAGGCGAATGGGGAAGTCGCATGGACAGTCTTGAGGTAATATCATAATTCAGTTTTCCCACCGCTTGCTTGACCAAATCAAGGGTTTTTTGATCGGTAATGCGAATATTTTTATGATATTGTGGTGTAATCTGGTGTTGTAAAAGTAATTCATTAATTTGCACTCTCGCACCAAACACAATAATTAATTTGATTCCTAGACTGTGTAATAAACGAATATCGCTGATGATATTAATAAAATTTGTACTCGCAATCGTATCCCCATCAAGCATAATCACAAACGTTTTGCCACGGTGCATATTGACATAAGGGGTAGATTGACGAAACCATTGGACTAATTCGGAGCTGTGCATAATATCTTCCTTTGGGGTAATTTTATATATTTATTCATTTATTATGAATATATATTCATTTTAATCCCTATGCAAGCAAAATTATGTGAATGCGAGAAATTTATTTTATGTTTTGGTTTGTTTGAGATAAACAAAAAGTGCGGTGAAAATCACCGCACTTTTTTAAGTTATCAAATTCCGCAATATTATTTTGCTGCTTTTAGCTCTTGATAATATTTTTCATATAATTCAACCGCTTCGCCAACATCATCTTGCCAGTAAGATTTTTGCAAGACGTCAGCCGTTGGGTAGATGGCTGGATCGTTGGTGATCTCTGCGGGTAATTTCGCTTTTGCTTTTAAGTTAGACGTTGGATAACCAATCTCTAAGGTTAATTGCTCAGACACTTTTTCACTTAACATATAGTTAATTAATTTGTGTGCGGCGTCTGGGTGTTTTGCATTAGCGGGAATGGCT
Organism: Lonepinella sp. BR2271; assembly: GCF_051851515.1. NCBI lineage: Bacteria > Pseudomonadati > Pseudomonadota > Gammaproteobacteria > Pasteurellales > Pasteurellaceae > Lonepinella > Lonepinella sp. BR2271. The sequence continues at coordinate 108,885 of NZ_JBPDVF010000007.1, read as the reverse complement.
AAGGTATCAACCCATAATACAGGTCCTTCTTTCGGGAAGACCATGTCAATGGTATCTGGTGATTCTTTTTTCGCAATGCGTACAGAACCGTTCCATAATTGACCTAATTCAACTTCGCCAGAAATAAACGAGTTCGCTGGGTTGTCTGAATTGAAAGAAAGTACGTTTGGACGCAATTTCAATAATTCTTCGTAAGCGGCTTTGATTTCATCTGGGTTGGTGGTATTTGGATTTTTACCTAATTTCACTAAGGCAATATTAAATACTTCACGTGCGTCATCTAATAATTGCACTTTACCGGCAAATTCAGGTTTCCATAAGTCACCCCAAGAAGTGAAATCAGATCCTTTGTAGGTTTTGACGTTATAGGCAATACCCGGTGCACCTAATAATTGTGGTAAAGAGTATTTGTTACCCTTGTCGTAGTCTTTGTCTAACCAATCCGGATCGAGTTCCGCAATCACTGGCAATTTGCTGTGATCTAACTCTTTTAACATTCCTTCACGTGCCATTTTAGACACGAAATAGTTTGACGGCGCAATCACGTCGTAACCGTCAGCCCCCGCACCTTGTAATTTCACTTTGGCATACATGGTTTCGTTAGATTCAAGGCTTGATACGTTGACTTTGATACCGGTTTCTTTAGTAAATTCATCTAATAAACCATCTGGTACATATTCCGTCCAAGTATAAAGATTGACCACTTTATCTTCGCTTGCTGCGGGGGTGGCCGCAGGGGCTGCAGAAGTTTCCGTTTTGGTTTCTTTATCGTTACAACCAGTCAAAGCAACAGCGACTAAGCTAACTGCGAAAAGACCTGCTAATTTTTTCATTTAAGATTTTCTCCGTTGAGAGTAAGTAAGAGTATCCGCTTTTTATTTTTTCAAATAGAAAGTCATAAAAAAACGCCTGACTTTGGGCTAGGGACTAGCTTCGGGTCGGGCGCTATTTTATGTTGAAACGTTGGTTTTGTCTAGGCTTTCTCTAGGTTTTGCCTATATTTTCTCTTTCTTATTAATCAACTGACCGATCACCACTAATAACAAGGAAAGTACGATCATAATGGTGGCGAGGGCATTCACTTCAGGGGTGACCCCTGTTTTGACCAAAGAATAGATTTTCAATGGTAAAATTTCATAGCTTGCACCGCTGACGAAAGAGGACACCACAACGTCATCTAAGGAGAGGGTGAAACTTAATAGCCAACCTGAAATAATCGCAGGCAGTGCGAGAGGTAAAATAATTTTACGCAAAATCGTCACTTCACTGGCGCCTAAGTCACGAGCCGCCTCAAGCATACGTAAGTCAAAACCTTTTAAGCGAGAGAACACGCTGACCACCACATAAGGCAAACAGAAGGTGATATGGGCGAGTAATAGCGACCAAAAACCTAAGGAAATGCCCACAATCATAAACAGAGCCAATAAAGACACCGCCATCACGATATCGGGGGACATCATCACCACAAATAACATACCGCTGACGGCTTGTTTACCACGGAATTTATAACGGTATAAAGCAATCGCCGTTAAGCTACCGATAATGGTGGCCAAAGTCGCACCCACAAAGGCAATGACGACCGAGTGAATTGCCGCTTGAATTAGCGTATCATTGTTAAACAAACGCTCATACCAGTTCCAAGTAAACCCTTTCCAACTTAACCCATAACGGTCACCGTTGAACGAGTTACCCACTAAAATCACGATGGGGATATACAAATAGGCATATACCACCAACATAAAACCACTACGTAGGATACGACCCATTATTCTAGCTCCACTTTCTTATTCAGTAATTTATTCGCTTTATAGTAAACGAAAATTAATAATGCCATTAAAATGGTTAAGCCAATACTAATCGCCGAACCAAATGGCCAGTTACGTGAAATTAAGAATTCACTCTTAATCACGTTACCCACTAACAAGACTTTTGCCCCGCCTAATAAGTCTGCTACATAGAACATTCCCATGGCAGGCAGTAATACCAGTAAGCAACCAGAGACAATCCCCGGCATGGTCAATGGAATAATGATTTTTACAAAACGTTGGAACCCATTGGCGCCTAAATCTTTGGCAGCCTCTAATAGGCGAAGATCTAATTTTTCAATGGCCGAGTAGAGTGGCAAAATCATAAAAGGTAATAGCAAATAAACTAAGCCAATAATCACCGCAATTTCGGTATTTAAAATCCGAATCGGTTCGCTAATAATCCCAATGGATAATAATAAGCTGTTTAAAATGCCTTTTACCCCAAGAAATACTTTCATGCCGTAAATACGAATCAATGAGTTGGTCCAAAATGGCAACACCAACAGGAACATCAACAGTGGGCGGTATTTCTCCTTGATTTTTGTCATGATAAAGGCGAACGGGTAGCCAATCACCAAACATAAAATCGTGGCAATGCCTGACATATACAAGGAATTCCACACCACAGTGCCATATAACGGCTCGAATAGTCGAGTGTAGTTTTCAAAGGTAAACGGCAACGCATAGAAATTGCTGGCGTCTTTGCTTAAGAAACTCACCAAAAATACAAGAAAGTTCGGTGCAAAAACAAAGAAAATCAGCCACGCAAAAATAATGCCGACCGTAACCTTTTGGAATTTATTGGTGATCATTTTCATCGTTTAATACCACTTCCCATTTTTCAATCCAAGTCACCGCCACTTTTTGATCTAAGGAGTGATCGATATTCGGGTCGTCCTCATTAAAGAATTCGCTAACCAGCACCATTTTGCCGTTATGTTCTAATTCAACGGTGGATTCCAAGGTCATGCCTTTGTAGTTACGTTCACGAATGTAACCAATGATGGCACTGGATTGTTCATTTTCATCCAGTTCTTCAAGCAACACATCTTCAGGGCGTAACAATACCTTGAGTTTTTGTCCTTCATGCACTTCTTGATCCACATAAATATCACAAATGCGACCTTCTACATTGGCTTTTACTCGTTTTTCATCCACACGGTGTAACACGGTAGCGTCAAAAATATTGATTTCGCCAATAAATTTCGCCACGAATAAATTACGCGGTTCTTCGTAAATTTCACGTGGTGAACCGTCTTGTTCGATATTACCTTTTCTTAACACAATAATGCGATCAGACATGGTTAAGGCTTCTTCCTGATCGTGGGTCACGAAAATAAAGGTAATGCCTAATTGACGTTGTAAAGATTTTAATTCATTCTGCATTTGCTTACGCAATTTGTAATCCAATGCAGATAAGGATTCGTCTAATAATAAGACTTTCGGTTTATTCACCACCGCACGGGCAATGGCGATACGTTGTTGTTGACCACCTGAAAGTTGGCTTGGTTTGCGTTCAGCCATGTCTTCTAATTGCACCATACGCAAGGCGTCCAGTACACGGGGTTTAATTTCTGCTTCAGGGACTTTTTGCATACGCAATCCAAAGGCCACGTTTTCAAAAATGGTCATGTGTGGAAAGAGTGCATAACTTTGGAACACGGTATTGACATGGCGTTGTTCGGCGGGAATATGGGTCACATCTTCACCGTCAATAATAATTTGGCCGCCATTGACTTCTTCAAAGCCCGCAATTAAGCGTAAAACCGTGGTTTTACCACAGCCTGAAGGGCCTAAAATCGTGATAAATTCACCGTTATTAATGGTGAGATTGAAATCTTGGATAATGGTGTTATCACCATAGGATTTTGTAAGAGAACGTAACTCAACAATGGGTTTTGGCGTTTCTTCCAAAACGATAGGGTTAGTCGTTTTTTCCACTAGCTTTGGTTTTCTCCCTGAAAAACTAATATGGATTAGTTAAATAGAACCACAACACTCACTTAAACGGATAAGCAAGCACCGAATTTTATAAGCCCTTATGATATAGCGATTGGGGCATAATGAAAAGGAAATAATGCCTTTTTTCGCCAATTTTTTTCAGTGGTTACCCAATAAATGCCTAAAAATTGATATAGATAAAACTTCGTGCATAAATTTGTGAAAAAAATTGCGTATTGAATGGGGTTTTTGCATAATCAAAACAGAAAAATATTAAGGGAGAAAACCATGTCAACAGCGGAATATCATCATGATTTATTGGAGCGTTTTTTAAACTATGTGTCATTTGATACGCAAGCCAAAATCGGCGCGAAATACTCGCCAAGTTCACCGGGTCAACTGAAATTAGCCAAATTTTTAGCGCAAGAACTACAAGCCTTGGGATTGCAAGATATTCAACTTTCTGAACATGGGATTTTAACCGCTTATTTGCCAAGCAATGTGACCAATGCACCCACTATCGGCTTATTGGCGCATTTAGACACCTCGCCCGATTGCAGTGGTAAAAATGTCAAACCCGAAGTGATTGTCAATTATCGTGGCGGTGATGTGGCGTTAGGCCTTGGTGAACAATTTATTAGCCCTGTCATGTTTCCGTTTATGCACAAATTAGTGGGCAAAACCTTGATTGTCACGGATGGCACCACATTGCTTGGTGCAGACAACAAGGCGGGAATTGCCGAAATTATGACCGCACTTTTTCGCTTAAAACACAGCAATCAGCCTTATTGCAATGTTCGTGTGGCATTTACCCCTGATGAAGAAATTAGCTTAGGTATGCAATTTTTTGCGTTGGACAAATTCCCTTGTGATTGGGCCTATACCATTGATGGTGGCGCTGTCGGGGAATTGGAATACGAAAATTTTAATGCGGCCAGTGCGACAATTTGTCTTTCTGGTCGCAACATTCATCCGGGTTATGCCAAAGATAAAATGGTCAATGCGTTAACCTTGGCTTGTGAGTTTCAACAATTATTACCCGCTGACGAGGTGCCAGAAAAAACAGCGGATAAACAAGGTTTTTTCCATTTAAACCGATTTGTGGGGGATGTCAACGGGGTAGAATTACATTACTTAATTCGGGATTTTGATAATGCACATTTTGAACAACGTAAAGCCTTGCTTGTGTCATTGGTGAATCAACTCAACCAACAAAAACAGCTTTCGCCACCAATTCAAGTGACGATCCAAGACAGTTATAAAAATATGTATAACTGCGTGAGTAACGTGCCAAAATCCATTGAATTAGCCGATTTAGCTATGCGAGAATGCGGAATTAAACCTCATCATAAACCGATTCGTGGTGGCACGGATGGCGCTTGGTTAGCCGAACAAGGATTAGCTTGTCCGAATATTTTTACCGGTGGTTATAATTTCCACAGTATTCACGAACTGATTACCCTTGAGGGCATGGAAAGTGCCGTACAGGTGATTTTAAAAATCTTGGAATTAGCTACCGATAGAGATGAATAGCGGAGTGAGAGGCATAAAAAAAGACAGGCTTAAGCTGTCATTATATTGTTTTCATGTTGCTTTAAATGGTGCCCGAGGCCAGACTTGAACTGGCACGCCCCGAAAGGCGAGGGATTTTAAATCCCTTGCGTCTACCGATTCCGCCACTCGGGCTAAACGCATTTCCTAACTTTTGCTAGGTTTAAATTGGAGCGGGAAACGAGGCTCGAACTCGCGACCCCGACCTTGGCAAGGTCGTGCTCTACCAACTGAGCTATTCCCGCTTTGTTTTCGGCTGATGGCTTTCAACGGTTTTGCATTTTACGGATTTTATAACCCGAGTCAAATGTTATTTTAAATAATAAATTCAAATGGTTAAATTTAAATCGATTTTGTATTCTTTTGTAAACAAGATCACGAAATAAATTAATTATGCCTCTAAATTATTCATTATTATGATCTTGCAAAAGCGGCTCTTTGGCTGCATGTAAATATTGCAACATAGACCAAATCGTTAAAATGGCGGCCACATAGAGTAAGGCAATAGCGGCGTATTCCATAAGGCTGTTATAACGCCATAACAACCCCCCCAATGCCAACATTTGTGCGGTGGTTTTGACCTTGCCAATCCAAGACACCGCCACTTTAGCTCGACTGCCCACTTCGGCCATCCATTCACGCAAGGCGGATACGATAATTTCTCGGGAAATTACCACAATAGCCGGAATGGTAATCCAAAAGGCATGATAATATTCCACAATTAAAATTAAGGCAGCGGAAACAATAACCTTATCCGCCACAGGATCTAAAAAGGCGCCAAAACGGGTAGTTTGTTTCCATTTGCGTGCTAAATAGCCATCAAATAAATCGGTGATAGAGGCCACAAAAAAGATCGCCGTGGTCACAATATTTGTCCATTCAGCGGGTAAATAGAACGCAATAATAAAGAATGGGATCAGAATCACCCGAAAAATAGTTAATATGGTTGGAAAATTGAGTTTCATTGGTCTAAACATGGCGTAAGAATAATGTCTTATTCTAAAACAAATTTATCGGTTTTGAAAATAAAAATAGGAGAAAATTTCCCCTATTTTGTGTTTGTGTCGTTCTTTGCGCTATTCCGCCGGCTCAATCACGTCTATTTCTACGCCACTATGCAAGCCTCGTGGCAAACTGGAGCCTTTTCTGCCTCGTTCTGCTCGGAATTTTTGCAAATCTTCTGGTTTTAGCGTGATTTTTCGTTTACCAGAATGGAACACCAAACTGGCGTTTTCGGAAATCAGCAATAATTTCACTAAACTGTCTTTGCCCGCTTTCAAATCTGCACCGGAAATCGTAATGATTTTGTTCCCTTTTCCTTTCGCAAGGGTCGGCAAGTCTGCCACAGGGAAAATGAGCATGCGTCCGGCTTGGGTTAAGGCCACCAAAAGTGCGGTGTTTTTTGGCAAAATTTTGGTCGGTAACACATCGGCATTTTCAGGCAAGCTGATCACCGCTTTACCTGCTTTGTTGCGAGCAACCAAATCCTCAAATTGACAGATAAAACCATAACCTGAACTGGATGACATTAACAAGGCTTGATCGGTATTTTCCATTAAGACTTGCGTTACATTTGCGCCTGTGGGTAAGGTTAATTTACCGGTTAACGGTTCACCTTGCGAGCGAGCAGATGGCAAACTCAATGGATCCAACGCATAGCTCCGTCCTGTGCTGTCGATAAACACCGCAGGCTGATTGCTTTTACCTTGCGCATGGTCAAGATATTTGTCCCCTGCTTTATAACTTAACCCTGTCACATCAATCTCATGACCTTTAGCACAACGCACCCAACCTTGTTCTGATAAAATCACGGTCACCGCCTCAGCAGGTAACATTTCGCTTTCAGAAATGGCTTTGGCTTCGGCTCGTTCAATTAATGGTGAACGGCGTGGGCTGGCGTAGGTTTTAGCGTCTTGCTGAATTTCTTTTTTGATTAAGGTATTTAAACGGCGTTCAGAACCCAGTAACAATTCTAACTGTTCACGTTCTTCTGAGAGTTTATCTTGTTCCGCTTGTAATTCTTGTTCCTCTAATTTGGCTAAATGACGTAAACGCAAGTTCAAAATGGCTTCCGCTTGTTCATCACTCAAATTAAAGCGAGCCATTAATTCCGCTTTGGGGTCATCTTCGTGGCGAATAATCTCAATCACTTCATCAATATTTAAGTAAGCGATCATCAAACCGGCTAAAATATGCAAACGAGCTAAAATTTTATCCAAACGGTGTTGTAAACGACGGGTAACCGTTGTTCGACGGAATTGCAACCATTCCGTGAGGATTTGCACTAATCCTTTTACCGCTGGTTTATGATCCAAGCCAATCATATTCATATTGACTCGATAAGATTTTTCCAAGTCCGTGGTGGCAAATAAATGTGCCATCACCGCCTCCACATCCACACGGTTAGAACGAGGCACTAGCACGATTCGTACAGGATTATCCTGATCCGCCTCATCTCGCATATCTTCCAACATTGGCAATTTCTTGCTATTCATTTGATCGGCAATTTGGGCTTGAATTTTGGTCGGGGATGATTGATGTGGTACAGCGGTAATAATAATTTCACCGTCCTCTTTTTTCCACGCCGCCCGCATTTTGATTGAACCACGCCCTTGTTCATAGATTTTACGAATATCCGCTTTTGGCGTAATAATTTCCGCCTCTGTTGGAAAATCAGGGCCTTGCACGACGGTTAAGAGATCGTCAAGGGTGGCTTTCGGATTATCCAATAACATCACGCAAGCGTCGGCAATTTCATTGATATTATGGGGCGGAATATCCGTTGCCATACCGACTGCAATGCCTGTTGTACCGTTCAGCAAAATATGCGGTAGGCGAGCAGGTAAATATTGCGGTTCTTGCAGGGTGCCGTCAAAATTTGGCTGATAATCCACCGTGCCTTGTCCCAATTCACCGAGCAACATTTCGGAAATTTTGGATAAACGAGATTCCGTATAACGCATAGCCGCAAAGGATTTCGGATCGTCCGCCGCCCCCCAGTTGCCTTGCCCATCTACCAAAGGATAGCGATAAGAAAAGGGTTGCGCCATTAATACCATGGCCTCATAACAGGCACTGTCGCCATGCGGATGGAATTTACCCAACACGTCCCCCACGGTGCGAGCAGATTTTTTATATTTCGCACTGGCGTTTAAGCCGAGTTCCGACATGGAATAAATAATCCGTCGTTGTACCGGTTTTAGACCGTCGCCGATAAAAGGCAAGGCACGATCCATAATCACATACATGGAATAATTTAAATAGGCACTTTCGGTAAAAGTGCGCAGTGGCATTTGTTCAATGCCCTCGTAGTTGATATTGTTATTTTCAGTCATATTTTGTTCCCGTTCCCTCTCCCTTTGGGAGAGGGCTAGGGTGAGGGTAAAATTACGTAATAACCCTCACCCCAACCCTCTCCCAGAGGGAGAGGGGGTTATATTTTACACCGTTAAATCCACCTGATCGCCCTTGGCTTGCAACCAGTTTTTGCGATCATCCGCTCGTTTTTTATTGAGTAACATATCCATTAATTCAAAGGTATCATTCGGTAAAACATCTTCTTTTTCCACCGCACTTTCGTCATCTTCTTTGTAGGTTAACTGCACTAAACGGCGAGTATTCGGATCCATGGTGGTTTCTCGCAACTGACTCGGGTTCATTTCACCTAACCCTTTGAAACGCTGTACATTCAGTTGACCACGTTTTCCTTTTAAACGATCTAAAATAGCGTCTTTTTCACTTTCGTCTAAGGCGTAATAGACTTCTTTACCCAAGTCAATACGATATAACGGTGGCATGGCCACAAACACATGTCCCTCTTGCACTAATTTGGGGAAATGGCGTAAAAACAACGCACAAAGTAGAGTAGCAATATGCAAGCCGTCGCTGTCCGCATCCGCTAAAATACACACCTTGCCATAACGCAACTGGCTCAAATCGTCGTTGTCGGGATCAATCCCCAATGCTACCGCAATATTATGCACTTCTTCCGAGCCAAGCACCTGATCGGAGGCCACTTCCCACGTATTTAAAATTTTACCACGCAAAGGAAGAATAGCTTGATAATCCCGATTACGAGCCTGTTTTGCTGAACCGCCTGCAGAATCCCCCTCCACCAAAAATAGCTCCGTGCGATCTAAATCTTGTTGTGAACAATCCGCTAATTTCCCCGGTAACGCAGGACCAGAAGTCAATTTTTTACGCACCACTTTTTTCGCCGCATTGAGCCGTTTTTGGGCCGAGCTAATCGCCATTTCCGCCAATGCTTTGGCTTGTTCCACATTGTTATTCAGCCACAAACTGAACGCATCTTTCACTACGCCACTAATAAACACCGCACTTTGGCGAGAAGAAAGCCGTTCTTTGGTTTGCCCTGAAAATTGCGGATCGTGCATTTTCAGTGACAGCACATAAGCACAACGATCCCACAAATCGTCAGCCGTGAGTTTGACATTGCGTGGCAACAGATTATGAAATTCGCAAAATTCACGCATGGCGTCTAATAAGCCTTGTCGCAAGCCATTAACGTGCGTTCCGCCCAAAATCGTCGGGATCAAATTCACATAGCTTTCGCCTAGTAACTCGCCTCCCTCAGGCAACCACAATAACGCCCACGCTACTGCCTCCGAATTGCCTTTAAACTCGCCCACAAAAGGCGTTTCAGGCAGAGCCGTAAAGCCATTGACTGCCTCGCTTAAATAATCGGATAGTCCGTCTTGATAAAGCCAAGTATCTTCCGTGCCATTGACCTTATCAATAAATTTGATTTCCAACCCCGAACAGAGTACCGCTTTGGCTCGCAACAAGTGTCGCAAGCGAGAAACAGAGAATTTATCGCTGTCAAAATATTTTGGATTCGGTTTGAAATGTACCGTTGTTCCTGTATTGCGACGACCGCAACTGCCAGTCACGGTTAAATTTTCCACTTTCTCACCATTGGCAAAAGCGATATGATGGACTTCGCCATTGCGTTTAATGGTCACATCCACCCGTTCCGACAGGGCATTCACCACCGAAATCCCCACGCCGTGCAAACCGCCTGAAAATTCATAATTCTTATTGGAAAATTTACCGCCCGCATGCAGTTTGGTGAGAATCACTTCAACACCTGACATTTTCTCCGTCGGGTGCATATCCACAGGCATACCCCGCCCATTGTCGGTCACTTCAAGGGATTGATCTTTGTGTAAAATCACTTCAATTTTGGTGGCGTAACCCGCTAAAGCCTCGTCCACGCTATTATCAATGACTTCCTGCCCTAAATGGTTCGGGCGAGTGGTGTCGGTGTACATCCCCGGGCGAACCTGCACAGGTTCTAAGCCTTTGAGTACCTGAATGTTTATAGAATCGTATTGTTTTTCGGTCATAGTGTTCATTTAGGTTGTACCCTCACCCTAGCCCTCTCCCAGAGGGAGAGGGGATGGCTTAGGTATTTATTTAAAAATTTGTATTACTTCATACTGTTCCCTCTCCCAAAGGGAGAGGGGATGGCTTAGGTATTTATTTAAAAATTTGTATTACTTCATACTGTCCCTCTCCCAAAGGGAGAGGGGATGGAGCAAGGGAATTAATTTAAAAATCTGTATTACTTCATACTGTTCCCTCTCCCAAAGGGAGAGGGGATGGAGCAGGGGAATTAATTTAAAAATTTGTATTACTTCATACTGTTCCCTCTCCCTTTGGGAGAGGGCTAGGGTGAGGGTCAATCCCTCATTATTTTGCTATAACGCAAAAGAAACCGTTTTCCCCGTTGGCAACGCTACCGAAAGACTAAGCTGTCCCCCCATTGCCTCCACATAACGCTTAACCGACGACAAGCGAATATCATTGCCCCGTTTTTCCATTGCTACGACGGACGGTTGACTAATGTTGAGTTCTTTTGCGAGCTGTTGTTGGGAAAGTTCAAGTTCTTCACGAATTTCAGCTAATCTTAATTCCATTAACATTCGTTCGGATTCACGTTTGATTTTTTCTTGGCGTTCAAGGGGAAGTTCAGCTAACACATCATCAAAATTTATAAATTCCATCATTTGTTCTCCATTTGTGTTAAATAAATTTCATAAATTTTCTCGGCTTGAGTAATCATCGTGGTATAAAAACGTTTTTCGTTCTTACCTTTTTTATCTCCACCACATAAAACAACGGCTTGTCTTAATGGATCAAAAATAAAAAAGAGACGAAAAACAGATTGTTTTGATTGTACTCTAAGTTCTTTCATATTGGGATATTTGACGCTGTGCAATGTATCCACATAAGGGCGACCAAGGTTGGGGCCTCGCATTTTGAGCAGTCGTATGGCAGAAAAAACATTGTCTGTATCATCAGGATCTAGTTCAGTCAACCATAACTTTACTTCTTTTTGTAGAATAACCTTCCACGCTTTCATTTTTGCCATATCATTTCTCCATAGATTATAATTTATCATTTTCCAACAGACAAGCAGTTTGAGCCAACCAAATTTATCTGAGTTTTAGAAATTTTGCTATGACTTGTTATCGTTTTTGGAATCAAGATCACAAAAATAGGTTAAAATATGGCGTATTCTTTATATTAAAAACCGAGGGGACAACATGAGCAAACCGAGCAAACTCAAAGCACTTCAATTTAACTTTGTTCAGCTACCTAAAGAAGTGCAAGAGCAATTTAGGCGTTTTGCCAAAATTCTTCAAATTATGTCTAATAAGCCAAAACCGCCGAAATTTTGCCCCCATTGTCGCTCTGCACATTTTGTCAAAAACGGCACGAAGTGAGGCACTCAGCGCTATCTTTGCCGCATTTGCAACAAATCGCTCACCCCTTGTAACAACAACGCTAAATCTAAAACACCCATTTCCTAACGCTCAAAAAATAGCCGATCAAACAAACGCAAATTGCGCAAAAAAAAAACAATTGTAGAATAATAAACAAACACAAACAATCCAACCCTAAATGAGGCTATCCCTATGACCTACAGTAATGACATTAATGATCTACTTGATAAAGTAAAAGAACGTAAATATGGGAAATATCTACTAAAACTAGATATTCATAAAATGCGCGGTATTACAGATCAAGAAATCAAATTTGATTTTCCCGTTACGGCAATCATCGGACCAAATGGATGTGGTAAATCAACCATTTTAGGATCTGTTGTATGCGTATATACCGCACAAAATAATAAATCTATTATACCAAGTAAATTTTTCCCTAAAAGTAATGTGGGCGATACTTCAATGCAAAATTGGGGAGTAACAGGACATTATTTAAGTAAAACAAATAAAGACCAAAGCGAACGCACTCACACAACGGAGTTTAAAGAAAGTAATTGGGCAAGAAGAAATACACCTGTACGTGAAATCTTATTTTTTGGAATTGAACGAACCGTTCCTGCTAGTGAGAAAACAGCATTTAATAAATTAAGAAATAAAAAACAAATTAAGGATCAACAAGAATTAGGCACTTTAAATAAAAATGCAGCTACCATAGCGAGTGCAATTTTAAATAAAGAATTATCAAAATATAAAAAAACCAATATAGATGGAACGACATTCCTAATCGGAGAGAAAAATGACATAAATTATTCTGAGTTCCATTTTGGTGCAGGTGAATCATCTATCATAAGAATGATAGAACAAATTGAATCTGCCGATAAAAACACATTAGTATTAATTGAAGAAATTGAAAATGGTTTACACCCAATAGTCGTAGAAAGATTGGTACAACGACTGATTACAATAGCCAAAGAAAAATCCATACAAATTATATTTACCACGCATAGCGACTATGCGCTATCCCCATTGCCTGATGAAGCAATATGGTCTTGCATAAATCAAAAATTACAACAAGGTAAACTCTCTGTAGATTCATTATTAGCATTATCTGGATATATTGAGAAAAAACTTATTATTTATGTTGAAGATGAATTTGCTAGACTTCTTGTAGAAAGAATCTTATCTGACGTCCCTGAGCTTAAGCGACAACTAGAAATCCATCAAGCTGGCGGCGCAGATAGTGCTATAAAATTCCATAAAAATATTAAATTAAATCCAGCAACGAAAAATAAAGTCAAATCATTATGCATCCTTGATGGTGATCAAGAAAAATCTATAGATAAAGAAAATGGCATTATTACGTTAAAAGGCAATGCACCTGAAGAAGAAATATTCAATGCAGCACTAAATCTTACAGATGAAGAATTAAAATCACTAATGAAATATTGCAATCTTGGGGAAAATTACCCAATGCAATCTTTTAGGGAAAGTATTAACACGATAAAAAACATATCACGTGATCATCATCTTGTTTTTAAAGAATTATCTGAACAAACAGGACAAAGAACAGAAACTCTAAGTATTGGATTTATTTCTTTTTGGAAAGATAAAAACCAAGACTTCTGTCAAAGCATTATTGGTGAAGTTGAACGTATTCTAAATACATAACACCTGTTTCTGCCCTGTTCAACTAATGTGTTGATAACCTTGCAATATAAGGCTTCAAAATTCAAGCCTTATATTGCAATAAATAAACAAAATTTGATGATTATTTAAATATAAACCTATTTAAAAATCATCAACTATTTTCTAAAAAACTATTGTATTTATTTTTATCTACGATAACATCATAATAAAAAATAAATATAATAAAAAAGGAGTTAAATATGCTCAGTAATAAAATTAAATTAGGTTTAATTTGTGGTTCTTTATTTTTAATTTCTCAGAATGTTTTGGCTTCCTATGGATGCCAAGATTTCCCTAAATTTGAAGATAGTTATTGCAGTCCTGATGGTTCAAGATATTTCTATTATGGTGAAGTTACTAAAGAAATGAAACAAATTAAAAGCACCTTTAGGGGAAAAACTTACACATATAAAGATTTAATTCAGCCTTTAAATCCTGATGAAATAGTGGAAATTAAAGAATTTACAAATGAAATTAGAGGTTTTAAAAATGAATTAAAAAGCAAACTAAATAACCTTACAGAAAAACAGTTTGAACAAGTGTTAAAAATAAGAGGTGATTATTTAGAAAATATTTTAGATAAAAAATTATACAGTAGTTCTATAATTAGCAATTTAGTAATTATAGATAATGATATAATTTCTCTTTTTGAAAAGTTTAATGTAAGTCAAGAAAATAGAGAATTATTTAAAAAAGGATCTTCTGAAAAGCACAAAACATTAAAAATAATGGAAGAGTATATAAAAATGGAATCATTCTAAATTAAAAAGCAATAATATATTATATTATTGCTTTTATTTCTAACTATTAAATCGAGCCTATCCCACATTTTGTGTAAACACCAATTTCACTTAAAGGTGATCGCTTAAACGATCACCAAATTCTAGCACAAAATGGTTCAATGCTGCTCGCCAATTTCGGATCGGCATTGACCATTTTTTAGACGCATCTTTAATCGCAAGCCAAACGATTTTAATCACGGATTCGTCAGTCGGGAAGACATTTCGTTTTTTAATCACTCGCCGAATCACGCTGTTCAACGATTCAATCGCATTGGTCGTGTAAATTGCCTTACGAATATCGTCAGGATAGCTGAAAATCGTGGCTAAATTCGCCCAATGATTCTGCCAGCTTTTGGCGATTAAGGGGTATTTTGCTTGCCATTTTTGCTCAAAATTAGCCAGCGCCTGTAGGGCTACCTGTTCCGTAGGTGCTTGATAAATCAGCTTTAAATCCGCTGTCACGGCTTTGTAATCTTTCCAAGTGACATATTTCAAGCTATTACGCACCATATGCACGATACAAAGTTGAATTTTCGTGTCAGGAAAGACGGTGTTTATCGCTTCAGGAAAGCCTTTTAAGCCGTCAATACAGGCAATTAAAATATCCTGTACGCCACGATTTTTAAGCTCGGTTAGCACGTTTAACCAAAATTTTGCCCCTTCATTTTCGGCAATCCAGAGTCCTAATAGTTCTTTGCATTCCTCCAGATTCACGCCCAAAGCGACAAAAACCGCCTTGTTAATAATCCGCCCATCTTGGCGAACTTTCACCACGATACAATCCAAATAAACAATGGCATACACCGCATCAAGCGGTTCATTTTGCCACTCAATAATGCGTTCTTTGACCGAATCCGTCACCCGAGAAATCAGGCTCGGTGAAACATCGGCATCATAAAATTCCTTAAAGGAATCAACGATTTCCTGATTACTTAACCCTTTGGCATATAAGGCAATGATTTGCTCATCCATACCCGTGATGCTAGTCTGATTTTTCTTAATAATTTGCGGTTCAAAGGTGCTGTCACGATCTCGGGGAATGTTGAGTTCAATATCTCCCTCATCGGTGAGCAAGGTTTTTAGCTAATTCATTAGCCAATAATTTAATTTGTTGTTCATTCATAATAAAAATACCTGTTTTTGGTTATTATCTCAGAAACAGGTATTTACACAAATTTTGGTATAGGCTCGTTTTAACTCACTATGTTAGCAACCATTTTGTTATTGACGGCGTGTAAATTGGGGCGTATTGCATACGCCCCGACAAATTAACTCAGATTCTTCTTCTCTTCCAATTCTTCCCACCGCAAAAACGCCGTTTCTAATTCATTTTCAAGCTCGGCTAATTGTTGCAATTTTGCGGAAGTGGTTTCGTGGGATTGTTGGAAAAACGCAGGGCTACCCACTTCCGTTTGAAGTGCGGTGATTTTTTGTTCTAATTCTTCCAGTTGTTGCGGTAATTGCTCCAATTCACGTTGTTCTTTGTAAGACAGCTTGGTGGCTTGTTTTTTCGGTTTTTCAGAAACTTTCGGATTTTGCACCGCAGTTTTTTCCGCTTTTTCGGCGGTTTTAACGGGTTCATTCAACGCTTTTTGAGCGAAAACGTTGGTCTGTTGCTGTTTAGCGTCAAAATAACCGCCCACATATTTATTCAACACGCCATTGCCTTCAAACATATAACATTCGGTAGCAACGTTATCAATAAATTGACGGTCGTGGCTGACAATCAGCAGGGTGCCTTGATAATCTGCTAGAATTTCTTCCAATAATTCAAGGGTTTCCACATCTAAATCGTTGGTCGGTTCGTCCAGAATTAATAAATTATTCGGCTTTAATAATAATTTTGCCAACAATAAGCGATTGCGTTCACCGCCAGACAGGGCTTTGACAGGGGTCATGGCTCGTTTGGGTGGAAATAAGAAATCTTGTAAATAGCCTAACACGTGGCGTTTAATGCCGTTGACTTCAATATCTTGCTTGCCGTCTGCCACGTTATCCATAACAGATTTTTCGGGATCAAGATCTACCCGATATTGGTCGAAATAGGCAATGTCTAATTTGGTGCCACAACGGATTTTTCCTGAAGTGGGTTTAAGTTGTTCGAGTAATAGTTTAATAAAAGTCGTTTTTCCACAACCATTGGCACCCACTAAAGCAATTTTATCGCCCCGCATAATATTGGTGCTGAAATTGGAGAGCAATTTTTTACCGTCAATCTCAAAATTGGCGTTTTCGAGTTCAAACACAATTTTGCCGGAACGACTAGATTGATCGAGTTGTAATTTTGCTGTACCAAGCTGATCTCGGCGTTGACGGCGTTCTTCTCGCAAGGCTTTTAAGGCACGCACACGTCCTTCGTTACGAGTACGTCTTGCTTTAATCCCTTGCCGAATCCAGACTTCTTCTTGAGCGAGTTTTTTATCAAATAGGGCATTTTGCAATTCTTCCACACGCAGATTTTCTTCTTTGGTGGTGAGATAATTGTCGTAATCACCTGAATAGGAAACAAGCTGTCCACGGTCAAGATCCACAATGCGTGTTGCCATTTTGCGAATAAAAGAACGGTCGTGAGAAATAAAGACGATACTGCCTTTAAATTCCAGTAAAAATTCTTCCAACCATTCAATGGCATCTACATCCAAATGGTTAGTAGGTTCGTCCAACAACAACACATCAGGGTTGCACACCAACGCCCGAGCCAAGGCCGCTTTACGCAACCAACCGCCCGATAAATCCGACAATTTGGTATCAGGATTAAGATTCAGTTTAAGCAACACTTCTTTGATTTTATTATCAAATTGCCAGCCGTTATTGTGTTCTAATTTAGCCTGCACGTTGGCGAGTTGATTGAGTAGGCTTTCGCTATAATCCTGTTCTAATTGCGTGGATAAATGATGATATTCTTTCAATAAATCGGCTAAATGCCCAATCCCCTCGGCCACATAATCAAACACATTACCGCTTGCTGTACGTGGCGGATCTTGTTCTAAACGAGAAACAACGAGATCTTGGTTTAACAGCAATTTGCCATCATCCATCACAGTATCGCCAGCCAGAATTTTGAGTAGGGTAGATTTGCCTGCGCCATTGCGACCAACTAAACACACTCGCTCGTTGGGTTCAATATGTAAATCGCAGTGATCAAGCAAAGGATGATCACTAAAAGAAAGATAGCCGTTGGTTAAACTGATTAATGCCATAATGATTGATTAAATTGAAAAAATTGCGGAGATTTTAGCAGTTTTTTGGGGGAATTTGTAGTGATTCATTTTTTACCCTTAGTTTTGCCCGCTAAAAAATCAAATTTTGTGATCTTGATTCCAAAATTGAACTAAAAATCTTGTAGGATTTTCACCGCGGTTAATAATAACCTCAATTTTTAATGACCCAAAAGGGGGGATTATGCAACAACATTCACGTTACATTGATTTAACAACTGATTATGGTTTCAAGCGTATTTTTGGTATGGAGTCGCACAAAGAAATCTTACTGGCTTTTTTAAACGAATTATTCAAAGGCAAGAAGGTCATTAGCGATTTAATGTATAACAAAAACGAACACGTAGGTGATACGTCAAAATTAGGTGCTGTGATTTTTGATCTGACTTGTACCACCGATGACGGTTCGCAATTTATTATTGAAGTGCAGAGTAGTATTCAGGATAATTTTAAACAGCGAACGATTTATTACGGTGCAAAATTGCTGAGTGACCAAGCGCCAAAAGGCAAACGGTACGAGTGGGAATATGCCATTAGCGAGGTTTATGTAATTGCGATTATGGATGGTTTTCATTTCTCTGAAACAGATGAATATTTACACGATATTTGTCTTTGCAACAAAAAGACAGGGGAAATTTTTTATGATAAACTGGGTTTTATTTATATTGAGCTCATCAATCTCAACAAACCAGAGAAACAACTCAGCACAAATTTGGAAAAATGGTTGTATGTCCTTAAAAACATTGTAGAACTCAATAGTTTACCCGATTTTCTGAATGACCCCATTTTTGAAAAAGTATTTGAAATTGCCGAATATAGCAACTTAGATAAAAAGGAGCAAAAAATGTACGATGTCAGTTTAAAACGTAAATGGGACGAATATTCCTTGTTAAGCTCCGCCACGAGAAAGGGGATTGCCCAAGGGATTGCACAAGGGATAGAACAAGGGATAGAACAAGGGATAGAACAAGGTTTACAAAAAGGCTTACAAAGTACCGCCCAGAATATGCTTAATCGTGGTTTTGATATTCAGCTAGTGTCTGAGATTGTAGGTTTGCCCGTAGAGGACATTCAAAAAATGAGACAAACCTTGAATTAAGTCTAAGCTCAATAGGTTCTAACAAAATGGTGGTTTTTATTCACAATTTAAAGGGGCAGAATTCTGCCCTTTAAACATCGTTTTATATAGCAACTTAGATAAAAAGGAGCAAAAAATGTACGATGTCAGTTTAAAGCGTAAATGGGACGAATATTCCTTGTTAAGCTCCGCCACGAGAAAGGGGATTGCCCAAGGGATAGAACAAGGGATAGAACAAGGTTTACAAAAGGGCTTGCAAAGTACTGCCCAGAATATGCTTAATCGTGGTTTTGATATTCAGCTAGTGTCTGAGATTGTCGGCTTGCCCGTAGAGGATATTCAAAAACTTAGACAAACCTTGAATTAACTCTAAGCTCAATAGGTTCTAACAAAATGGTGGTTTTTATTCACAATTTAAAGGGGCAGGATTCTGCCCCTTGAGTATGGCTTTATCGTCCACAAGATATAACTCATTTTTAGGCAAAAAAAATGCAACTGTTAAGTTGCATTTTCATTAGGGATGTTTAGGATTTATGAACAAAATTTTCACTTGTTTTGGAATCACAACTAAGTGAAGTTACCTTAAGCACTAGGGATTACTTAAGATGGAAACCATTATAGCTTATTTATTTTGAATTACAAGCGTCATTTTATTATTTTTGATATTTTTCATCAGGTCGGATAACTTCACTCCATCTGGTAAAATTAAATCGCTATCAATTTCATACAGTGGAATAATTACAAACTCTCGATTTCGCATATCATAATGGGGAATGGTCAGTCTTTCTGACTGAATAACCCGTTGACCATAAAGTAATATATCTAAATCTAAAGTGCGTTCGCCCCAATGACGTAAACGCACTCGGCCTTGTTGATTTTCAATCTGTTGTAAGGCGTCTAATAATGCCAGAGGCGCAAGTTCTGTCTGAAGTTTTGCTACGGCATTAACATAATCGGGTTGATCTTGTGGCCCGAGTGGTTTACTACGGTAAAATGAACTGACCGCTAGCACTTGGGTTTGAGGTAAAACCGCCATAGCCTCAATAGCCGCATTTAGTTGTTGCACAGGTTGATTTAAATTACTGCCTAAGGCAATGTATGCAATGACCATGGGTTAGTCCTTTTTCGGCGAACGTTTGCGAGCATAACGTTTTTTCGGGCGTGGCGCATTTTTATTTTGCTCTTGGATCAACGCAATACGTTGTTCGGTACTGCTAAACTGATATTCATGCCACCATTTGGCCAATTCAATGCTTTCACCGCCCTCAATTTCCGCACGCATGGCTAATAGGTCGTAAGCCGCACGGAATTTCGGGTGTTGCATGGTGCGTTCAGGGAATTTGCCCGAACGTTTGGCAAGCTGTAATTGCAACATCCAAATTTCACGAATGACGCCCGTATGTCGACGAGGTACAGCAAGGGCACGACATAACACGTCCATGATTTCATTTCCTGCTAACGCATAGGCGTCGTGGTTATTTAATCCGCCCTCATTTTTTAGCGTATCGACTTTTTCACGTAACGGATACCAAAAGAATGCCGCAAATAAGAATGCGGAGTTAATCCGTAAATTATCAGCGATACGTTCGTCGGTGGATTTCACCGAATGAATCATCATGCGTTCCGCTAAGCTGTCGCCTTTTTCGGTAAAATAAGGGAGCAGCGCAGGGAACAGTTGTTCAAATAAGGCGTATTGACGCAATAAATGATAGTTTTTTTCACCGCAGCCAGTTTGTAATAACTTCAAACTTTCATCAAATAAACGAGCGGGCGGGATATTTTTCAACAGCGGTGCAAGTTCGACAATCGGCGTTTCGCTGGATTTGTCCAAAAACATATCTAATTTCGCCATAAAACGAATGGCGCGCAACATGCGTACGGGATCTTCTTGATAGCGAGTGACAGGATCGCCGATGAGGCGTAATTTCCCCGCTTTCAGATCGTCAATGCCTTGATAGAAATCGTAGATGACATTGTCTTTGGGGCTGTAATAAAGGGCATTTACGGTAAAATCACGGCGTTCTGCGTCCTGTTCTAATGTCCCGTAAACATTATCCCGTAAAATCATGCCGTCATCATTTTGTTTCGCTTGTTGTTCGGAGTGTTTGACTTCGTGATTGGCACGGAATGTGGCGACTTCAATAATATCTCGCCCAAACATAATATGGGCTAAACGGAAACGGCGTCCGACTAAACGGCAACGGCGTTGGAAAATGGCTTGCACTTGTTCGGGGCGAGCATTGGTGGCCACATCGAAATCTTTCGGTGTTTTACCTAATAACAGATCTCGTATACAGCCACCGACAATATAGGCCTCGTAGCCTTGACGATTCAGTTTTTCCACCACGCTTAGGGCATTTTTACTAAACAATCGAGCATGAATAGCCACTTGACTTGCCTTGATCATTGCATTGGCATGATGTTTGGTATGACTTGGACACACGGATCCCGTAGTCAATTTCAGTTGTGGGCGTGGCGTGTTGTTTGGTTTATCTTGCTTTGTCTGTTTACCAAACCAGTTTTTTATGTACGTTAAAATAATAAACTCCGTAAATAAAATATTTTGTGAATAAAATCAACGGACGTATTTCATTACGTCCGGCGTTTATTCTATATAGCCAGTGAGGGATTTTTGATTAAAACCCCATTTGTTTTTCACGCACTTCGGCTAATGTTTTACAATCAATACAAAGATCGGCTGTTGGACGAGCCTCTAAGCGACGAATACCAATCTCGACACCGCATGAATTGCAGTAGCCAAAATCTTCCGTATCTAATTTTTTTAAAGTATTTTCGATTTTTTTCATCAATTTGCGTTCACGATCTCTGGCACGCAATTCTAAACTAAATTCTTCTTCTTGGGTCGCACGATCTGCGGGATCAGGAAAATTAGAGGCTTCATCTCGCATATGGTTTACGGTACGGCTTGCCTCACCGACAATCTGGTCGTACCATGCTTGTAAAATTTTACGAAAATGAATGAGTTGTTTTTCATTCATGTATTCTTCATTTTTTTCTTCTTGATATGGCGACACGCCCGCCAAGGCTAAAATGCTTAAAGAGGCTTTATTTGTGTTTGTCATGTTGTTCTCCAATCAATAATATTCTGTCTGAGCGATCCATCTAGCGACGTCAAACACGTTAAGTGATTTCCCAAAAATGATAGGGGGTAATTTTAAAGGCGTTATAAATACCAGAAGTTGCCCAAATAAGCAAATAAAATTATTCAAATGGGGCGAACTTTACGTAGTCTTTACATAAAAATGTGATCTCCATTCCAAAAATGAAATAAATTGTTTCGTATTTCGGCATTTTTAGCGTAGGCTTAAAACGAGTTTTGTATATTCTTTATGCAAAATGTAAGACGCTATTACAAAAAGGGTAAAGTGCGGTATAAAATGCAGAAATTGTTTAAATTAATCAATCAACTAGATGTAGATAAAATAAGCCTATATGCGATTTTATCCGTGCTTTCATTATCTTTTTTACCCGCTGATTTTTTGTTATCTTGGCAAACTTGTGTTGCGCTATTTGTTTGTTTATTGCTGTTTCAACGAGTTATGCTACGCTGGCAATTTGCCCCTAAACTTCTCAAACAAGGCTTAAATAGCGCGTTGATTATTCCGCTGTTGCTCGGTTATGCGCATTTCAGCGCAAAACAGGCGTTGGAGAATGCCAATGTACCAACCCCAAAAATCCAAACTGATTTTCGGATTATGGAGGTTCAACATCAAGGGGCATACACCGCGTTAATTGCCCAAGCATTATCTTCGTCGTCGCAACCCTCAAGGCGAGTTTATGTGAATTGGAAAGTGGCGGAAATGCCTCAAATGGGGGAAGTTTGGCGAGGTACGCTGACATTAAAACCGCTTTCTTCACGTTTAAATATTGACGGATTTGATCGGCAAAAGTGGTATTTTGCGAAGGATATTCAGGCCTTAGCTAACATAAAAAGTGCGGTGAAAATAGCCCAAGATTTTTCCTGGCGAGAACAGCGGTTCACCCAAAGCGTAGCACAAACGCAAGATTTGTCTCAACAAGGTTTATTGCTGGCTTTGGGGTTTGGTGAGCGCGCTTGGTTAAATTCGGCAACGTGGAAAATCTATCAACAAACCAACACCGCTCATTTGATCGCGATTTCAGGCTTGCATATTGGTTTGGCCATGGCGTTGGGTTTTTGGCTTGGCAGAGTCGTGCAATATATTCTGCCGACACGATTAATTACGCCCATTTTCCCTTTACTGACGGGGTTGCTGTTGATGTTATTTTATGCCTATTTAGCCGGATTTGCGATTCCCACATTTCGGGCTTGTGTGGCCTTATGTATTGTGGTGATGTTGCGTGTTTGGCGAGGTTATTGTACGGCATGGCAACTGTATTTTCGCGTCGTTGCATTATTGCTGTTAAGCGATCCTTTAATGATCTTATCGACCAGTTTTTGGCTTTCGGTGGGGGCGGTAGCTTGTTTAATTCTGTGGTATCAGCTTTTTCCGCTTAATTTGCTTGAATGGCGAGGGGAACCCCTTTCTCAAAAAGTGCGGTGGATATTGGCATTGTTTCACTTGCAACTGGGGTTATTTTGCTTTTTTACCCCGATTCAATTGGCTTTTTTTGGTGGGTTCTCGTTACAAGGTTTTATGGCGAATATCGTGGCCGTGCCGTTGTATAGCTTTTTGTTGGTGCCATTAGTGTTGTTTGCGGTGTTGAGTCATGGTCGTTTTTATAGTTGGCAAATAGCCGATAATATGGCAGATAAGATTACCCATCTATTGTCTTATTTTCAAGACAGTTGGATTACGCTGTCGAATTCAGCAAGCCAATATGTCAGTTGCATTTTACTTGGTGCCGTTTGGCTGATTTTTTATTTACTTTACAAGAGTAAGAAAACGACAAAAAAGCGGGAGGCCATGACCTATTCACGTCGACCGCCTTGTTTTTCGCTAAAATCTGATCGCAGTTTGTCGCCCTTGTTATATAAACGCGTGCAACAAGGTTTTGCGAGCCTGATATTGTTATTCGGCACAATCTCCCTATGGGATGATGTTCAACAATCGGATTGGCAAGTGGATACGCTAGATGTGGGGCAAGGTTTATCCACCTTAATCGTGAAAAATCAGCGAGGGATTTTGTACGACACCGGCGCCAGTTGGCAAGGCGGTTCCATGGCGGAATTGGAAATTATCCCTTATTTGCAACGGCAAGGCATTGCCTTAGATTATGTGATTCTTAGCCATGATGATAACGATCATGCGGGTGGTGCAACGGCCATATTAAAGGTATTTCCTGAGGCCATATTGGTGACGCCCTCCACCAAAAACTATGGCGAAAACCACCGCACTTTTTGTCAACAAGGGGCGCATTGGCAATGGCAAGGAATAGATATTCAAGCCTTATCGCCTGAAAAACCGGTTGTTCGAGCAGAAAATGCCGATTCTTGTGTGTTATTGGTCCAACAAGGCGATCATAGCGTCTTGTTAACAGGGGATGCCGATTTGGCCACGGAGCGACGTCTTATGCCACAGTTACCTAAAATTGAGCTATTACAAGTGGGTCATCATGGCAGTAAAACGTCAACGGGAGCGGATTTTGTTGAACGAATTCAACCTGATCTTGCCTTGATCTCAAGTGGGCGCTGGAATCAGTGGAAATTCCCCCATGCCAGTGTGATAGCCCATTTAGAACAAGTGCAAAGTGCGGTGTATAATACCGCAGTTTTGGGGCAAATTTCGGTACGATTCTATGGGGATAATACAAAAATTGTCACCGCCAGAAATGCGTTTAGTCCTTGGTATCAGCAGATTATTACTGCTCAACAGGGGGATTAAGTTGGATAATCCTGAAAAAAATTGTACAATGCCAACAACTTTTTAAATGAAGATGTGATTATGAAAGAAAAAGATATTTCGGTATTCAAAACCTTTAAACGCTTATGGCCAACCATTAGTGTATTCAAAGCGGGATTAATTGTGGCAGCTATTGCTCTGGTATTAAATGCGTTGGTGGATTCGGGATTAATTTATTTATTAAAACCTTTATTGGATCGTGGTTTTGGCGAAGCGGATCATGATTTTCTCAAATTAATGGCTGTCTTGGTTGTGGTGTTTGTACTGTTTCGTGGCGTCACTAACTACATTGCCAGCTATTGTTTATCTTGGGTTTCAGGCAAAGTGGTGATGACCTTACGTCGCCGTTTGTTTAAACATCTCATGTTTATGCCAGTGAGTTACTTTGACCAAAATCCAACCGGTCGCTTACTTTCTCGCGTGACCTATGACAGTGAAATGGTCGCCAGTTCGTCGTCTAGTGCGTTAGTGACCATTGTGCGTGAGGGGACTTATTTAATTTCCCTCTTTGTGGTGATGATTTATACCAGTTGGCAGCTATCTATTGTGCTTTTCGTCTTAGCACCGATTATTGGCGTACTGATTGGTCTCGTCTCTAAAATTTTCCGTCAATTAAGCCGTAATATTCAAGACAGCATGGGAGCCTTAACCACCACCACGGAACAAATGTTAAAAGGGCATAAAGTGGTGTTGTCTTTCGGTGGTCAACCGGTGGAAGAACAACGCTTTAATGAAGTCAGCAACGATATGCGCCGCAAAGGCATGAAAATTGTGTCTGCTGACGGCATTTCGGACGGTGTAGTGCAGTTGATCGCTTCTTTTGCTTTGTCAGCCGTGCTGTATGTGGCGACATTCCCTGAAGTGGTCAGTGAGAGTTTGACGGCGGGATCATTTACCGTGGTGTTTTCTTCTATGATGGCCATGATGCGACCACTTAAATCCTTAACCAATGTGAATTCCCAATTCCAACGTGGTATGGCCGCCTGTCAAACGCTGTTTGAATTTTTGGATTTAGACACTGAAAAAGACAGTGGTAACTACGAAGTGGAACGCGCGAAAGGTGAAGTGGAATTTAAACATGTGAGTTTTGCTTACCAAGGTAAAGAAGAACGGGCATTAAACGATCTTTCCTTAACCATTCCGCAAGGCAAAACAGTTGCCTTAGTGGGGCGTTCAGGTTCGGGTAAATCCACAGTCGCCAATTTATTAACTCGTTTTTACGATATTGATCAAGGCGAGATTTTACTGGATGGCGTGAATATTCAAGATTATAAACTCGCCAATTTACGTCAGCAATGCTCCGTCGTGTCGCAACAGGTGCATTTATTTAATGATACCGTGGCGAATAATATTGCTTATGCGGCCACGGAGAAATACAGTCGTCAACAAATTATTGACGCCGCACATGCTGCACATGCTATGGAATTTATCGATAAATTGGAGAATGGTTTAGATACAGTAATTGGTGAAAATGGGGCGAGTTTATCCGGCGGTCAACGTCAACGTTTAGCCATTGCACGTGCTTTATTGCGTAATTCACCAGTATTGATTTTAGATGAAGCGACCTCAGCATTGGATACAGAATCGGAACGCGCTATTCAATCAGCCTTAGAAGAATTACAAAAAGATCGTACGGTTTTAGTGATCGCCCACCGCTTGTCGACCATTGAAAAGGCCGACGAAATCGTGGTGATTGAGCATGGTGAGGTGAAAGAACGGGGTAGTCATGCCGAGCTTTTAGAGCGGGGCGGGGCGTATAAACAATTACACGCCATGCAGTTTTCGCATTAAAACATAGGATAAATAATGAATTTTTGGTATACCCATTCCAAAATCGCTTATCTTTTATTACCACTGGCTTGGCTTTTTGGCTTAATCAGTGGTTTGCGTCGTTTTTTATTTAGAGCGAAGATTTTAAAATCCTATCGTTCGCCCGTTCCCGTCATTATCGTCGGTAATTTAAGCGTCGGTGGGAATGGCAAAACCCCCGTGACGATTTGGCTTGTGGAACAATTGCAAGAAAGGGGAATAAAGTGCGGTGTGATTTCTCGTGGTTATGGTAGTCAATCTGATCATTATCCACGCTTAGTCAGTGCTGATGATGATCCCATTCAATCGGGTGATGAACCTTTATTAATTGCCAAACGAACGGGTGCACCAGTTTGTATCTCGCCTAATCGTCAACAGGCGATTGAATTATTATTAGAAAAACACCCTTGTGAGGTGATTATCAGTGATGATGGTCTGCAACATTATAAATTACAACGGGATATCGAAATCGTGGTGATGGAGGCCGAACGAGGACTAGGAAATGGATTATTATTACCCGCTGGCCCATTACGTGAAACAGCGAGCAGATTAAAAGATGTCGATATTGTCATCACAAATGGGGCAGAGAATGGTTATTCTAATGCGGTGATGACACTTGTTCCGCATTATGCCGTTAATTTAGTGACGGGTGAAAAACGTTTATTAAGTGAAATAAAACAGGCACAAGCCATGGCGGGTATTGGTAATCCAAAACGTTTCTTTACTATGTTACAGGGTTTAAATATTCAGCTCACCCATACTCAACCTTTTGTCGATCATCAAGCCTATCAAGCCACATTATTTACTGGCTTTGATCCAGAACAACCCCTATTAATGACCGAAAAAGATGCCGTGAAGTGCGGTGCATTTGCACAAAAAAATTGGTGGTATGTGCCCGTTGAGGCAGAAATATCCGCTACCACAAAAACACCGCAAAAAATCACCGCACTTTTGGATAACATCATTCATTTAGTTAAGGATAAAAAATGACAGCTTTTAGTGTAATTATTCCCGCCCGTTTTGCCTCCAGTCGCTTACCCGGCAAACCGTTGGCAGACATTGCGGGCAAACCCATGATTCAACATGTGTGGGAAAAAGCCCAACAATCGGGGGCAAGCCGTGTGATTGTGGCAACGGACAACGAGCAAGTGGCACAAGCAGTGCGAGAGTTCGGTGGCGAGGTGTGCATGACTTCGGAAAGCCACAATTCAGGCACAGAACGCTTGGCAGAAGTAGTACAAAAATTAGGCTTGCCTGCTGATGAAATTATCGTCAATATTCAAGGGGATGAACCCTTAATTCCGCCTGTCATTGTGCAACAGGTGGCAGAAAACTTACAAAAATATCAAGTCAATATGGCAAGCCTTGCGGTGAAAATTGACACCCCAGAAGAATTGTTTAATCCCAATGCGGTAAAAGTAATCACCGACAAAAACGGCTATGTGTTGTATTTTTCTCGTGCCGTGATCCCTTGGGATCGGGATCAATTTGCCCAGCTACAACAAGGGCAAAAAGGTGAACTTCAAGAAAAACAACTTCAATTACAACCGCACTATTTACGCCACATTGGCATTTATGCCTATCGTGCAGGGTTTATCCAGCAATATATGAAATGGCAACCCACTGCGTTAGAGCAAATTGAAAGCCTTGAGCAATTACGGGTACTTTGGCATGGTGAACGTATTCATGTGGAACTGGCAAAAGAAGTACCTGCGGTGGGGGTGGATACGCCAGAAGATTTGGAGAAAGTGCGGTGTATTTTGGGTAAGTTTTAGTGACTTAAACAAGTAACAAATTTTTCTTTACAAAATAAGTGGCTTTCTATATCATGCTTCTCTTCTTTTACATTAAAAAATAAGTTGAACAATTATTGAGGTATTTTATGAAGAAAGCACTTTTAGCCACCTTATTAGCTTCTTTAGCTATTTCCGCTCAAGCTCATCGAGTTTGGATGCAAACAGATCACACTCATGGTGGGGAAATTTTAAAAGCCGATTTAGGTTATGGCGAATTTCCCACTTTAGAACAAATCCCTGAAAAACGTTTACATTTCTTTGAACGTGGCGTGACCTTATTTACCGCTCAAGGCAAACAAAAATTAGTCCAAAAAGGCGAACATAACTACCATTTTGAAACCGAAAAAGCCGTAGAAGAGGGGAGTTATATTGTAGCAGGCGAATATAAACCAACCTTTTGGTCTAAAAACGCTGAGGGTTGGAAGCAAGCGGATATGAAAGATACGCCGAATGCCACTTATTGCGAATTGACTTCTATGTATGGCAAAAATATTGTGAATGTAGGACACGAAAGTGCTGCCGTGGATGTAATTACTAAGCAAGTGGGTCACGAGCTAGAAATCGTGCCAATGGATAATCCTGCTAATATTAATGTGAGCGATTTATTTAAAGTCAAAGTATTGTACCGTGGCGAACCGTTGCCAAATGTCACCTTGACGGCGACCTTTGATGGTTTTGATACCGCTGATAATACCAAAACCCATAAAGTGGAGGCGCAAGCCTTTTCTGATGTCACTTTAGATGACGGCACGGTAAATATTATCCCATTACGTCAAGGCTTTTGGAAAGCACAGGTGACTTATGAAGTGCCATTTAAAGATCAAACCCAATGCCAAGTGGCAAAACATTATGCGACCTTGACCTTTAATATTGGAAAACAATATCACTAGTTGAAATCTGTTGACAGATTTGGCATAATAAAAAGGAACAATTTCGTGGTGGAAATTGTTCCCTTTGAGTTAAGTTAAATGGATTCTACATAATGCCAGTGGTATCACCCTTGAGTGATACACAGAGTAGAATAATAATCAACCACTTAACTATCATTAATATAGTTTTTAGTTTCATATTTTTATCCTCATTGGTAAAAATTAAAACAACAAGGATCTACTTGCAACCCAACAGGTGCGAACTGGCGGATTGCAATGCAGATCCACCTACTTTTAGACACTATAAAAATAGTCGTCAAAAGCAACGATATTATACAAACCCTTGTATATAAGTACAAGGGTTTTATTTTTAATTGCAAGATAATAATTATGTTCGATCACAAAACTTTTCTTAAAAACGTCACGCACGATTCCGGTGTTTATCGCATGTTTGATAAAGCCGATCAAGTGATTTATGTGGGAAAAGCCAAGGATCTAAAAAAACGCTTGTCGAGCTATTTTCGTGCCAATTTATCCAGTCCAAAGACCGAAGCCTTAGTGGCGGCGATTTATCGTATTGAAACCACGATTACAAGTAGCGAAACCGAAGCCCTGTTGCTGGAGCATAATTACATTAAGACCTATCAGCCACGTTATAACGTGTTGTTGCGTGACGATAAATCCTATCCCTATATTTTACTGACTAAAGAACGTCACCCTAGACTCACCGCCTATCGTGGTGCGAAAAAAATTGCAGGCGAATATTTCGGGCCTTATCCTCACGCTGGAGCGGTGCGTGAAACCCTGTCATTATTGCAAAAATTATTTCCCGTGCGGCAATGTGAAAATGCGGTGTACAATAACCGTTCTCGCCCTTGTTTACAATATCAAATCGGGCGTTGTGCCGCCCCTTGTGTGAGCGGTTTGGTGACGGATGAAGAGTACGACCAGCAAGTGAACTATGCCCGACTTTTTTTGCAAGGCAAAGACAGCCAAGTGTTGGAGCATTTAATTGGTAAAATGGAAAAGGCGAGTGCTACGTTGGATTTTGAAAATGCCGCCCGTTATCGGGATCAAATTCAAGCGGTGCGTTCTATTATTGAAAAACAATTTGTTAGCCAAGACAGGCTAGACGATATGGACATTATTGCTATCGCTTACCAGTTGGGCGTGGCGTGCGTACAGGTGCTGTTTATTCGGCAAGGCAAGGTGCTAGGCAATCGCAGTTATTTCCCCAAAGTGCCTGCTAATACGGATTTGAGCGAGTTGACCGCCACTTTTGTGGGGCAATTTTATTTGCAAGCCCACCTTGGGCGAACCGTGCCAAATAGCATTGTGGTGGATCATAAATTAGATGAAAAAGCCGAATTAGAAACTTTGCTCACGGAACAAGCTGGTCGCAAGGTTGTGATTCAAGATGCAGTAAAAGGCAATAAAAGCAAATACTTACAGCTCGCCCAAATGAACGCCAAAGCGGCATTAAGTCTAAAATTAAAAGAAACCAGTTTAATCAGCGAACGTTATATCGCTTTGCAAAACCTGCTCGGTATGGAAAAAATTCAACGGATGGAATGTTTTGACATCAGCCATACCCAAGGCAATCAAACCGTGGCATCTTGCGTAGTATTCAATGAAAATGGGGCGTTAAAATCCGATTATCGCCGTTTTAATATTGAGGGCATTACGGGCGGTGATGACTATGCCGCCATGGAACAAGCCCTGAAAAAACGCTATGATCGAGAGCTAGACCCCGACAAAATCCCTGATGTCATTTTTATTGACGGTGGCAAAGGGCAATTAAATCGGGCGTTGCAGGTGTTTGAAAATCTACAAGTAAAATGGGACAAAAACGCACCGCACTTAATCGGCGTGGCAAAAGGCGTGGATCGCCGAGCAGGGCAAGAAACCCTGATTTTAAGCAAATTCGGCAAAGAAATTCATCTTGATCCTGATGATTTGGCGTTGCATTTAATTCAACAAATCCGTGATGAAAGCCACCACCACGCCATCACAGGACACCGCAAAAAACGCCAAAAAGCCTTTACCCAGAGTGGTCTTGAAACCATTGTAGGGGTCGGTGCAAAACGCCGCCAAGCCTTGTTAAAATATCTCGGTGGTTTGCAAGGGGTGAAAAAAGCGACTTTAGATGAAATCGCCAGCGTGCCAGGGATTTCTAAGGCGTTGGCAGAAGTGATTTTTGAAACCCTAAAAGATTAATTATTAAGGAAACCAATATGTTAGATAACACATTATTAGGCTTAACCCACGAACAGCAACAACAAGCTGTGGAACAAATCCAACAGCTAATGGAACAAGGGATTCCAGCAGGGCAGGCGATTAAAATGGTGGCGGAGCAGTTGCGGAAGGAATTTGAGCGGGGGGAATGAAAAACTGCGGTGTTTTTTACCGCAGTTTTTCCTTTTTAATCAATCTGTTAAAGAAGAATACTACCAATTACAGACAATCCAAATCCCACCAAACCAATTAAGGTTTCTTGCACTGTCCAAGTTTTAAACATGGTTTTGGTGTCAATTTCAAGAAAACGGCTCACCAGCCAGAAACCGCTGTCGTTGACATGAGCCAACACCGTTGCCCCTGAAGCAATGGAAATCACGATAAAGCAGAGATCAAATTCGCTTAATCCTGTGGTAGCCGCAACGGTCGGGGCAATGAGTGCGGAAGTGGTAGTAATTGCCACGGTGGCTGAACCTTGAGCTACACGCAAAGCGGTGGAAATCAGGAACGCGGCGACAATCACAGGCATGCCCGTGTCAGCAAATAAATGGGCTAATTCATCGCCAATGCCCGTGGCACGCAATACGCCCCCAAACATACCGCCTGCACCTGTGACTAACACGATAGCACAAATTGGACCCAGTGCGTTGTCGCAGATTTTCTCAATTTGTTCTACGCTACGTTGTTGTTTTAATAGCAAAATTGTGACTAATAAGGTAATCAATAATGCCACAGGTGTTTTGCCGAGCAAACGTAGGCTTTCCACCCAAAGATCTGTGCCGTCCACAATTTTCATTACTTCCAAGGTGTTTAACACCGTGTCTAACATAATTAAACAAAGCGGCAACAATAGAATAAATAACACCTTGCGAAAACTTGGTGGATTTTGCACCGCGGTTTCGTTAATTGGAGCAGCATTTAAAAAGGATTTTGGTAGCGGTAAATGGAATTTACGCCCTAAAAATGTGCCGTATAAATAGGCGGCGAAATACCAAGTTGGCAAGGAAATAATGATCCCAATTAAGGTCAATAAACCAATGTTTGCTCCAAGTAAATCCCCTGAAGCCACAGGACCGGGGTGCGGTGGTAAGAAAGCATGAGTGACGGCAAATGCCCCTGCAGCAGGAAAGGCATAACGGAATAGCGATCCGCCGAATTGTTTGGCGACACTAAAGATAATCGGCAACATAACGACTAAACCTGCATCAAAGAAAATCGGGAAACCGAACAACAAGGAAGCTACGCCCAAGGCAAAGGGAGCTTTTTGTTCACCAAATTTATTGATTAAGGTATCAGCCAGCACTTTCGCACCGCCTGTGATTTCAAGTAACCGCCCAATCATTGCCCCAAGACCCACGAGCAAGGCGACACTGGCAAGCGTGCCACCAAAGCCATTTAACATGGTAGGGATAATTTTACTGACGGGCATGCCTGTCACCAAAGCGGTCAATAAACTGACTAAAACTAATGCCACAAAGGCGTGCACTCTGAACTTGATAATCAGCAAAAGCAACAGAGCAATAGAGGCAATAAGGGTGAAAATTAACATAATATGTTCCTTATAAAAGATTAAACCGCAGCCAACATACCACCATCAACAAACAACAAATGTCCGTTGACGAAGTCAGATGCTTTTGAACTTAAAAAGACCGCTGCACCGATCAATTCTTCAGGGTTTCCCCAACGGGCGGCAGGGGTACGTTTGCACAGCCAGTCGGAAAATTCTTTGTTTTCAACCAACGGCTTGGTTAATTCGGTTTTGAAATAACCAGGGGCGATGCCGTTGACTTGAATGTTATAGCGAGCCAGTTCTACGCACATACCACGGGTGAGCATTTTCACCGCCCCCTTGGATGCCGCATATGGCGTGATAGTGTCACGTCCGAGTTCGCTTTGCATTGAACCGATATTGATGATTTTGCCTTGTTGGCGTTTAACCATGTAACGAGCCACAATTTGCGATACGATAAATACGGATTTTTGATTGACCCGAATCACTTCGTCATATTCCTGTTCAGGAAATTCACAGAACGGATGACGGCGTTGGATGCCTGCGTTGTTAATCAACACGTCAATCACCCCGATATGTTGTTCAATATGATCTACTGCTTGTTGAATGGCTTGGGTGCCGGTAATATCAAAAGCGACAGCGTGGGCTTTGTAGCCTTTGGCGTTGAGTTCATCAGCAACTAATTGAGCTTTTGCTTGACTCGTGCCGTTGATAATCACTTCCGCCCCAAATTCCGCCACGCCTTCAGCGAGCAAGCGACCGATACCCCGAGTCGAACCCGTAATTAAAATACGTTTATTGTTTAGGGAAAATAAGTCTTTCATTATGAGCGTCCTTTAAAAGGTGAGTTGCACTTTGGAAATTTCATTTTTGTTGGTGGCGGTTTGTAATGCCTGTTCCAACTGGTGAAAATCAAAGGTCGCCGAATGGAGTGGTGTCGGATCAATCTTGCCTGAACCGAGCCATTCCACGGCGGTGTTAAATTCTTCTACAAAGCGGAATGATCCTTTCCAGTTGATTTCTTTGGCGATTAAAGTCATGGCGTTAAATTGTGGCACAGCACCGCCCATGCCAATTTGAATCACCGTGCCACGGGCTTTGACCACGGCAAAGCAACGCTCAATGGATGACGGATGACCTGATGCTTCAAAACACACATCAAATTCGCCTTTGTGAGCGAGATACAGGCTAAAATCGCCGTCTTGAGCGTTTAACACCCTGGTTGCCCCCATTTGTACTGCTAAATCTAAGCAGCGTTGACTGACATCTGTGCAGACAATTTCTGTTGCACCCAATGCTTTCACGGCTGCCACGGTTAAACAGCCAATGGGTCCAACGCCCGAAATAAATACTTTTTTGCCTTGTAAATCGCCTGCTTGTTTCGCCGCATGAATGGTGACGGCTAAAGGTTCGGCAAATACCATAATTTCATCTTTGGCATCTTGCGGATAAGGGATACATTGTGCGTTATCCACCACTTTATATTGAGTAAAACCGCCGTCAACGTGGGGGTTATACATGGCACTGCCAAAAAATCGCATGGTTTCGCATTGATTGCTTTCGCCGCTTAGGCAATATTTGCAATGTTGGCAAGGCTTACTGGGATTAATTGCAACTTTTTGCCCAACGTATAAATTGGGATCGTTGGTTTTTTCAATAATCCCGATGACTTCATGACCTAAAATCATCGGATGTTGCACCGCAAAATTGCCCACTTTGCCGTGTAAATAGTAGTGCAAGTCAGATCCACAGATTCCACCACGAGTGATTTTAATCAAAGTTTGATCCGCACTTTTTTTGTCAAATTCAATTTCTTGTGGCATCACGTCAACGGATTTTTCGCCTTTGACCACACAAGATAAGGTGTTTATGTTCATTTTTGTTGTCCTTATTTTTTAGCAAGGTTTCTTGTTACGGGTAACATATTCATTTTTGTCATGGGAGTAAAGTATCTTTTGTCAAAATTGTGAAGTACGTCACAATTTTTTTGAAAAAAGTTAAAATTTGCTCACCTGAAAGCAAAACTTTGTGATCCAGATCACAAAAATAAATGTTACCAGTAACGATATTTTGAAATTTAGGGTTAAAATAGCGAAAAATAAAAATTGAAAGGAAAAAATTGATGAATGAAAGCGTATCTCAAGGCTCAAGTTTTATTTTAATGGGCGTTTCTAGCACAGGC
This sequence comes from Lonepinella sp. BR2271, assembly GCF_051851515.1. Taxonomy (NCBI): domain Bacteria; kingdom Pseudomonadati; phylum Pseudomonadota; class Gammaproteobacteria; order Pasteurellales; family Pasteurellaceae; genus Lonepinella; species Lonepinella sp. BR2271. Next base: position 73,828 of record NZ_JBPDVF010000007.1, on the reverse strand, counting down.
AAAACTTCCGTTGGCACAGCAGTCGCCAATAAATTGGGGTTAAAACTGATTGACGGGGACGATTTGCACCCGAGAGCCAATATTATCAAAATGCGACAAGGGCATCCGCTTAATGACGAAGATCGCCTGCCTTGGCTAGAACGCATCCGAGATGCCGCTTTTAGTTTGGAACAAAAAAGCGAAAAAGGCATTATTGTGTGTTCAGCCTTAAAGAAAAAATACCGTGATTTGATCCGAGATGGCAATGGAAATGTGAAATTCTTGTTTTTGCACGGCAGTTTTGCATTGATTTTGGAACGAATGAAACAACGCAAAGGGCATTTTATGAAAGAAGAAATGCTCAAAAGCCAATTTGATACCTTGGAAATTCCACAAGCGGATGAGCCAGATGTGATTGCGGTTGATATTGAGGGTAGTTTTGATGAGGTGGTGGAGCGGTGTGTTAGGGCGTTGGAACCGTTATTAGATTTACAGCATAAAGAATAAGGATTATAATTAACCTGTTTATATATCTACGAGAACAAGTCTATGTTTAAAGAAAAAGGTTATGATGAGTTTGTGAATGAATGTGTTCGCAAAGGTCGGGAAGAAAAACAAGCAGGTTTAGGTTTTACTTTAGAACAAGCAAAAGCCAGTTCTAAACAAGTGATTGAGCGTAAATCACAAGAATTAGATGATTTTATTAAAAACGTTGCTTATGCCTAAATTAACAATTCTTCCGCAAGCATTACAACAGATAAACGAAATTTTAGTTAATGTTGTTGAATTTACAGGATTTGATGTAAGCGGAATCCGGTTATCTGATGAAATTTATGAAAAAATAGAACGAATTGCGTTTATGCCACTTGCTATTGGGCGTTTGCGAGATGATGGCTCAAGAGAAGCCTTCGCAAGAAAATATAGAATTGTGTATGATTTTAATGAAATCGCAGATGAAGTGGTTATTTTATCGGTGATTCATAGTAGCCGAATCTATCCCCGTCCTGAAAATTAAACCGTTTCCCCCAAATGAATCTCATATCCCAAATTAATAATACGGCTTTGTTGGGGCAGTCCGTTAATGCGATTGAGTAATTCTTGAGCGGCAACTTTGCCGATGTCCAATCTTGGCGTGATGACCGTAGCAAGTTGAGGCGTAAGAGATTGTCCTACATCGTGTCCGTGAAAACCTGCAATGGCGATTTGTTCGGGAACTTGAATCCCTAAGCGTTGACATTCAAATAATGCCCCAATGGCTAAGTCGTCATTGGTACAAAAAATCCCGTTAATTTCAGGGTGTTGCTTTAAGGCTTGTTGTAAATATTCTGCTCCGAGGGTAAAGGATGATGCCTGTTGCGAACCTACGGTAATTGGTGGTAGGCGGTGTTTTTTCATGGCTTTTTCATAGCCTTGTTGTTTTAGCAAGGTGCGTTTATCTTGGCGAGAGGAAAAATACACAATATGTTGATAACCACGCAAAATCATGGTTTCAACCATCGCCTGTGCCGCCGAAATATTGTCAAAGCCCACCACTTGTTGAATCCCCAGCTCCGAGGTATCCATAATTTCAATCACGGGAATATTGGCAATTTCCAGCATTTTTAAGGTGCGTTTACTGTGCTGATTTTCTGCCAAAATCAAGCCGTCCACATTATAAGACAACAGACTTTCAATGCGTTGTTGTTCTTTTTGTTGACTATAACCATAGTGAGCCAACATCGTTTGATAGCCTGCTTGATCCGTCACAATTTCAATGCCTTTCAACACATCAGCAAACACCGCATTGGTTAAAGACGGCAACAACACCCCAATCGCCCGACTTTTGGCATTGGAAAGCATATCAGGGGCTTTGTTCGGAATATAACCAAATTGCTCAATGGCAACTGCAATTCGCTCTCGCGTTTCCGCTGCTACCATATCGGGATTACGCAAATAACGGCTAATGGTCATTTTGGTAATGCCGAGATGATTGGCGATGTCTTGTAGCGTTGGGCGTTTTTTTTTGGTTTGCATAGTCAAATAAAGCGGAATAGACGATTTTTAGGATTAATTTTCACTATAATACAACTAAATAGGCAAAATTACAGTATAATTAACCATTATTTATCACAAAGGATTCAAAATGATCACAGAGCCTGTGCGACTCACGCAATACAGCCACGGCGCCGGTTGAGGCTGTAAGATTTCGCCTAAGGATTTAGGGACAATTTTACAATCGCAACTGGCGCAATTTGTCGATCCCCATTTATTGGTGGGCAATGATACGGCAGATGATGCGGCGGTGTATGATATTGGCAATGGTGTTGGGATTATCAGCACCACGGACTTTTTTATGCCAATTGTAGACGATGCCTTTGATTTTGGACGGATTGCGGCGACCAATGCGATCAGTGATATTTATGCGATGGGCGGTAAGCCGATAATGGCGATTGCGATTTTAGGTTTTCCGACCAAAGTCTTGCCTGTTGAAATTGCGCAGAAAATTGTGGACGGTGGGCGTTGGGCTTGTCATCAAGCAGGGATTGCTTTAGCGGGCGGTCATTCCATTGATGCTCCTGAGCCAATTTTTGGTTTGGCGGTCACGGGCATTATTGATACGGAAAAAGTGAAGAAAAATGCTTCCGCCACGGCAGGTTGTCAGCTGTATTTAACCAAACCGTTGGGGATTGGGATTCTGACTACGGCGGAGAAAAAAGGCAAATTGCAAGCACAGCATAAAGGGCTTGCCACCGCAACAATGACAAAATTGAATAATATTGGGGCGGAATTTTCAAAAATTGACGGGGTAAAAGCCATGACGGATGTGACTGGGTTTGGCTTACTCGGGCATTTGTTGGAAATGTGTGAGGGGGCGGATTTGAGTGCGGAAGTGCAATTTAATCAGATCAAAACCCTTGACGGCGTATTGGATTATATTGCCCAAGGTTGTGTACCAGGTGGCACCGAACGTAATTTTATCAGTTATGGACATAAAATCTCGGCATTAACCGAGGTGCAAAAAGCGATTTTATGTGACCCGCAAACCTCGGGCGGATTATTAATTGCTGTTGAACCGCAAGCACAGCAACAGGTACTTGATATTGCGCAACAAGCGGGAATTGAATTAATTTCGGTGGGGCAATTAATGGAAAATACGGAGAAAAGTGCGGTGAAAATTCAGGTAATTTCTTAACCCGATAAAAGAAAAAAACCGCTATCGAAATGGGATAGCGGTGGATCTTTAAAATAAAGAATTTTGAAAAAAACGACTGCGATATAAAGGATCATCAAGATATGCAGTGCACTAGCAATTACTCAGACTAGGCAAATTAAAATTAGTTCAGATTTTTTTCATTTTTTTGTAAAAAAGCCTGAATTTGTTTTTCAATTCCGTCTGCATTCAATCCAATTTCCGCCAACATTTCTTGTTGTGTCCCTTGTGCAATGAATTTATCGGGTAAGCCTAGCTGTAAAACTGCGGTGTTTTTTTGCAACGTATTTAATATTTCTGTTACGCCAGTACCCGCCCCGCCTAAAATAGCATTTTCTTCTAAGGTCACAATGACATCATGCGTTTCCGCAATATGGCGAATGCAGTCTATGTCTAATGGTTTCACAAAACGCATATCTACCACTGTGGCGTTAATTTTTTCAGCAACCTCTAACGCATTGGGTAACAAGGTACCGAAATTTAAAATCGCAATTTTTTCACCGCACTTAATGGTTTTGGCTTTACCAATGCCTAAGGTTTGTAATGGTTTAAGATCGACCCCAATGGCATTGCCACGGGGATAACGCACGGCAGCAGGTTGGCCACAATGTAAGCCAGTGTAAAGCATTTGACGACATTCGTTTTCATCACTTGGCGTCATAATCACCATATTTGGAATACAGCGCATAAAACTTAAATCAAATGCCCCTTGGTGCGTTTGTCCGTCTGCGCCCACAATGCCTGCTCGGTCAATAGCAAATAACACTGGTAAATTCTGGATCGCCACATCATGAATTAACTGATCGTAAGCACGTTGCAAGAATGTAGAGTAAATAGCCACCACAGGTTTATAGCCACCAATGGCTAAACCCGCCGCAAAGGTGACGGCATGTTGTTCCGCAATGGCCACATCAAAATATTGCTCAGGAAAACGTTCAGAAAAGGCGACCATGCCTGATCCCTCACGCATAGCGGGGGTAATGCCGATGATTTTAGGATCTTGTGCCGCCATTTCGCATAACCAATCACCAAAGATTTTGGAATAGGTGGGTTTGCTGTTCGATTTGGGTAATTCATAACAGTTCGGATCGAATTTTGGCACGCCATGATAACCGATAGGATCTTTTTCCGCCGGTGCATAGCCTTTGCCTTTTTTGGTGCGAACATGCAAAAATTGAGGGCCTTTGAGCTCACGCATATTGCTGAGGGTCGCCACCAGATCTTCAATATTATGGCCATCAATCGGGCCGATATAATTAAAACCAAGTTCTTCAAATAGCGTGCTTTCAGGCGAAAATACCACGCCTTTCATATGTTCTTCGGTTTTCTTCATAAAGTTTTTAATGGTCGGCACTTTATCCAGAATTTTTTTGCTGCTATCTCGCACCGTCGAATACATAGAACCCGAAAAAATCCGTGCTAAATGATTGTTTAATGCCCCCACGTTTTGGGAAATAGACATTTCGTTATCATTTAAAATCACCAACATATCCGTATGTACCGCTCCCGCATGATTTAAGGCCTCAAAGGCCATGCCTGCGGTAATCGCACCATCTCCAATTACACAAACCGTCTTGCGTCCTGCGTTTTCTTTTTCTGCGGCAATAGCGATACCTAAACCAGCGCTGATGGAGGTGGACGAATGGCCGACGCTCAACACATCAAATTCACTTTCTTCACGCCATGGGAACGGGTGCAAGCCGTCTTTTTGGCGAATGGTTGACATTTGATCACGGCGACCAGTGAGGATTTTATGTGGATAGGCTTGATGTCCGACGTCCCAAATCAGTTGATCGAACGGGGTTTTATACACATAATGCAGTGCAACAGTTAATTCCACGCAACCCAATCCGGAGGCTAAATGACCGCTACTTTGGCTCACACTTTCGAGCAAATATTGGCGAAGTTCATCACAAACTTGAGGCAATTTTTCTTTGCTAAGCGAACGCAAATCGTCAGGCGAATTAATATGTGAGAGTAGGTTGTAATCAGTCATAGGCCGTTGGTTTAAGATTAAATATAAAAGTTGCGTGTATTCTACTAGCTTTTTCGGTTTACTACAAATTCCGCTAAAGATCGAAGTGCCGACGTATCAAATGGGATTTCTTGCAAATTTTGCACCGCAGTTTGGTAGAGTTCTTGCGCTTTTTGTTTTGCGCCGTCTAGCCCGAGTAATTTTGGGTAAGTGCTTTTATCTAAATCGACATCCGATCCCACGGGTTTGCCGATTTCAGCCTGATCGCCCACAATATCCAAAATATCATCTTGCACCTGAAACGCTAAACCAATGGCGTTAGAATAATTATCCAAGTGTTGAGCCAATTTTTGATTGCCAAATTCCGGTGAACAAATAAAGCCCATGGTGACCGCCGCAGACAATAAGGCGCCTGTTTTATTGCGGTGAATGGTTTCTAATTCGCTGAGTGACACCTGTTTATGTTCAGCCAATAAATCCAAACTTTGCCCCAAACACATGCCTTGCACGCCTGACGCTCGGCTTAACACTTGGACTAACGTAAGTTTTTGTTCGGCTGAAAGTGCGGTGTTTTTGGTGAGAATGTCAAAGGCAAAGGCTTGCAGGGCGTCGCCCGCTAAAATCGCTGTGGCGTGGTCAAAAGCAATATGACAAGTAGGCTGTCCACGGCGGAGATCGTCATTATCCATGGCAGGCAAATCATCATGAATCAGTGAATAAGCATGAATACACTCCAACGCCGCCGCCGCATAATCCAACTGTTCAAGATTAGCTCCCAACATCCGCCCCGTGGCATATACCAAAAACGGACGAATCCGCTTGCCACCGAGCAATAAGCCGTATTTCATTGCCTCCGCCAAGGGTGACGAATAACATTGAATATCATCAAATTGCGCCAGCATAAAAGCGTTAATGCGTTGCTGAATTTCGCTTAAATCTTGCTTAAAATTGTATGTCGTCATCTTGTTGCCCTTGATGATAGTCGTTCAATTCTGCGGTGGCATTTTTTTGCAATAAAATCTGAATACGTTGCTCCGCCTGTTGCAAACGTTGTTGCCCTAACTTGGCTAAATTTACCCCATTTTCAAAGGTTTTTAACGCGTCTTCTAAGGGCAAATCGCCACTTTCTAACTGATTGACCACTTGTTCTAATTGGGTTAGTGTACTTTCAAAATCTAATTCGGTTTCGGTTTCTTTCGGTTTGCGTGCCATGTGTTGTTCCTGTATCGGGCGATTATGAATGGGGGTATTCTACTTGATTTTTCCCGAATATAAAAATTTCCTGTATAATGCCGTCAAATTTTTATTCAATAGAGTTATTTAAATGAAATTTATCATCAAACTTTTCCCTGAAATCATGATCAAAAGCGACAGTGTTCGTAAGCGGTTTATTAAGATTTTAACCAGCAATATTCGCCAAGTATTAAGTAAACATGACGACACCTTGGCTGTCGTTCGACATTGGGATTTTATTGAAGTGCGGTCAAAAAATGAAGAATTTCGACCGCAGTTAATTGAATTGATTGGGCGTATTCCGGGGATTCATCATTTTCTTGAAGTGGAAGAAAAACCATTTACCGATCTACACAATATTTTTGAGCAAACCCTTGAACAAGTGGGTAACAGCCTGAATGGCAAAACCTTTTGTGTGCGAGCTAAACGCCGTGGACAACATCCGTTTAGTTCATTGGAAATTGAGCGTTATGTGGGCGGTGGGTTAAATCAGCATATTGAAACCGCCCGAGTGAAATTGAAAAATCCTGATGTGACGGTACGTATTGAAGTAGAAAATGATAAATTAATTTTTATTAAACAACGCTTTGAGGGGATTGGTGGTTATCCGATTGGGACACAAGAAGATGTGCTTTCCTTGATTTCGGGTGGCTTTGATTCAGGCGTGTCCAGTTATATGCTGATTCGTCGTGGTAGCCGTGTGCATTATTGTTTCTTTAACCTTGGCGGAGCCGCACATGAAATCGGTGTGAAACAAATGGCATATCATATTTGGCACCGTTACAGCAGCTCGCACAAAGTACGGTTTATTGCGATTAATTTTGAAAATGTCGTTGGCGAAATTTTAGAAAAAGTCGACAACGGGCAAATGGGCGTGGTGTTAAAACGCATGATGGTGCGTGCCGCTAGCCGTGTTGTTGAGCGTTTTGCTATTGAGGCTATTGTGACGGGCGAAGCCTTAGGGCAGGTGTCGAGCCAAACCCTGACCAATTTACGCTTAATTGACGAAGCCAGTTCTGCCTTGGTGTTGCGACCGTTAATCACCCACGATAAAGAACAAATTATTGCGATGGCAAAACACATCGGCACGGACGATATTGCTAAATCCATGCCTGAATTTTGTGGGGTCATTTCCAAAAATCCAACGGTAAAAGCCGTGCGAGAAAAAATTGAAGCCGAAGAACAGAATTTTGATTTCAACGTATTAGAAACTGCGGTGCAAAATGCGCAATATTTGGATATTCGTCAAATTGCCGAACAAACGGAAAAAGAAGTCATTTCCGTAGATACCGTTTCTGTGTTGGGCGAAAATGATGTGATTTTGGATATTCGCAGTCCTGAAGAAACCGATGAAAAACCGTTGAATGTCGACGGTAAAACGGTGCAATTAATGCCATTTTACAAACTCAGTTCTCAATTTGGCAATTTGGATCAAAACAAAAATTATGTGCTGTATTGCGAACGGGGCGTAATGAGTAAGTTACAAGCCTTGTATTTGAAAGAGCAAGGGTTTGAAAATGTGCAAGTGTTTAAAAAATAAGTAAAATAAGGTGCATTTTTGCACCTTACATTTTATTTTCATCCACTTCCCGAAATGCCCCCACGGTTTCCCCTTGAAACAATTCTCTTGGATCAAACCGCCGTTTTTGTGGTTGTAGGCTCAATGGATAGGTTTGTTTTTTGGCGATAATGGCATAAATATTGCCTAAAGATTGCTGTTGATGAATCTCAAAATTGAGTAAATGCAGCCAGTCAATAATGCGGCAAGGCAAGAAATGGCGGAATGGTAAGGCTGGACGTTGAGCGTAATTTATTTTTTGTTTAAATAACAATCCGCCAACGGGATTAAAAATAGACAAAAATAAATAGCCATCATCGGTTAAAATACGTTGGATTTCACGCAATAATTGGTGGGGATCCTGCATAAAGTTAAGCGTATTGGCAGCAATGCAAACGTCTACGGATTGATTTTCAAAGGGCAATTCGGCAAGATCGCCTTGAATCAGTGAATAGCCGTTTTGGCTAGACAGTGCGGTTAATTGGCTGTTGCTGTCGGGGGTGAGGACAAAATGATAGGGGAGTGACATTTTGCATTCCAATTCGGCACTTAATCCGCCCAAACGCACTAATTGTTTTCCTGTTATTAAGGGCGAAAATTTGGCAAAATAGTCCCCGAGCGTGCTGCAATATTGTTCGCCTTTTTGTACTTGTTGCCAGCTAGACGGCAATTTAAATGCCTTTGCTGATTTTGCTTGCCAACGTATGTGTGCCATATTCAACCTTTGTGAGAGAAAAAAATGTTAAACGCTATTCCTGCCCTTAATGATAACTATATTTGGCTGTATTCACGAGATAATTTATCGGTAATTGTGATCGACATTCCAGAAATTTCGCCTATTTTATCATTTTTTGAACAAAATCCTTATAAAATCACCGCACTTTTGTTGACGCATAACCATAATGATCATGTGGCGGGTGTGGCAGAATTTAAACAGCATTTTCCTGATGTGCCGATTATTGGATCGTCAGAATGTGCTTATTTAGGGTTAAATCACGAGATCAACGAGGGAGAAATTGTAGTTGATGATTATAAAATTCAGGTGATTCCTACGGGCGGACATACAGCAAATCATGTGAGTTTTGTGGTAGATGGGCATTTATTTAGTGGTGATTGTTTATTTTCAGCGGGCTGCGGTCGGGTGTTTACGGGGGATTATGCGCAGATGTTTGATTCGCTCCAACGTTTAAATGCCTTGCCAGATAACACCTTAGTTTGTGCAGGGCATGAATATACGTTGAGCAATTTAGCCTTTGCAGAAACCGTGGTGAGCGAGAAAAGTGCGGTGCAAAATCAGCGAGTTTGGGTGGAACAGTTGAGAAAGCAAGGCTTATCCAGTATGCCGACAAAATTAGGGTTGGAAAAAACAATCAATCCATTTTTAAACGCAGATAATTTGGCGGAATTTATCAGATTAAGACAGGCTAAGGATCGGTTTTAGCCAGAAAAATTGGGGCAAATAATATGCCCCAGTGAGTTTCGGTTAGGTTAAGTTAAACAACGAGCCTGTTGGCTGGCCCTGTAAAATCCGAATGCCGGTTTGATCTTGATTTGGGAATACACGCCCAGAAAACACTTTTTCACCGTTATTAATAAAGATTTCAAACACGGATTTATCCACGAAAATGCGAGCGGTGGTGAGTTGTTTTTCAATGCCACAACGGCGAACGGTACCAAATTTTTCGGCAAATTTTTCACCGCAGTTTGTACGATCCACAATGATTTCGCCTTTTTCGGTATCTACCACAAAACTTAAGCCATGACCTTGCTTGTCTGCCATTAAAACGATTTCGTGGCGTTGGTTTGGGCTAAATTCAAGGTTGAGTTCGTAGACATTATTGGTGGTTTGTTTTTCCGCAAACGTTTCTTCACTTTTTCTGAGTTTGACCATGTCAGCCACCGGGTTTTGGCACAATTTGCCGTTTTTTAGGCTGAGTTCTTTGACGAGCGATAAGCAACCTTGATAGTCAAATTTATCCGTTGGGTAGTCCATATCAGGCAAAGCAAGCCAACTGATACACAAGGCACGTCCGTCTGGTGCGTTGAAAGGTTGAGTGGCGTAGCATTCAAAACCGTAGTCAAATTGTTGTAATGGGGTTGGGTTGACTAATACAGCCTTTTCCACATCTAAATCGTCTGCAATTTTAAACATATTCGGGTAGATATTTTGGTAATCCAGTACGTTTTTATCTAAACCTTGCGGACAATAAATTAATACAGGTTTGCCCTCTACAAACACGATATTAGGGCATTCCATCATATACGCCGTGTTATCATTGGCGAAATCGAGATCATGGATATATTGCCAATTTTGGTAATCATTGTTGACAGCCTTATAGAGTTTAATAATCCCTTTTTTGGCCAGATTTTGGCCACCCACAATGGCGTAATATTGTCCTTGATAGTCAAAAATTTGCGGATCACGGAAATGATCGGTCACGTCATCAGGTTGAGCAATCAGTATTTTATTGATCTTTTCAATCTTGCCGTTCTGATCCATTAACGCCCCGATTTGGTAAGGGTGGCGCACCCAGTTTTCATCTCGCACATTACCGGTGTAAAACAAAAATAATTTGTCGCCAAATTGCATGGCGGACCCCGAATAAGCGCCGTGGCTGTCGAGTGGTGTATCGGGGTACATCAGGGTGCCAATTTCTTTGAAATGCACTAAATCGGAACTTTCCGTATGTACCCAAGATTTCAAGCCGTGAGCGGCGCCGAATGGGAAATATTGGTAAAACAGGGTAAATTTGCCGTTAAAATAAGAAAAACCGTTGGGATCGTTAAGCAAGCCGTGCGGTGTTTCAATATGAAATTGGGTTCGCCATGGTGAAAGTGCGGTGTTTTTTTTAATTTTTTCTACATATTCTGCAGGCCAATCTGCATAAGGGCGATAGCGTTGTTCGGTGGTAAATGCCATATTTTCTCCAAAATAAATTTTTTGGTTATAGTACCGAATATTTGCCCATTGAAAAAGCACTATTTTGCTTAATTTATGTTTAATTTATCAGCAAAAAATGGTAGAGTAGCGCCCAGTTTATTCACCCTTATCCTATGGAGATTTTGCAACGTATGACAGATACTGAAATTGCAAAGAAAATTGTTGAAGCCATTGGTGGTTTTGACAACGTGCAAAGTTTTGCACATTGTGCGACACGTTTACGTATTATGGTAAAAGACGAGTCGAAAATTGATAAAGACACCATTGAGGACTTGGATAAAGTCAAAGGGGCGTTTTTTAATTCAGGACAATATCAAATTATTTTGGGTACAGGGACGGTAAACAAAATTTATGCGGAAGTGATGGCGTTAAATGGTGGCTCCACCCAAGCCAGTGAAAGCGCAGCGCCAGCCCAACCGCAAGGTCATTGGTTTAAACGTGCGATTCGTACTTTCGGTGATGTGTTCGTACCATTATTGCCTGCTATTGTGGCTACGGGTCTGTTTATGGGCGTACGTGGGGCGATTAACAATGATGCGATTTTAAGCCTGTTTGGTACCACATCAGCGGCATTTTCTGCTTCACATTTTTATATTTATACTCAGGTTCTCACGGATACAGCCTTTATTTTCTTCCCTGCGTTGATTTGTTGGTCAGCATTCCGAGTATTCGGGGGCAATCCGATTATTGGGTTGGTATTAGGTTTGATGATGGTAAGCCCCGCTTTACCTAATGCGTGGGCGGTGGCATCTGGTGGTGCTGAACCGATTTACTTCTTTGATTTCATTCCTGTGGTGGGGTATCAAAACTCCGTGTTGCCGGCGTTTTTCGTGGGGTTAATTGGGGCGAAATTTGAGAAATGGTTTGCGAAACGGGTGCCAGATGTATTGGCCTTGTTGGTAGTGCCTTTTGTCACGTTCTTGATGATGTCTTTCTTGGCATTAATCGTGATCGGCCCGATTTTCCATTCTGTTGAAAACTATGTGTTAGCCGGTACCAAATACTTGCTTGCCTTGCCTTATGGTATTTCAGGTTTAGTGATTGGTGGCGTACATCAAGTGATCGTGGTAACAGGCGTACATCATATTTTTAACTTGCTTGAATCCCAATTAATTGCCGCAGATGGACAAGATCCGTTCAATGCACTGATTACCGCCGCCATGACTGCCCAAGCGGGCGCCACCTTAGCCGTCGGGTTCAAAACCAAATCGGCGAAATTAAAAGCCTTGGCTTATCCAGCAGCGCTTTCTGCGGGATTAGGTATCACGGAACCGGCCATTTTCGGGGTCAACTTACGTTACGGCAAACCGTTTATTATGGGCTTAATTGCCGGTGCATTCGGGGGCTGTTTAGCCTCGATTTTAGGCCTAGCGGGGACAGGTTTTGGGATTACCATTATTCCGGGTTCATTGCTTTACTTGAACGGACAAATCATTTCTTACGTGATTATGGTATTAGCGACAACCGCATTGGCCTTTGCTTTAACTTACATGTTCGGCTACGAAGATGAGAAAAAAGACGAGAAAAAAGCAGAAACGGTGAAAACCTTGGAAAAAAACACCGCAGTTTCTACATCAGTGCCAACAGCGGAAAGCAAAACCAATGAAGAAACGTTAGTTTCGCCTTTAACGGGTGAAGTGATTGCCTTAGAAAATGTGAATGATCCTGTATTCTCTGCGGGCGTGATGGGCGACGGTTTAGCCGTCAAACCTACTGAGGGCGTGGCTTATGCGCCTGCTGATGCAGAAGTGGAAATCGTACATGAAACAGGTCACGCTTACGGTTTAAAAACCGCCAACGGTACGGAAATTTTAATCCATATCGGTATTGATACGGTGAAAATGAAAGGCGAGGGCTTTGAGCCATTAGTCAACGTGGGTGATACCGTGAAAGCGGGACAGCCGTTGGCTAACTTTGATTTAGCTAAAATTGCCGCTGCGGGTTATGATCACACTACGGTATTAATCATCACCAATACCGACGAATTTAGTGCAGTAACGGGCATTGCTCAAGGAAATATTACTCACGGCGATAATTTCTTAAAAGTCGTTAAATAACGGTGTAGGGGCGGAGCGATGTATCCGCCCGAAAATCACTTCGTTTTTAGCGGGCGAACACATAGGTTCGCCCCTACATTTTTCCGAATATTTTCAACAAAAATGGAGAAAATACAGAATGACAAAATTATACGGCAGCCTTGAAGCAGGCGGCACCAAGTTTATTTGTGCAGTAGGTGATGCGCAATTTAATGTGGTGGATAAAGTCCAATTTCCTACCACCACACCTGATGAAACCCTTGCACAAACGGCAGCATTTTTTCAAGGTTATGCGGATCGTTTACAAGGGATTGCGGTGGGTTCCTTTGGGCCGATTGATATTGATAAAAATTCACCGACTTATGGTTATATTACCACCACGCCCAAACCGCATTGGGCGAATGTGGATGTTATCGGTGTCCTTAAAAAAGCCGTTGATGTGCCATTTTATTTTACCACAGATGTGAATTCCTCCGCCTTTGGCGAAACCTTGGTCCGTCAAAATGTGATCAGTTTGGTATATTACACCATTGGCACGGGCATTGGTGCCGGCGCTATTCAACATGGTGAATTTGTCGGGGGCATTGCGCATACCGAGGCGGGCCACGTATTAGTGTCCTTGCACCCGCAAGATCAGTCCAAGGATTTTCATGGCACCTGTCCTTTCCATAAAAATTGTTTGGAGGGCTTGGCGGCGGGGCCGTCACTGGAGGCTCGGGCGGGTATTCGTGGTGAATGTATTGCGCAAGATAGCGAAATTTGGGATATTCAAGCCTATTATATTGCGCAAGCCGCATTACAAGCCACCTTATTATATCGTCCACAAGTGATTGTGTTTGGTGGCGGCGTGATGGCGCAACAACATATGTTAGATCGGGTGCGTAAGCAGTTTGCTGAATTGCTTAATGATTATGTGCCTGTGCCAGACTTGGAACAGTATATTGTAACGCCTGCGGTAGCCAATAATGGCTCGGCCACGTTAGGCAATTTTGCGTTAGCGAAGAAAGTTGCTGAAGTGTCAGTCTAAACGACGAAAGCATAACAAAAGGGACGTTTAAACACGTCCCTTTTTTATCTTTGGCAGATTAACCAATCACGTTGGGTAAATAACCCGCTTGAATTAAGAACGGCACATTCATAATCAATAAGCCGAGTAATAAGGCAATTAGTAAAGAAATGTTACCGCCAATCACACGATAAGGCATCTCAGGATAACGTTTTCTGGCACGCCATACCATGCCCACGGGTAAGACTAAACCATAGAATGTAAACATTTGTCCCGCAAAGGCTAATACGGATAAGAAATCATTATAGAATAACGCAAAGAATAAGGTAGGAATGAACGTTAATAAACCTAATGACGCACGTCCAGCCTTAATATTAATGCGTTTAAGTAGGTCATCTAAGCAATCAAATAACGCCAAGGCCACGCCTAAGAAAGAGGTTATCAAGGCAAATAACGAGAATAAACGCACTGACCAACCGATCAATGGACTGCCTGTAATATGGGTGACGGCGTTGACTAATCCGCCTAATGTCGGATCTTGATTTAAAATTTGGACAAATTCAGATTGGGTTAACACACCATGCGTCGACATCTGCCAAACAATATACAGGGCTAAAGGTAATCCCGTCCCGATAATAATAGAGGTTCTTAAGCGTGCGACATTGCCCTCTAAATATTTATTAATACTTGGGATCACCACATGGAAACCGAAAGAGGTAAAGAAAAACGGACTAGCAGAAATTAACAAGGCTTTATCTAACGGCACCGCCATTAAATTATCCATGCTCACTTTGGGCAACATCAAGAATAACAACACCACAAAGGCAGCGAGTTTGGCAATAAATAACAAGCGAGTGGCAATATCCACGTGTCCTGTGCCGGCAATAATAAAGATGGCAAAAAAGACGGTGAAAATCACGGAAATCGCTGTGCCGTATTCTTTCAGTTCGGGTAATACGGTAGAAATTAAATTACTGCTCATTAACACATACACGGTGAGAATGGCGTACATAAAAATGACCAGAGCCAAGGTGGCTAAAACACGGCCAGTCATGCCAAAATATTGCTCAGCCAAGGTAGCAATGCCCGCATCTTGACGTTCTGCTTTTTGATAGACTTCAACAAATAACAATGCGCTATAACAGAGTAGCACCCATAACATCACTAATAAAGCCACGGTGTAACCAAATCCCATACCGGCAGAGGTTAATGGCATGGACACCATACCGGCACCAATGGTGGTGCCTGCCACAATTAATGCGCTACCAAGCGTTTTATTTTTCATACTGCTTTCCTTAGATTAAAAAAATACATCAAATAAACCAGATTGCTATTCTATACGATAATATTTATTTTTGTAATTATAAATTTACGCTGTTTTGAAAAATTGACGTTTTATGGCTAGAAAATAACAAAAAAGTGCGGTGGATTTTTGCAAAATATTTAAAAGTCGGCGAAAAACGGCCCGTTTTGTCGGGTATGACCACTTTCTTTTAGCTGAAAATCCTTGACGCAAACGTTTACTATTTTTTGTTTTCAGGTAGAATACGTTTCTTTTTTATTCAATTCATTTAGGAATTTTTATGTCTCTAGAAAAAACATTCGAGCTTTCTGCTCGGGGATCTAATCTTCGTCAAGAAATTACGGCAGGCTTAACCACCTTTTTAGCCATGGTGTACTCGGTTATCGTGGTGCCAAACATGTTAAGCCAAGCGGGTTTTCCTGCGGAAAGCGTGTTTATTGCCACCTGTTTAGTGTCGGGGCTTGGCTCCATTTTAATCGGTTTATGGGCCAATGCGCCAATGGCGATTGGTTGTGCCATTTCATTAACTGCTTTTACCGCCTTTAGTTTGGTGATCGGTCAACAAGTGAGTATTCCCGTTGCGTTAGGCGCAGTGTTCTTAATGGGGGCGGTGTTTACCTTAATTTCCGCAACCGGTATTCGTTCTTGGATTTTGCGTAATTTGCCATCCAGTATTGCTCATGGTGCGGGTATTGGTATCGGTTTATTCTTGTTATTGATCGCCACCAGTGGGGTGGGTATTGTGGTATCAAACCCAAATGGCACCTTGGTAAAATTCGGTGAATTTACTTCTTTCCCCGTATTGATGTCCTTAATCGGTTTGGCGTTCATTATTGGATTAGAAAAAATGAAAGTGAAAGGGGCGATTTTATGGGTAATCATTGCGATTACGATTATCGGCTTAATTTTCGATCCGAATGTGAACTTCTCTGGTGACGTATTTAAAATGCCAAGTTTTGGTGAGCAATCTTTATTTTTGCAATTAGACATTATGGGCGCTTTACAACCTGCGATTTTGCCAGTGGTGTTTGCTTTAGTGATGACCGCCGTTTTTGATGCGACGGGGACGATTCGTGCGGTAGCGGGACAAGGTAATTTGCTTGATAAAGATGGTCAAATTATTAACGGCGGTAAAGCCTTAACGTCGGATTCTGTGAGTAGTTTATTCTCTGGTCTTTTCGGTACTGCCCCCGCTGCGGTGTATATTGAATCCGCAGCAGGCACGGCCGCAGGCGGAAAAACGGGGATTACGGCCATTGTGGTTGGCGTCTTATTCTTGTTTATGTTATTTTTCCAACCTTTAGCCTTTTTAGTACCAAGTTATGCTACGGCGCCGGCATTAATGTATGTCGGTTTATTAATGTTAAGCAATGTGAGCAAATTAGACTTTAACGATTTTGTCGGCGCCATGAGCGGTTTAATTTGTGCGGTCTTTATTGTGTTAACCGCTAATATCGTGACAGGCATTATGCTCGGTTTTGCCGCTTTAGTGATTGGACGTGTAGTGTCTGGTGAATTCAAAAAATTGAATGTCGGCACGGTATTAATCAGCTTGGCTTTAGTGGCATTTTATGCGTGCGGTTGGGCGATTTAATCTGGTGTTAAACGCAAGCCAATAAATGTATAACCAAAAAGTGCGGTGTTTTTTGCGAAGAAATTTCATCAAAAAACACCGCACTTTTTTAACAAAATATTATTTCAGTAAAAAGTCTTTTATTTGCTGTGCTAATCCATCAAACATCTCATAACGTTTGCGATACATAGAGCGTTTTTTACTGGCAATATCTTCTAATGGTTTGCGTTCAATTTGAACAGGTAATTGCCAATAGTGATTTTGATATTGTGCCTGATTTTCTTGCCAAAATTCATCATAATTAAATTGCATATATTTAGAATCATTCCAACGGTATTTGGCCTCATATTTATGTGGAATGCCCTTTAATTCACAGCCTAATTGTTGGGCGACGATTTTAAACACATTCACCAACATAAACATAGGACGTACACCATGTAAGGCTTTTGTGGCATTGCGTACCGCTAATTGCGCTTGTTCATAATTGGGGCCTTGAATGGAGGCAATTAATAATGTATTGGGCGATAAAAAGGTAAATGAGGCGTCGTAAATCCGATTTTTTTGTTGATCAACAATGTTAATAGAGAAAAATCCCTCTAATGGATCGACCCGATTGAGATTGAAATATAAATCTAATTCATCCGTTAATTTGGCCAACAATAGATTTTCTTTTTCTAGCAATAAAGGTATTTTATCCGCAGGCAAAAACTGCTCGGCTAAGGTGAAATTTTGCATAATGGCGTTTAAGCGTGCAGTGCCATTAAAGCGCTTATCACAAAATTTATTTAATAAGGTATTAATTCGATACACATCCTTTTGGAAAATGGGCTGCCATAGTGAATGGGTCTCTAAGTAGTCTGATAAAGATTGGAGCTGTTTTCTATAAATTACCAAGCGCATTTGATAGCGGATATATTCTCTCAAGAGTTTTAACCGGCGTTTCTCAATGGGAAACATTTTTTTGAATGTGATTAATGAGGTTAAATTAAACATAATAAACAGGATGAAATTAATTAAGTGGCAAGATTATAGGGATAATGGCTTGATATAGCAATAAAAAAGACGATTTATTATTTCTTGGATAGCGACTAAAGCGCATAAAATTACTCACAATCCTTTTTAGGATGGTTCGGTTTTTTTCCGTTACAAGCAACGTTCAACATTCCTGTCGGCATTTTGTGCAACGCACTTTTTATGCTCTTTATGCCAATTTTTTATTCTGCAGGTTTTGCATCCTCAACGGGCGCAGGCGCTTCACGAGGGGGAAGATCGGCGGGTTTTACTGAAGATGCACAGAAATTTTGCCCTTTATCCGCCCAAACAGGGATATTACGCACAGGGCTGTAACAGTTCCAACTGCCGTAACTGTTAATGCCGACCCATTGGATATCGTCGATTTTTTTTAATTTCAAAGGAGTGACTTCCGCACGGTGTAAGTAGTTTTTATAAATTTCTAAGGCACCACTGGCGCCGGTTAATCCCGTTTCGCCATTATCATCACGGCCGAGCCAAATAGTCGCCACGTTTTCGCCGTCAATACCCACATACCACGTATCTCGAGCGTCATTGGTGGTCCCTGTTTTACCGGCCAAATGTAAATTGGCGAAATCATTTTGTAAACTACGTGCCGTTCCTCGTTCCACCACTTGTTGCATTGCGTACAGCGTTTGCATAGCGCTTTGTTCGGGCACCACTTGCTCAGGTTCGGTTTGATGTTGATAAATCACTTCACCTTGACGGTCGGTAATGGCGCTAATGGTGCTTAACGGAATTTTTCCGCCGTTATTGGCGATCACTTGATAAGACTTGGTGACGTCATAAGGCGAAATACTGTATGAACCTAATAACATGGCAGGCACTTTCGGAATGCTGACCTTATCCCACCCCATGGCTTGTTGGGTTTCAATCACTTTGCTTAAACCGACTTTCATGCCGATATTCACCGTTGGAATATTTAAAGAACGGGTTAACGCATCCACTAACATCACCGAGCCGCTATATTTGCGGTCATAGTTTTTCGGCTGCCAAGGTTGGCTGCCTTTGATATGAATGGTGATAGGTTGGTTATTAATCGGTGTATTTAATCTGAACTTCTCGGGGTCAGAAAGTGCGGTTAAATAAATCGACGGTTTGACTAACGAGCCAATTTGGCGTTTAGCCATAAAGGCACGGTTAAAGCCAGCGTATTCCGTTTGTAAACCGCCCACCACGGCACGAATTTCGCCTTGTTTATAGTCGGCAACCACCATAGCCGATTGTAAATTCGGATTTTTGGTTTGTAATTGTAATTTACGAGTGGCGTCAACCACCGCTTGCTCGGCGTAGGCTTGTTGTTTGATATCAAGGGTGGTGAAAATGCGGGCGCCCAATAAACTGGCGGATTTGTTTTCCCCTAGATTTTGGCGTAATTCCGCTTGTAAGGTTTGGATAAAGGCCGGATAAGGGCGAGCAATGGAGCCTTTTTCTTGCACTCCTAATGGCCGTTGGCTTAACAGATCAAACAATTCTTTGTCGATCATTTTATGTTCCAACATTAAGCCTAACACTACATTTCGGCGTTCTTTGGCATAAGTTGGGTTGCGCCAAGGATTATAAAGAGAGGGGCCTTTTACCATGCCCACTAACAACGCAATTTGATCTAAACTGATTTCTCGCACAGGGTGGCCAAAAAAGAAATGACTGGCTAACTCAAAACCATGAATTTGCGTATCGCCATTTTGCCCGAGATAAATTTCATTTAGATAGGTCTCTAAAATCCGATTTTTGTCGTAGCGTAAATCTAAAATAATTGCCATTAAGGCTTCGTTAATTTTACGGGTAATCGAGCGTTCGTTACTGAGAAAGAGGTTTTTCACCAACTGTTGGGTTAAGGTGCTACCACCTTGTACAGTTTGTCCCGCTTTGATATTGGTGATCATCGCACGAGCGATACCGATAGGACTCACGCCTTGATGTTCATAAAAACGGCGATCTTCGGTTAAAATGAGGGTATCAATCAAAAAGCGCGGGTAATTTTGTAAAGGAATTGCCAAACGTTCTTCTTTATCCGATTGCAACATGGCAACTAATTTCGGCGCTAAACGAAATTCATCAATGGTGGTACGATTAATCAGATCCTCAATCACGGTTAATTTTTCATCGCTAAAACGTAAGCGGAAAACCCGTTGCGCCTCCATTTTATCAGGGAATGGAAAGGCCCGACGTAATAACACAATGGTATCATTTTCAATTTTGAAATCTCCAGGGGCCGCCACAAAGGTGGTTTGGCGATAATCATTGTTGAGCAATAATTGCGTGACATCATTTAGGGTCAGGTTGTCTTGTAATCGTACACTTTCAATACGACTATAGACCTCAGCCGGTAAACGCCAAATTTGGCCGTCCATTTTGGAGCGGATTTGCCAATCTAAATAGGCTCCATAGAATACCACCAATGCCCCTAAACTTAACGTCGCTTTGGCCAAAAATAAGGCGCATTTATGCCGTTGGCTAAAGGAACGTTTTGCCGGCGTTGGTTCTGTCGCAGGTTTTTTTTCTTGTTCGGTTGACATTATTTACCTAATAAATCCTAAACTTATTTTGCCAATAAACGCATTTTAACATTTATTTGTTTTAATTGTGTTCTTTTTTAAGTAACGATAATAAAAACAGAAAACTGGAGGCAATCACGACAGACGGCCCTGATGCCGTGTTATATAATGCAGAAAGGGTTAACCCCAAACTGACGGCCAGCATACTGATGACCGCCGCAATGATAGCCATACTTTCTGGGGTACGAGCAAAACGTCTGGCGGTGGCGGCGGGAATAATCAATAATGACGTAATAATCAATGCACCAACAAAGGTCATGCTTAACGCAATAGTCATTGCGGTTAAAATCATTAAAATAAACCGCATTTTTTTCACATTAACCCCTTCAACCTGAGCCAGTTCGGGGCTGACCGTGATTGAAATCAGTGGTCGCCAGAAACAGAGTAACAGGCTAAATACCACCAAAACTCCCACACCGATATAAATCAGATCGTCAAGGTTGACCGCCAGTAAATCACCAAATAAATACCCCATTAAATCTACACGCACATTTTGCAATAATTGCACGGTAATCACACCGAGAGAAAGACAACTATGTGCAATAATACCGAGCAACGTATCCACCGAAAATTGGGTGTTATGTTCTAACCAAACCATGGCAATGGCCAAAATTAGCGTCAGAATTAAAATGGCAATGTAGGGGTTAATTTGGAAGAAAATCCCTAATGCCACACCAAGCAGGGCAGAATGCGCAAGGGTATCACCAAAATAGGCCATTTTCCGCCATACCACAAATGCCCCTAAAGGTGCGGTGATAAATGACAACAAAATACCCGCTAGCCAAGCGGGGAAAATAATTTCAAACATAGCTTTCCTTAATTTTTATGTTCTGCACAAGCCTGATTGTCCTGACAACAAACATCACCGTGAATATTGTGTTGGTGGTTGTGATGATGCGTATAAACGGCAATATTTTTAGCAAATTGATCGCCAAAAAAGTGAATAAATTTGGGATCGTTAGACACCACTTCAGGCGTACCCGCACAACAAATATGTTGGTTAACACATAGCACTTCGTTGGTATCCGCCATCACAATATGTAAATCATGAGAAACCATGAGAATAGCACAATTTAATTTTTCACGAGTTTGTTTAATCAACTGATACAGTTCGACTTGGCCGTTAATATCAACACCCTGAGTCGGTTCATCTAGTACTAACAGATTAGGTTTATTCAGAATCGCACGAGCAATCAACACTCGTTGCATTTCGCCGCCAGACAGCTTTTGCATACTATTTTTAATTAAATGCGAAATGGACAGCAAGGCCAAGGCTTGTTGTACTTCATGCTTGCTGATACCTTTTTTCAAGGACAAAAATTTTTCTACCGTCATGGGCAAGCTCGGATCCAAATGGATTTTTTGTGGCACATAGCCAATACGTAAACTCTTGCTATACACCACATTACCACTGGTCGGCGTTAATAATTTCAGTAACACCTTTAATAACGTGGATTTTCCCCCACCGTTTGGCCCGACAATCGTGATCACCGAATTGGGGTAAATCTGTAAATTAATGTTTTGCAACGCCACTTTTTGGTTGAACATCACATTAATGTTGTTTAAGGTGACCAACGGCCGTTGGGGGACATGAATTGATTTAATTTGCATATTACAATCTCGCTTTCCAATAGCCTAACCATTCTTTTAATAATTGCATATTAGCATTGATTGCCCCCGCTTGCGGGATAAAGTGCATATAATTGACTTCATAGCTGTCTGGCGTAATACCATTGCCAACGCTAGCCGGTAACACGGTAAACCCTGCTTTTTCAAATAATAATTTAGCACGTTGCATATGCCATTGATTAGTGACTAAAATAATTTTAGATATATGTTCCCGTTCCAGTATTTCACGGCTATATTGAGCATTTTCAATAGTATTTAATGCCCGTTCTTCTAACCATTTGGGTTGCACGCCAAAAAAAGTAAAAAACTCTTGTGCCATCACTTTGGCTTCCGAATTACCATTTGGACTGGCGCCAGTGACTAAAATCGGCAGTTCGGTTTCTTTATGTAAATAGGTAGCATATCGCATCCGTTCCAACACAAGCCCCGGCACGGTTAAACTATTATACAATTCTTTGCTATCACGTAATCCACCGCCTAACACCACAATGGCTTGGGCTTGGCGATAATCCTCAATGCTGAGATTATCTTCCACCACTAAGCTGTCGCTGAGTTTTTGTGCAGTATAGGTTAAACTAACCGTATAAAGTATCCCAATGGCGAAAAATGCACTGAAAAACGCCATTTTTTTACAACGGCATAACCAACAAATGCTAGCCAACAGGGCAAGCAGAATCACATTGGCAGGGGGGAGTATTAATGCACTAATTAATTTGGTGAGTTCAAACATAATCAAATTCCAATTAAAACTGCGGTTATTATTCCTGAAAATTTCAACAGGCGGACATATTAGTCCGCCTTTTGTATTTACCTATTCGTTTGCTGATTTAGGCTAAAAACGTTTTCAAATCAAGATAGTTTTCTAATTTCTTCCACTGGCAAATTCACTATCTTCGCCACTATTTGCGGATCCATATTGAAAGCCAGCATATTTTTAGCTGTTTCGTAAATGCCTTCTAGTTTTCCTCGTTCTAATCCCTGCTGTAACCCCTCAATTTTCGCAGACTCTAACAAAGAATATTCATCCCATTTGCGTTTTAAGCTGACGTTGTACATATCTCGTTCTCCTTTGCTTAGTTGGACGTATTCGGCGATTTTGAATACTTTTTCAAATACGGGTTTGCTGAGGAATTCGGGGAGTTTGTCTAGTTTGGAAATGTTTCTTAATACAAACAGCCATTTGTCCAAATCGCCCTGTAATTCGGTTTCTGTTTTATTGAAGTTCAATAATTCAATATAAGTAAACCCCAAATCTTCATAAAATACCGTTCCTGTATTTCTATCACATAATGCAATGTCGTGCAAATATTGTTCGGTTTGATGGGTTAATCGGAAACCGTCCATTAGCACAATCACATAGACTTCGCTGATGTTATAGTTCCAAAAACGCCGTTCGCCTTTGGGGGCTTGGTCGGCAATCAGTTTACTGCCATAGTATAACATACGTTTCTTCAAATTCACTTGCGAACTGCATTGCATTTCGATAATAAATTGTTCACCGTTTTCAGCGGTGCAAGTGAGGTCAAAAATCACCGCACCTTGTTCAATGCTGTCGCCTTGGTGTTCGTTTGGGTTGTAGATTAAATCTTGAATCACTTTGCGATCTTTGAAAATTTCGTTTAAAAATGCAATGAGTAAATCTTTGTTGACTTCTGTGCCGAAAATGCGTTTAAAACCGTAGTCGGTGGTGAGATCTATGTAGCGAGTGGGTTTGAGGTTCATTTGGGTTCTCCTGTTGTTTTGGCGGAATATAGAAGAAAAGTAATTTAAACGCCACAATGGCATATCAAATTTGGAATCAAGATCACAAAAGTGGGGTGAAAGAGGTTCCCGACATGAGGTTTTTTCGATAATAAATTTGGGTAGATGTGCAGTTTTTGTCTTTGAACAGTGGAGTGCGGTGGAAAAAATTAAACTTTTCCAATCATTGTATACCCCTTTTCCCAATATGTTATAACTAAGTGTTGATGATTTTAGGATTTGTTTACAAAATATCCTAAAATAACAATAATCCAGCAAAACTAAGATAAAAAATAACCTATGAGCCAGAATTTTAATCTTCAGCAATTTATTGCCCAAATCCCTAAATTAGCCAATGAAACTGATCTTGAACAGGTGTTTAATGTTATGAATGTGGTGGCCAATATGCCTTTGTCTATTGACCTGAAAAAACATTTATTAAGCCAAATGGAAACCAAATTAAAAGACAATCCAAATTTCCAAAAAATAGCAGAAACTCACCAACTCCAATTAAAACAACTTCAGCAAATATTGGCTGGAAATAATGTACAGGTTACAGCAGAAAAAAAAGAAGAAAATAAAAAACAAAAGCAAAAAAATCAAGCCAGTCAGCAATTTAATTTGCAACAGTTGAATATATTGAAAGGATTTGAGTTAGTTCAATATGTGATCAATACCATAGAAACTCAAGCACAATGGGATCAAGTTTCTGTGCCTAAAAAAATTGAAATAGTTAAGGAATTCTTTGATCCAAATAATATTAAAAAAATCACAACAACAGAAAAAGGCACTAATCAGGCTGGATTAATAGCAATACAAGGATTAAAGGATGATTCACAGGAAGTTATCAATCAAACTGTGGAAAGTTTCCAAAATGTACCTAGTGAAATTCAAACTAAAATTATTAATCAAATTGATGGTAGCAATAAAGATTTTATAAGAAGTTATAAGAAATTTTTTGGAAGAGAGCCAAGACCAGAAGAGATTGAAACTTATAAAACTTGCCTCAAGTTTATTGCCAAGCATAAAGAAAATATAGAAAAAGAATTAGGTATAGAAATCCAATTTGATAAAAAAGGCTTGTTTCTTCCTAAGCCTAATACTGAAGAAAATAGAATAAAATTTAAAGCCAGTTTAGATAATTTATCACAAAAAGAACCAGATCCTATCTTAAAAAATGCTTTGGAAAATGCCTCTTCAGGATTAATGATGGAGTCTATTAGAGATACCATCAAAAAAAATCATATTTCTCCAAAACTTTTTGGTCTTGGTGTTTTTAAGCATAGTACAGTGAATGAGGCTTTTACCAAGTTAAAAGATCAAATGGGAGAAATAGCTAAAGTTTATGAAAAATTTAATTCTCACTCCAAATGGGATATAGTCAATTTTGTTAAGTTAAGCCATAAATCTCATATAGTTAAATTAATGCAAGCCCAAGTCAGTTTATATTTATCAGGGGCTAATAAAAATGTGGTGAATAATCCTTTGTTATAAATAATTAATATGGAGTCATTTCAATGTATTTTTGCATAATTTCTAACATTCTATGTTTTTCTGAAGAACCTGTTTTAAACAGATTTTGATTTTCAGGACTTACTTTAAATTTATCAAATAGAGAAATTATATTTTTGTCAATTTCTTCTAAACAAGACAAAATAGTAGGATTATACCATTTTTTATTTAAAATTTTTTCTACATAATCCCCTCTAATTTTTAGTACTTGTTCAAGTTGAGAATAAGTTAAATTATTTAGTTTTTTGTCAAGTTCATCAGTAAAACTAATAAAATTTCTTTCAAATTCATCAATACCAACTAATTCATTATAATTTAAAGGTTTAATAAGATCCTTATATGTATAAGTTTTACCTCTGAAATTTGTCTTAATATTCTTCATTTCTTGAGTAACTTTACCATATTTAAATAACTTATCTCCATCAGGTGTGCAATAAGAATCTTTAGGTATATATAAATCTTGGCAACCATAAGCAAAAACATTTTGAGAAATTAAAAATAAAGAACCTACTAAAATTGTTTTGAGAAGTTTCATAAATTACTCCTTTTTATTATTTATTGTTTTGTATTATTAATAATTTGGATGTTATCGTAGATTAAAATAAATGGAAGATATTTTTTTAATTATTTACAAAAAAATTTGAAAATTAATTTAAAAATACATACCTTGTAAATATAATCAGGGAAAACACCCAAATCATCAACACTAAGTTATAACAGTTTGTTATTTTTCTAGTTTTTGAACCCAAGTATCAGCCCACCAAACATAGATCATACTGATTACAAGATCAAGAAATGTAGTACCGAGAAATATATAATGTGAATTTTGTAAACTATCTTTGAATAGATGATATATCCAATAATTTTCACCGATATAAATAAAAATCATAAATAATATGGTTAAGGTTTTATGCCAAATTTTGTCTTTTGTGTTTATAATGAATTTGGATATACTGCATAAAATTAGCACCGAAAAGAGTTGTAAAAAATGAACAAATAGTAAAATGGCAGCATCACTAGTATCTCCAGTGTATTGCAGATAAAGCAAGTAGGATAGTGGCGGAAGTAACGTTACAAATAATACCCCCCAAAGTTTACAGCGGTTAAGTGTGTTTTTTTCTATTGTCATAAAAATTCCTTTGTTTTTGAAGAAAATTATAGATTTGGTATCTCATAGCCTACAAAAATACTATTCAACCGTGAAATTTTTTGCATTTTATCATTGTTTTTTTTTTGCACAAGTTGCGATTGAAATATATACAAAATGAATTAATGAAGTGATAAGTGGTCGGGGTGAAATGCCCTGCACTCACGTGCAGGGTTAAGCATGGTAACGATGCTCCGCATCTTCTCCTATCTAGCCACAAGAAAATTCCCCACATTAAAACACTGTCAAACAGTTTGAAAAATGCTATGATATGCGTTTGTGAACTGACTTTTCGCTGTGGAATCTGATTGACGAATGAATGAAATCTTACAATCCTTAAAACAACATTTACAACAAATTGACCGTTTAATTATTGATAAAAATGATGTGCTATATTTTGACTATCCGCTACATTTGAATGTGGGAGATTTATTGATTTATGCAGGTACCGAGCAATTTTTCAAAGATTATCATATTCATATTCGTTTAAGACGTTGTTTGCAAGCCTTTGATCTTCATGAAGTGAAAAAATATATTCAACCGAATACCACGATTTTGTGTCATGGCGGTGGAAATTTTGGGGATTTGTATCCGCTCATTCAACAAATGCGAGAAGAAATTGTGCGTGAATTTCCGCATAATCGGATCATTTTATTGCCTCAAACCGCTCATTTTTCCAGCGAGCAAGCCATGTTAACCTCGGCAACCGCATTTTCTGCACATCCTGATTTACATTTATTTGCCCGTGACAGTAAAAGCATGGTATTAATGCAACAGCATTTTTCTCAGCATAGCTATTTATCGCCAGATATGGCGCATCAACTGTACGGAATTTTGCCACAAAAAGACCGCACTTCCGGTGATTTAGCGCCTACAAAAAGTGCGGTGAAAAATACCCTTTATTTTTTGCGTAAAGATATTGAAAAAAGCCATATTGAAACGGACATTCAAGCACAATTAGCGAGTGGTTCGCATATCAAAGATTGGGAAGATCTTCTGTCGGCACAGGATCACCAATTCGAACTTTGGTGTAGCCGTTTGGCGAAAATGGCTAACAAATTTAAATTAACGTTTTTAAAGAATAAACTCAATGTCTTATGGTATCAGCGTACATTGCAGATTATTGCTCGTTGCCAAGACATCTTTTTGAGCTATGATGACGTGATTACCAGCCGATTACATGGACATATTTTTTCTTGTTTATTGGGTATTCCAAATCAAGTGTGTGATAATTCCTATGGTAAAAATTCAGGTTATTATCAGCAATGGACAAAAGACATAGATTACACAACGCTCTATGAAAAATAATCATTTTATTAAGCTCATTGCGATTACTTTATTAAGCATGGGGTTGACTTTAGTCAGCTCTTTTATCTTAGCTCGCTTGTTATCGGTACAAGATCGCGGTTTACATCAGTTATTTGTAACATCAGTTTCCTATGTGACTACGTTTGCCACTGGGGGCGTCGGTTTTGCGTTTGCTTTGAGTATGCGGAATAACCAATATACACATTGGAAAGGTTATTTTCTGTTATTTTTAGCCTTAGCTGTATTGGTCGCCAATATCGCCGTGTTTTTCTTTAATGTGACGGATTATTACGGCTTATTTATGCTGAATGTGCTATTAACTGCCGTGTTAACCATTACGCTAGAAAAAAGTAAAATTGATCCTAAGATGATCGTTTATCGTCGTTTAACCTTACAACAACCGATTTTATTGGTGTTGGTGTATGGCGTGACTTATCTGTTATTTCAGGAGCAACCACTGCAAATTGCCCTGTATTTATTAACCTTATACAGTGCCATTCAGGCTATTTTTTGTCTTATTTATTTATATCAAATTGATAAAGATTTTACCCAACGTAATCAAGTAGTTTCCATTGATCGCAAATTTTTCTTCACCACTTGGTTTAAGCAAAATGTATTGCAAACCTTTGGGGCGACCACTGCCAGTTTAGATAAATTTTTGGTGGTGTATTTTCTTGGCCATTATACGTTAGGTCTTTACACGGTGTGTATTGCCTTTGATAGTTTAATGACCAAATTTATTAATATGTTGGCGGATTATTATTATTCGGGCTTATTAAATAAATTAAATCGAATTAAATCCGTGTTAGTCGTGATTGCGTTAATTAGCGTTGGAGCATTAATTCTGGTGCCGTTGTTAGCTAAACCAGTGATTGCGTTTTTCTTCAGTGCTAAATATATTGAAGTCGCACCGGTGTTAATTTGGTTTATTGTGAATGCGATTATTGCTGGTCTATCTTGGGTGTTATCACAAAATATGTTGCTATTTGGTAAACAGATTTTATTGTTTGTGCGACAATTAATTGCTATTGTGGTATTTGTGGTTTTATTTTATTTATTACGTGATCTTCAATTATATGGTTTGGCTTATGCCCTTATCGGAGCCAGTTTAACTCGTTTATTGATTTCGTTAATTTATTATTTTAAATATCCGATCACCGATATGTCGGTGACTAGCACAACTGAACAAAAAAGTGCGGTGTAAAATGCGAAAATTTTTAATTTCTTTAGAAAAAGACATACAACGTAGGGAATTATTTTTCTCTCAACCAGATACAGCAGATTTTAACGTATTTAATGCCATTAATACCATGAATTTGTCACCATCAGAATTAGAAAGCCGTTTTGATTTTAATGGGTTTAAACAAGCCTACGGACGAGCAGTGACTAAAGGTGAAATTGGTTGTACTTTAAGCCATTTAGCGATTTATCAAAAAATTGTAGATGATGAAACTGTTCAAGCAAATGACTATGCTTTAGTCTGTGAAGATGATGCGTTGTTGGCAGAAAATTTTCAGCAAAATTTGACCGCACTTTTAACTGAAAACTTCACCGCCGATATTATTCTAGTCGGACAATCAAAAATCCCAACCTTTGATGATATTGAGTTGAAGATTAATTATCCAACCACATTGCGTTTTCTGCAAAAGAAGATAGCGACAACGGGTTATCGTTATGCTTATCCTTATAAAAATTATTTTGCAGGCACGGTGGCTTATTTAATAAAAAAATCGGCTTGTCAAAAGTTCTTAGATTACATTGAACAACAGCAAAAGATCTTCTGGTTGGCAGATGATTTTATTTGGTTTGAGAAACAATTAGGCTTAGATATTATCGTGATTCGTCCGTTAATGGTGATTGAAAACCCCAAATTAGCCAGTAATTTAGCCGATTTACGTGCCGCCTTAAAACATAGTTGGTGGCAAAAATGGCTGAAATTTCCAGCCAAAAAGCTATTAGCGATTAAGAGAAATTTATAATGTCAGCATTATTTAATTTATTTTATCTTTATGATCCTTGGGCTTTTCATTTTATCCGAATGAGTCTAGTCGCTGGTGTTATTGCGGTGTTATGGTTGGGTTATAAATGGTATAAAAAACAAATTAACCAAGTGATTATTCCAGCAGACAGTTTATTCGTTTGTGCTGCTTTAGTGCTTGTTTCCGTGATCCCGATTTTGATTAATGGTACAGCAGAGTTTGGTGTACTGAGTATGTATATTAAACTGTTGGTGATATTTATATTGGGGATTGCAATTTATAATTTATTTTATCTGCAACAAGAAAAAAGCCTATTTATTCGAGATATTAAAATAGGAATAGTGGCACAGTCTATTATGGGTGTTTTAGCACTAACGGGTATTCCGTTTTTAGTCAGCATTGCATTAGGTACAAATGCCAGTGCCATTTTACCGCAGTTTACAGGATCGGAGCAGGAATATCGTTTATACAACATAACATCATCCGCCTTTTTCCAATTAAGTGCCTTTTACTTAATGCTTTTGCATTTTTTATTAGCTTATGCCGAGAAGCACGCTAAATTGCAAGGGATTTATGTGTTTTTAATGTTATGTATCGGATTGATTTCAGGCAGAACATTTTTATTACTCTCCGTTTTCAGCTTAGTCCTTTATTTTAAACGAGATTATATTTTGCCGATAATATTGTTCGGTGTATTAATTTTTGTTTTAGCCATAAATTATCAATCAAGCCTTTATATTGAACATGCTTTAGAACCCTTGATTAATTTGATTTATGGGACAGATCGTCCAGCGTCTAAATTTATTGGTATTTCTACTGGGTTATCTTCTTCCACCGATACCTTAATGCAAAAACATTTATTTATGCCAAGTTTAAAACAACTGATGATAGGTGACGGCTTATATTATAATCTGAACGGCAAAGGTTATTACGGCGGATCGGACTCTGGCTTTATTCGTCAGGCATTATATGGTGGTATCGGTTATATTGCAGTTTGTTTTGTGGTGACAGCTTATTTTGTGAAACGGATTGCGGATAACTGGTTTAATGGCAGTTGGAAATTTATTTTATCTAGCTTGTTATTGTTGAGTTTATTAAATGTCAAAGCCGATACCTACGCTTACCCTGGGATTATGTTTATCTTTTTAATGTTTATTTCGTTGTTCGGTGGGCAAGGTAAACAAATTGTGAGAAAAAATCATGTTTAGTATTATCATACCTTCCTATAATCGTAATCTGGAAGTTAATCGTTTATTGGTGAGTTTGGAACAACAAACCGCAAAGAATTTTGAGGTCATTGTGGTTGATGATTGTTCGCCAAATCCGTTAAAAATTGACCGCACTTTTAGCTTTGAGGTTAAACTTATTCGTAATGAACAAAATGCTGGACCCGCTCAAAGTCGTAATAATGGTGCCAAAATGGCAACAGGCGAGTGGTTATTATTTTTAGATGATGATGATCGTTTTGATGAGCGAAAATGTCAAATGATTGCCGAAACCATTGAGCAAAATTCAACGCTGAACTTTATTTATCATCCTGCCAAATGTGAAATGGTGAATGAAAAATTTAGTTATGTTACCAAGCCGATTAATGAACAAGAGATTTCATTAGAAAGAATTTTATTGGTCAATAAAATCGGAGGTATGCCAATGATTGCGATTAAAAAAGACTTCTTTTGGCAGTTAGGTGGATTATCCACGGCGTTAAAATCTTTAGAAGATTATGAATTTGTGTTAAAAGCCGTAAGTTCAGCAGATTTTCGTCCGAAGTATGTTGATCTGCCGTTAAGTATTTGTCAATTTCATACGCAAAGATCCAGTGTATCGACGAATACAGTCAATACCGAGAAAGCCATTGAGATTATCGGACGACAATATGTCAAAACCGAACAGCAAGCGAAAAATTTTGCGATCAATTCGCTATATATGTTGTCTTATCCATATGCCATGAATTTATCCCGTAAAGCCGGTTATTATTATTTTAAAATCTTTGGTTTAAGCCATAACGTGAAACATTTGATGATTGCGATTATCAGTACAATATCGCCTCAATTAGCGATAAATTTAAAACGCTATATTTAAACGGAACAAGCAATGAAATTTTCAGTATTAATGTCCTTATATATTAAGGAAAAACCCGAATATTTACGGGCATGTTTACAAAGTTTAGTGACGCAAACACGTCCGGCGGATGAAATTCTGTTAGTGTTAGACGGTGCCATTACGCCAGCATTGCAAGCGGTGATTGATGAATTTACCGCCATTTTACCGCTTAAATTGCTCCCCTTAGCCCAAAATGTTGGGTTAGGTAAAGCCTTAAATCAAGGGATTCAAGCGGCCAGTCATGATTGGATTTTCCGCATGGATACGGACGATATTTGCTATCCTGACCGCTTTGAAAAACAAGTGGATTTTATTGAACAACATCCTGAAGTGGTGATTTTAGGTGGCCAAATTGCTGAATTCGGTGCAAACATTGAAGATATTGTAAGCTATCGAAAAGTGCCGACCACAGCCTCCGATATTGTGACATTTACCCAAAAACGTTGCCCGTTTAACCACATGACCGTGGCTTACCAACGCCAAGCCGTATTAAAAGCAGGCGGCTATCAAGGATTGCAAGAAGATTATTATTTGTGGATCAATCTGGTAGCACAGAATCCTACGCAAGTGGCTAATTTATCTGATATTTTGGTTTATGCGCGTGTCGGCAATGGTATGGTGGGTCGTCGTCGTGGCTTGTCGCAAGCCAAATTTGAATGGCAACTTTACCGATTGAAATCGCAAGTAAAACTACAACATCCCGTTACTGGATTTGGCGTATTTTTCACCAGAATGTTACCTCGTTTATTACCCAAAGCATTACTTGAAAAGTTATATCAATTTATTCGTAAATAGGAAAGTAAAATTCATGAAAACCTTATTAAAAATCACCGCACTTTGTGCTTGTTTAGCTGTTGCAAGCTGTTCCTCCAATAAGACGGGCAACACGTCGGTGTCTGCTTTAGGGAATGATGCCACTTACAGCAAAGCACGTACATTAGATAATTTTAATGATTACGTGCAATTTCTCAAACAAAAAGCAGCAGGACAAGGCGTATCTGCGAAAACCTTGAATGCACAAAATAATATTCGTTATATTGAAAGTGCGGTGCGTTTAGATCAAAAACAAGCAGGCAATGCGGCACGTCGTAAAAATCAGCCACCAGCTCCACCGAATCCAAATGGCGCGACAAATTATATTAACAAACACCTTACGCAAGCCAAAGTAAATAAAGCCGAAAATAATTATTGGGATGTGCGTACATCCCTGCAAAAAGCCAGCCAAAAATATGGCGTACAGCAAGAATTTATTTTAGCCTTATGGGGCATGGAAAGTAGTTTTGGTTACTATCAAGGTAATTTTGATGTACTTTCCGTATTAGCGACCTTAGCGTTTGATGGCCGCCGTGAAAAATTATTTAGCCAAGAATTTATCAATGCGATGAAAATGCTGGATCAAGGGCATTTAAATCGAGCTCAAATGCTTGGTTCATGGGCTGGAGCAATGGGACAAACCCAATTTATGCCGACCTCTTATTTAAACTATGCTGCAGACGGTGACAGCGATGGGCGTAAAGATATTTGGAAAAATGAATATGATGTGTTTGCCTCTATTGCCAACTATTTGCACACCGTAGGGTGGAATGACCGCTTACCTTGGGGCGTGGAAGTACAGCTTACTCAACCGGTTGATTTAGCCTTATCGGGAACAGAAAAAGGTAAAGCACGCTCGCTGAAAGATTGGCAAGCCCGAGGTATTATGCTAAAAAACAGTGCAGAGGCACAAAAACTCAACGCTTTATCTTCTGCGAATTTGTGGTTAGTGCAACCCGATAAACAAGTGGGACGTGCATTCTTAGTGTCGAATAATTTCCGCACGATTTTAGATTGGAACCGATCTAATTATTATGCTTTGAGTGTGGGAATGTTTGCGGACAGAATTAAAGCTACCGTAGGTTTGTAATGTAGGTTTGTCACAATTTATTTTAATCAAAAGAGGAAACAAAAATGGCTGCAGAAAATGCAACGGAAACTGCACAGTTAGATGTGATTGGCGAAACAGGAAAAATCCTGAAAGAAGTGTCGAATATGGATTTAGGCACTTTATTAAACGACTGGATTATTCCTTATGGTACCAAAATTTTATTGGCGATTGTCATCTTTTATGTGGGGAAAATCATCACACGAGTGGTGAGTAATTTATTAGGACGAGCCGCCTTAGCCTCGACCAAAGATGAAATGTTACAAAGTTTTGTGCGTTCCATCAGTTATTTCTTATTGCTTTTAATCACGGTGATTGCCTCACTTTCCCAGTTAGGCATTAATACTAGCTCGCTAGTGGCATTAATTGGTGCGGCGGGTTTAGCCATTGGTTTATCCTTACAAAATTCCTTGCAGAATTTTGCAGCGGGCGTGATGTTGCTGATCTTCAAACCTTTTAATAAAGGTGATTTTATTGAAACGTCTGGCACCACGGGAACGGTTCATCAAATGGGTTTATTAATGTTGGAGCTTAGAACAGGTGACAATAAAACCGTATTAGTGCCAAACGGCAAAGTGTTTGCCGATAGCATTACTAACTATTCTTTGAATGAGACTCGCCGTGTGGATTTAACCTTTGATATTTCTTATGAGTCCAATATTAAACAAGCGAAAGATATTGTGGCTGCCATTTTTGCGAAAAATGACATGGTGTTAAAAACCCCTGAACCCGTGATTGCTGTGGGTTCCTTAGAGGCGAGTAGTGTACAATTAATTGCACGTGGTTGGGTGAAAAATTCAGATTATTGGAAAGTCTATTGGGCCATGTTAGAGGACGTGAAAGTGGCTTATGACGAGGCGGGCATTTCCATTCCTTATGATCAAATGGATTTGCATATTGTGAATAATAGTGCCAACGAAACTGAAAAATAAGTTGTTAAAATGATAGACATAGCCCCAATGCGTCGAGCGTATTGGGGCGTTTTTATAGATTAATAGCGATGAATCTTATCAAAAACTGCGGTCAATTTCTCCGCACTTTTTATGCCTTTGGCACTTTCTACGCCTGAATTTAAATCTAGCCCTAAACAGCCTTGTTGTAAGGCAAGATCGATATTTTCTGGACTAATTCCACCTGCTAGCATAATACGATTTTTCAATTCAGCAGGAATTTTTGACCAGTCAAAGGGTTTGCCTGTACCGCCTTGTTGATTGCCTATTTGACTATCAAGAACATAGCGATTGACCGCTGAAATTTCATCAATTTGCACCGCAGTTTGGTTTTCAATATCTACCGAAACCGCTTGCCAGATTTGAATATTTTCAGGTAATTGTTGACGAAGTGCGGTGATAAATTCGGCATTTTCTGAACCGTGTAATTGCACCGCAAAAAGTTGTAGTTGGCTGGCAATTTTCACGATAAAATCAATTTCTTGATTTTGGAAAACACCGACAAAACGCAATGGGGCAGTGGTGACTAATTCTTGTGCTTGTCTAAGACTGACTTGGCGTGGCGACTTTTCCGCAAAGATTAAACCGCCGTATAAGGCACCTTGGCTATAAACTGCTTGCACATCTTGCGGACGGGTTAAACCGCAGACTTTATTTTCGCCGAAAATCACCGAACGTACGGCGTTATTTAAATCGTGACTTCCCATTAAACTGCTGCCAATCAAAAAGCCGTGAGATACGGATTTTAGCTGTTGCACTTGAGCGTGCGTGTAAATTCCTGATTCACTGATAATGCGAGTATCGGCTGGAATCTGATGTTGATATTTTTCCACCAAGTATTTTACCCGATTTAAATCCACCGTGAGATCGTGCAAATTACGGTTATTTACCCCGATAATTTTTGCTCCTAAGCTCAACGCTCGTTCAAATTCCACTTCGTTACTGGTTTCGGTTAATACACCCATGCTAAGCTGATGAGCAAGGTGAGATAATTTTTGGTAGGTTTCATCATCTACCACGGAAAGCATCAATAAAATCGCATCCGCTTGATGGAATCGGGCGAGATAAACTTGATATTCATCGACCATAAAATCTTTGCATAATACAGGCTGGCTGACGATATTTCGCACTTGCTGAATATAAGCAAAATCCCCTTGGAAATATTTTTCATCTGTCAGTACGGAAACAGCGGTCGCATAATGTTTATACACATGAGCAATCTCTGCCAAATTAAATTCGGCACGAATTAAGCCTTTAGACGGCGAGGCTTTTTTACATTCTAAAATAAAAGCAGGTTGTTGATAATTGCCTTGTGTCTTTGATGACATTAGGGCCTGATAAAAACTGCGGTCAGAATGGGTGATTTTTTGTTGAAATTCACTTAGCGGAAATTCGGTTTTTTTCTGTTTTACCCAGTCCAATTTATCGAGTACGATTTTTTGGAGAATGGTTGGGGCGGTTGGGTTGATATTCATTTTGTTTACTCGTGGTTTTACCCTCACCCTAGCCCTCTCCCAAGGGGAGAGGGGATGTTCAGAGGGATAATTCAAAATTTAATTTATTGCATTTCAATACCCTATATAATTCCCTCTCCCTCTGGGAGAGGGCTAGGGTGAGGGTAAAATAATCTTAATATTTCGTCAATGTCAGTAATGTTTCATAAGGTTTACCGCTAGTTATCACGCCAAGCACCTGTTCCGCATTGGCTTTTAAATCTTGATGACCAAACACTTTCATTAACATTGCTACGTTCATTACCACGGCTTGAACGTGTTCGGCTTTGCCTTTGCCTTGTAAAAGTGCGGTGAGAAATTGTGCATTTTCTGCGGGTTCACCCCCACGTAAACTGTCTAATGGTTGTGGTTCAAAACCGAAATCATAAGGGGTTACGCTGTAATAAGTAATCTCGCCGTGACGTACTTCTGCCACATCGGTTTTGCCGTGAATCGCCACTTCATCTAAACCAGAACCATGTACCACAATGGTATTTTTACCGCCTAAACGGACTACCGTTTCCGCATAAGGTTGAATTAAATCTGGCGAATACACCCCTAATAATTGATGCGTTGGGCGAGCAGGGTTGCACAGTGGACCAAGAATGTTAAACAATGTGCGAGTTTTCAAGGCTTGGCGAACTGGAGCGGCATATTTAAAACCTTGATGATATTGTTGCGCCCATAAAAAGCAGATATTGGTTTCATCTAACGCCTTGCGTGCGGTTTCAGCACGCATTCCGATATTTACCCCTAATGCACTCAGTACATCACTCGCCCCCGTTTTGCTCGATACACTACGATTGCCGTGTTTGGCAACTTTAAAGCCAAGACTGGCAGCCACAATGGCAGAGGCAGTGGAAATATTAATGGTGTTGGCACCATCTCCACCTGTTCCAACAATATCGGCAAAATCATAATGTGGGGTAGGGAAATGTTGAGCATTTGCCACCACAGCATTGACCGCACCACTGATTTCTTCTGGTGTTTCACCACGTAATTTTAAGGCAATTAATGCCCCTGCTAATTGTTCATTGGCTAATTCGCCGTGCATAACAGCGTTAAATAGTTGTTCTGCTTGTTTTTGGTTTAATGGTTGTTTTTCAAAGAGTTGGGATAATAGTTGTTCAATTTGCATAATACTTTCCTTAACGATAAATACTGTAAGCTAAGTCGTTGGCTTCATCGCCTGTCATACCACGGAAACCCCAGCAATGTGGCGGTTGTTCTTTAATGGTGATTTCCACATCAATGGCATTAATATCCGCCCGTTGTTCCAATTCACAGAACAGCATTTTTATTAGCCGTTTTTTGGTATCTTCGGAACGCCCTTGCATTAGATTAATTTCAACCACAATAAAATCGTCTGTTCGCCCCTCGGGACAGAAAAAATCTTCTCGTTCTAAGCCGATAAAACGTAAAGTATGTTTACGTGGGGGAATATCCAGTTGCATATTTAAGCAATCG
This sequence comes from Lonepinella sp. BR2271, assembly GCF_051851515.1. Taxonomy (NCBI): domain Bacteria; kingdom Pseudomonadati; phylum Pseudomonadota; class Gammaproteobacteria; order Pasteurellales; family Pasteurellaceae; genus Lonepinella; species Lonepinella sp. BR2271. Next base: position 36,195 of record NZ_JBPDVF010000007.1, on the reverse strand, counting down.
TAAATTGCCTGCATAATCTGCTGTTTTCGTGGTGCAAGCGTGTGTTTTAAACCATAAACAATAATCATAATTTCCTCTTATCGGTTAACTAACCAATGAATTGAATTTTCTAATAATTTTCCACCTTGAACAGTTAAAATACTTTCAGGGTGAAATTGAAAGGCACAAATTGGCAAGGTGCGGTGACGAATTGCCATAATAATATGGTTATATTCTGCATTGACGATTAATTCATCGGGTAATTCGGTTCCCATTAGGGAATGATAGCGAGCCACGGGCATCGGATTAGGTAAATCCTTAAACATGGCTTGTTCATCATGGTTGATTTTTGACACTTTGCCGTGTAACACTTCGCCTGCATGAACCACCTTGCCACCGAAAGATTCAATTAAGGCTTGATGTCCTAAACAAATCCCAATAATCGGCACTTGATTTTTGACTTTCTCAATTAAGGCAAGCATATTACCTGCCTCAGCAGGTGTACCAGGTCCGGGAGAGAGTGCCAAAATACTGTCAGGTTCAAGGCAGATTTTGGTTAAAAAATCCAGCTCGCAGTCGTTGCGATAGACTTTTACGTTATGCCCCAGCGTGCGGAATTGATCCACCAGATTGTAAGTAAAGGAATCAAAATTGTCTAAAAATACGATAGTTGCCATAATTTGTTCCTTATGCGAGTTGGTTAGTTTGAATAATGGTATTTAACACCGCACGAGCTTTATGACGAGTTTCGTCCGCTTCCATTTGTGGATCGGAGTCCAATACTTCGCCACAGCCTGCTTGCACGTGTGCTATGCCATTTTGTACAAAGGCGGAACGAATCACAATGCAAGTGTCGAAATTTCCGTCTGAACCTAAATAGCCCACTGCACCGCCATAGCTATGGCGTTTTTCTTGCTCAAATTGATAAATTAACTGCATGGCTTTAATTTTCGGTGCACCTGTTAGCGTTCCCATATTCATACATGCTTGATAAGCGTGTAAGGCATCTAATTCAGAGCGAAGTTTACCCACTACACGAGAAACCAAGTGCATAATATGTGAATAGCGATCGACCTGCATTAAATCACACACTTGACGTGTACCGCTTTCGCAGACTCGAGCAATATCGTTACGGGCTAAATCTACCAACATCAAATGTTCGGCTAATTCTTTATGATCTAATCGCATTTCTAATTCTAAACGAGCATCAAGTTCAGGATCGATCTGACCATTGGCATCAAATCCCCGTGGGCGAGATCCTGCAATCGGGTAAATTTCCAACTGGCGATTTTCCGCTGAATATTTTAATGCACTTTCAGGTGATGCACCGAATAGGGTAAATTCATCATCTTGCATAAAGAACATATAGGGGCTTGGATTGTTCAATTTTAACTGACGATAGGTTGCCAGCGTATTGGGACAAGGCAAAGAAAAACGGCGAGATGGCACGATTTGGAATACATCACCGTCATAAATATGTTGTTTAAGTGCGGTGATAATTTGTTTAAATTTGTCATCATCGTGATTAATTTGTACCTGCGTATCCGCTTTTTGAATGGCGGGTAACGGTTTCAAATTCTGTAAATCTTGCGAAATTTTCACCGCACTTTGTTGCAAATCCACTAATGCTTTGGAATTAAAACAGAAAGTTTGTAATGTCGCCTGTTGAGTTGGGTGATCAAAACGCAGTAAATTTTCTGCTAGATAAAAGACATAATCGGGGCAAGTTAAACCATCATCTTGTAATTGAATACCGTCCATCGGAATAAAATTTGCCACTAAATCATAGGCAAATAATCCGCCTAAAAAAATAGGCGTTTGACTATGAGAATACAGCGTAGCAATTTGACGAAGTCCGTCAAACACGGTGGCAGATTGTAATTTACTGTCTTCATCAAGATTTTGATCGAGTGCCGCAAATTCTGCTTGCAGGGTAGTTTGATTAAGTTTTGTGAGTGTAGCTAAACCCTGTAACTTTTCTTCAAGGTGAATTAAAACGGTGTTTCCATTATCCGTTAATGCTTTAAATGTGACAATTTGTCCTGTGCAAGAAATTTTTACTGCCGCATTGATCAGTAACAAACTTTTTAAACTATTTTTGCTCGAAATCTCCGCACTTTCAAGCAGTAAACTATTCGTATTGGGTGGACAAAGGGTGGTTAGCACTTGGGTGAGATCAAGATGATAATCTACTTGTTTATTCAATACCTGAATATAAGGTTGAAACATAAAATATCCTTATTAAAATTCTTTTGTACTATTAAACTAGTACAAAAGAATTTTGTCAAGGGGAATTATTATTTTTTCTTGAATAACCCGAAAATAGGGCGGAAAAAGTGCGGTGTTTTTTGCCTGATTTTGTAAAAAACGTTATCATAGTCGGCTTGAAATAAGAAGAATAACAAAAAAGGTAAACGCAAATGTTTGCATTAGAAATAAAAGGCTTAACCAAGGCGTATAAAAATGGCGTGAAAGCGTTACAGGGGATTGACTTAACCGTTGAACGTGGTGATTTTTATGCGTTGCTTGGACATAATGGGGCAGGGAAATCGACCACTATCGGCATTATTAGCTCGTTGGTGAATAAAACCAGTGGCACGGTCAAGGTGTTTGGCTATGATTTAGATCAACAGCTGAATCAAGTGAAACAATGTATTGGGTTAGTGCCACAGGAATTTAATTTTAACCAGTTTGAGAACGTGATTGATATTTTAATTAATCAAGCGGGTTATTATGGGATTACTCGTGCAGATGCCTTACAACGTGCGGAAATCTGGTTAAAACGCTTGGATTTATGGGATAAGCGTCATCAGCAGGCGAGAAGATTATCAGGGGGGATGAAACGCCGCTTGATGATTGCTCGAGCTTTAATGCACCAACCTAAATTATTGATTTTAGATGAACCCACCGCAGGCGTGGATATTGAATTACGCCGTAGTCTATGGACGTTTTTGGCAGAAATTAATCAGCAAGGTACCACCATTATTTTAACCACCCATTATTTAGAAGAAGCGGAAATGTTATGTCGCCATATTGGGATTATTCAGCAAGGGCGATTAGTGCAAAATATGGCAATGAAAGATTTGTTGGCGAAACTGGAAACCGAAACCTTTATTCTGGATTTAGATAAAAATGCGACGTTGTCACAAATTAAAGATTATAAAATAACCGCCTTAGAACAATGTTCTATTGAAGTCGAAGTTCACCGAGAACAGGGGCTAAATTCCCTGTTTATTCAACTGGCCGATCAACAAGTACAGGTACTCAGTATGCGAAATAAAACTAACCGCTTGGAAGAATTATTTGTTCGAATGGCGTTAAATAAACCCGTGACAGAGGAGAAATAACATGCAATTAACTTGGGTCGCATTTTATACCATTTTACGCAAAGAAATTCGCCGTTTTATGCGAATTTGGGTACAAACATTGGTGCCACCGGTGATCACCATGACCTTATATTTTGTGATTTTCGGGCAGTTAATTGGTAGCCGAATCGGCGAAATGGGCGGTTTTAGTTATATGCAATTTATAGTCCCCGGTTTGATTATGATGTCGTCCTTAACTAATTCTTTTGCCAATGTGGCGTCGTCTTTTTATAGTACAAAGTTTGCCCATAATGTAGAAGAATTATTGATTGCGCCGGTGTCACCGCACATTATTATTTTAGGTTATATGGCTGGCGGTATGGCTCGTGGGTTGTTGGTGGGGATATTAGTCACCATGGTGTCGTTATTTTTTGTGTCCTTTGATATTCATTCTTGGGGCGTGATTGCTTTAACTCTGTTATTTACTACCGCGACGTTTTCCTTAGGGGGCTTGATAAATGCGGTTTTTGCCCAATCTTTTGATGATATTAGTATTATTCCAACCTTTGTGTTAACACCATTAACTTATTTGGGTGGGGTATTTTATTCGATTTCCCTGTTACCGCCTTTTTGGCAAGGGGTATCGAAACTCAATCCGATTGTGTATATGATCAATGGCTTTCGTTATGGTTTTTTAGGGATTAGTGATGTGCCGTTGGTTTATACTTTTACGGTGTTGATTTTGTTTATTTCCGTGTTATACAGCATAGCGTATTATTTAATTAATCGTGGTATTGGGTTGCGTAGTTAGTGCGGTGTATTTTTAGGTATTTTTTATAGGAGAAACAACAAAAATGTGGTCTGAAATTGCAATTGGTTATGGGATTTTTATTTTAGAAATTCTCACCATTTTATTAGTGATTGCGGGGATTGTCGCCGTGATTATGGCGTTAAAAGAGAAATCTGCTCATTCCCATGGGGAATTGGAGATTACTGATTTATCGGAACAATATGAGGATAACAGCAAAAAATTGCGTGATTTTCATTTAACGGAAGATGAATTAAAAGAACAAGAAAAAGCTGAGAAAAAGGCAGAAAAAGCTAAGGCGAAAGCCTTGAAAGCCAAACGTAAAAAAGGTGACGTTGTCGAACAAGAGGCGAAACCGACTTTGTATGTGTTGAATTTTAAAGGCGATATTCAGGCATCTGAAACCACTGCATTACGTGAAGAAATTAGTGCCATTTTGCAAGTCGCCGATCCTGCAAAAGATGAAGTATTATTACGCTTAGAAAGCCCTGGTGGCGTAGTGCATGGCTACGGTTTAGCGGCTTCACAGCTTGCTCGTTTAAAACAAAAAGGGATTAAACTCACGGTGGCGGTGGATAAAGTGGCAGCCAGTGGGGGCTATATGATGGCTTGTGTGGCAGATCGTATTATTTCTGCTCCCTTTGCGATTATTGGTTCTGTTGGGGTGGTGGCACAGATTCCGAATATTCATCGTTTATTGAAGAAACATGATGTCGATGTCGATGTGATGACGGCGGGCGAATATAAACGCACGGTTACCGTGTTGGGAGAAAATACCGAAAAAGGCAAACAAAAATTCCAACAAGAATTGGAAGAAACCCACGAACTCTTTAAGCAATTTGTGGCTAAAAATCGACCTCAGTTAGATGTGGCAAAAATTGCCACCGGTGAACATTGGTTTGGTCAGCAAGCCTTGGATTTAGGGTTGGTGGATGACATTGCTACCAGTGATGATGTGATTTTGCAAGCGATCAATGAGAAATCTGTACTTGGCGTGCAATATAAGCAGAAAAAATCTTTGTTACAGAAGTTTGGTAAGCAAACCGAAGAAAGTGCGAATAATCTTTTGTTGCGTTGGTTAAAGCATGATGAACGGACATTTTTGTAGAAGAATTGACTTTTCTTTACAAAAAAGTCTGATGGAAAAGAGAAATCTGATTTACTTTCCGTGTATTTAATATTATCATGCGTCGCGATTATAGTTAGGCTCATGTAGGGTGATTTTGATTATAACGATTCAATTAGGATTATAGAAATATTTATTAAGGTAAAACGAATGAAATTATCACATTTTTTCTTATCAGCCGTTGCTGCTACTACATTAGCTGCTTGTGGAAACTCAAGTAATATTACTGATGAAGGTCAGCCTGCTGGTGAGTCAGCAGAACAAGCCGTAGCAAATCTTGTGTGGCCTGAAATTGACCAAACAAAATCTGAACAAGTTGGTTCATGGCCAAACTGGGACAATGTTCGCATGGTTGAACGTGGCATGAATAAAGAGCAATTATATGGCTTGTTAGGTACACCACATTTTGCTGAAGGTTTATTCGGCGTACGTGAATGGGATTACGCATTTAACTATCGTGAAAACGGTGAACACAAAATTTGTCAATACAAAATCTTATTTGACAAAAACATGAACGCACAGAGTTTCTTCTGGTACCCGAATGGTTGTAATGGTATTACATCATTCAGCTTGAGCGGTGACTTCTTATTCGATTTCAATAAAGAGGAATTAACGGCGAAAGGGAAAGAAATTGTTGATAATATCGCCTCACAATTAAAAACCTCTGGCGCAAAAGAAGTATCTATCGACGGTTATACTGACCGTTTAGGTTCAGACGCGTATAACTTGAATTTATCACAACGTCGTGCTGATCGTGTAAAAGCACGTTTAATTGAACAAGGCGTTCAAGCTAACTTTGTTGCCACTGGTCATGGTAAAGCAGACCAAGTTAAGGCTTGTGATGATGAACACGGTCAAGCATTAATCGCGTGTTTACGCCCTAACCGTCGTGTAGAGATTAAAGCCTCAGGTACGGTTTTAGAACAACCTGAATCAAGTAAAGTCGGTGGTCCTAAAGGCCCAACACCTTACTATCAAAAATAATTTTAGATTTTGATTGATTGCAAGGCTAAACTGAGGTTTAGCCTTTTCTTTTGCTTGTTTGTCAGATATATTATGGCTAAGGATTGTTACTCGCAAAAGGAAACGGAATGAAGCAAGTCAAGATTATTCAAGCTGAATTTTTATTACAACAAAAAAATCGTTTAAAAATACCGCACTTTCAAATTCGACAAGGGGATTTCTGGGTAGTTGTGGGGAGTAATGGCAGTGGTAAAACGGCATTTTCTCTGGCTATTGAGGGAAAAATACCGGTTTACAGCGGAGAATATGAAAATAGTTTTCAGCATATTCAGCAATTTTCTTTTGAAAAACAGCAAAAAATCTTAGAACAAACCTTTCGTGAACGCAATAATGACAGCGTCAGTCCGGATGATTTTGGCAAAACGGCCCGTGAAACCATTCTCAATGGGTCGAAAAATGAGGCCTTGTGTCAGCAATATGCCGAACTATTGGGGATAACCTCATTATTAGATCGTCCTTTTATGCACCTTTCCACCGGCGAAAGCCGCAAAATCTTATTGGCACAAACCTTAGTACAACAGCCAGATTTATTAATTTTAGATGAACCTTTTGAGGGACTAGATCAAAAATCCGTGCAAGATTGGCAACAATTACTGGAAAGATTAGCCCAACAAACCAGTTTGTTACTGATCGTCAATCGTTTTAATGATATTCCTACTGCCGCCAAACAGATTGCCTTATTGGATCATTGTGAAGTGATTTTACAGGGAAATCGGGCCGAAATAGAACAGCAGAGTATTTTCCAACAGCTACAATATGCCGAAAATGCGATGGATGTGCCACTCCCTGAATGTACCGAACCGGTGCAAAAACTTGATCCAAATACACCGCACTTTGAATTAGAAAAGGTGACTATTCAATATGCAGATAAAGTCATTTTAGATCAATTAACGTGGCGAGTATTACCGCAACAACATTGGTGGATCAAAGGGCCGAACGGTGCAGGAAAATCCACCTTGTTGTCTATTCTGACGGGCGACCATCCGCAATCTTACAGCAACATTGTTCGTCTCTTTGGACGCCAACGAGGTTCGGGGGAAACCATTTGGGAAATTAAATCTAAAATGGGTTATATTAGCAGTCAACTGCACATGGATTATCGGGTAAATTGCTCGGTATTAGATGTGATTATTTCTGGTTTTTTTGACAGCATTGGTGTGTATCAACGTGTTCCCGACGCATTACGCGTGAAAGCCATGCAATGGTTGGAACGCATTAATTTAGCCCCATTGGCGAAAAAGCCCTTTCGTTCGCTGTCTTGGGGACAACAACGCTTATTGTTAATCACCCGTGCCATGGTGAAATATCCCCCTGTCTTAATTTTGGATGAACCTTTGCAAGGTCTGGATGGCTTAAATCGTCGCTTGGTGAAATCCTTTATTGATCAGCTCGTGAAACACAGTGGCACACAGTTATTATTTGTATCCCACCAAGATCAAGACGCCCCGCAATGTATTACCCATATTTTTGAATTTGTGCCAAAAGAAAATGGCTATCAATATGTACAAACTGCGGTGTAAAATGGTATGGTTTTTTATTAACTATATGTTTTTAAATGGTTTATTTTGTTTGTATTGACATTTTGAGCAAAATATGCTAGGATTTCCAAACAATTCTTATCCTATCTCTATAAGGAATATCAAAATGGAAAATCAACAAAATTTTTCTCAGAAAGCACTTTCAGAAAATTCAATCACTATTACAGAGGCTCATATTAATTGGTGGGAAAATTTAGATGATATTTGGAAAAGAATATTTGTCCTAAATTTCATACATCAAGACAAATTAAGCGAAATGTATGATTATAATAACCTTGCTTTAAAATACCGTAATATTTCAGACCCAATTGATGAAATCTCATCAGAAAAGATCAATTTAATAATATCAGGGGAAACGATAACTACATTTTTAGCTCGTTTATTTAAATTATCCTCCCTTGAATTTGTCGATATTGTAGAAATTTACACCTCACATATTAAAAATGATCCCGAACTACACGAGGCAACAATTGATTATTCCTTTGATTATCGTGATGACCTTGAATTATACAAAGAGTATTGTAAAATATTTGAAGAACAATTATCAGATAAAAAATCACCGCTATTAATTTTGCCTGATTTTAGATATTTCAAAAAACTAACAACCATTAGATTAGCCTATTGTCATATCCAATCCTTGACTTATTTAGAGGGTTTATCACAATTGAAACATTTAAACCTTGAATATTGTGTGATTGATAATCAAGGATTTAATTTAACGAATTTAACAAATCTTAATGAATTAAATGTATCTCATAGCAATATCTCCTTGCTTAGTTCGGATGTTCCATTAGAATCTCTGAGAAAAGTCGATTTAGCGTATAGTAAGGTTGAACATATTTCATTTTTAAGAAATACAATCAATTTGTCAGAACTGATCTTAAATATAGATGCAGCACAAGACCTTAAAAGTCTATATGGGTCGAGAAGTTTAGAAAAATTATTTATCGATATCAAAAATGAACATTATAAATCCGAATATAAACAATCTGTTTTCAAAGACAAACATGAAGATTCATTTGCTGACTATATTGTAAAATTAGATGAAGAATTAAAGTCATTAAATAGACAGCTACCACATTGTGAAATTTATTGTCATATTTATGAGTCAATGCCGGAAATTATATCAAATTCGAATGATGATTATCCAGATGTTAAAGAGCATAACTATGGCATTATTTTAACAACCGATTGGAGATGGATATTAGATATATTAGAGATAGATGGTTTCATTGAGGATCCTTATGTTTATAAAAAAATATCTCTCTATGGAAGTGGAAGATGGTTCAAATATAATCATTATTTATCCGCTTTTGAAGGCCTTACTGAACTTTCCTTGACAAATTTTGAAGGATTGGATATTAAAGTATTATCTGAGTTTGAAGAGTTAATGAAAGTAGATTTGAGCTATTCTAAAATTGATGATTTATCGCCCTTAGAACATGCCTATATAGGTAATTTAGATTTAAGCCATTGTAATATTAAAGATTTGTCCCCATTAAAAAAATCAGGAATAAGTGATCTTTATTTAGCAGGCATTAAAATAAATCGTTTTGATTTCTTATCTCAATCAAATATAACTACAGTTTATCTTGATGAAGAAAAAATATCTGATGAGGTGATTGATGCTGATAACGTCGAAGATTTGAAAGATTTACCTGATATTTATGATATAAAGTCAGGGGAATATATGGATGGTGATTCCATCCAGTCTAAATTTTATCAGCCTACTTTTGATGAATAATATTTCACAGTCAGTATTTACCTCGAATTTATGATTAATCTAGGGGTGTTTTATGCCCCTTTTAATTTTTTAGCTGTATTTTTATTTCTTAATAAGGAAAATATTATGGATTTTTATGATGGTTTACCTGTCGCAACGATTGTGTTTATTGCTTTAGTGGCGTTTATTTTATATTCAACTTTAAAAACCGTACCACAAGGTTATCACTGGACCATTGAGCGTTTTGGGCGTTATACCCGAACCCTTTCACCCGGTTTGAACTTTGTGATTCCTTTTGTGGATCGGGTTGGGCGTAAAATTAATATGATGGAACAGGTGTTAGACATTCCATCACAAGAAGTGATTTCCAAAGATAACGCCAATGTGTCCATTGATGCGGTGTGCTTTGTGCAAGTGATTGATGCCCGTAGTGCGGCGTATGAAGTGAATCATTTAGAACAGGCGATTGTCAATTTGGTGATGACTAATATTCGTACCGTGTTAGGGAGTATGGAACTGGATGAAATGTTGTCACAACGTGATAGCATTAACGGGCGTTTGCTTGCGATCGTGGATGAGGCGACCAATCCTTGGGGAGTGAAAGTCACTCGTATTGAAATTCGAGATGTGCGTCCGCCACGTGAATTAAGCGAGGCCATGAATGCGCAAATGAAAGCGGAACGGAATAAACGGGCGGAAGTGTTAGAAGCGGAAGGGGTTCGTCAAGCGCAGATTTTACGTGCCGAGGGGGAGAAACAATCTCGTATTTTGCGTGCGGAAGGGGAAAAACAAGAGGCGATTTTACAAGCGGAAGCTCGAGAACGTGCGGCGGAGGCGGAGGCCAAAGCGACCCAAATGGTCTCCGAGGCGATTACCAACGGTGATACCAAAGCGATTAATTATTTTATTGCGCAAAAATACACTGAGGCCTTAAAACATATTGGCGGTTCAAACAACAGCAAAGTGGTATTAATGCCGTTAGAGGCGGGCAATTTGATAGGTTCAGTAGCCGGCATTGCGGAATTGTTAAAGGGCGATAAAAAATAAGGATAATTCATGGAATGGTTTGAAACGTGGACAGTGTGGCATTGGTTAATTCTGGGTTTTGCCTTGTTAATTGCAGAGTTGGCGTTACCCGGTATTTTCCTCCTTTGGTGGGGACTGGCCGCCATTGCCGTGGCGGGCGTAATGAAATGTTTTCCTGATTTTTCGTTGGCCAGTTTAGGCATTATTTACGCCATTTTGGCCACGTTATTAAGTCTAGGTTGGTGGAAATATCAACATAAAAAAGATCTGTCTGATGAAAAACGCAGTCACTTAAATCAACGAGATCATGCCATGCTTGGCACGGTTGGATTTGTTCAAGAAATCCATGATAATGGTATTGGGCGAGGCCATTTTGGTGATACCACTTGGCGGATTCAATCGGCACAGCATGACAAGCTACGTGTCGGCGATAGCATTCAAGTATTGAGTGTACAAGGGATCACATTAATCGTTCAAAAGGTGAATCAATGAAACAACATGTCATTATTTTTGCTCACCCAAATAACAACAGTTTCACCAAAGCCCTTGTGGATGAAGTGGTGAAAAGCAGTGAGCAATTTGGCGCAAATACGGTGGTGAGAAACCTTTACGCCATGAATTTTAACCCTGTCTTATCGCAAGAAGAAATGCAAGGGGCGTGGCAAGGCATTATTCCCGAAGAAGTGCTGTATGAGCAGAAATTAATTCAACAAGCGGATTTAATCACCTTGGTTTATCCCGTATGGTGGATGGGTTTTCCCGCCATGTTAAAAGGCTATTTAGATCGGGTGTTTACCCATGGATTTGCTTATCAAAGCAGTGAACAAGGTTCGGTTGGTTTGTTGCAAGGTAAAAAAATACAACAGTTTATTAATATCGGCAATAACGTAGAGGCTTATCAAGCCAAAGGCTTTGCACAAGCATTGGATGTGTGTTTGGTCAATGGTTTGTTTAATTATTGTGGGATTACCGATATTGATCATCAATTATTTGGTGATTTATATGTGATTAGCGATCAAGAGCGTAAGAATATGTTGACACAAGTGGGGGAGAAAACGTTACAGAATTTGACCGCACTTTAAGCTGAATAAACCCCAAAAATAAGGCGTATCTAAAATGCGCCTTATTTTTTTATAAAAATGGGTTGCTATTTTTTAATTTATCGTGTAATTTTATTTTTACATTAACTGTAATTATAAATTTACAAAAGGAAATAAAAATGAACAAAGATAGCATTCATAATGTCCATATCGTTGACGAAAAAGTGTTAATTACCCCACGTGAATTAAAGCAAAAATTGCCTTTATCTCCTCATTTACGTCATCAAATTGAGCAACACCGCCAAGATATTTCCAATATTATTCATAAAAAAGATCCCCGTTTATTGGTGGTGATAGGTCCTTGTTCTATTCATGATCCGGTGGCCGCATTGGATTATGCCAAACGTTTAAAAGCATTGGCTGATGATGTGCAAGATCAGCTCTATGTTGTCATGCGAGTCTATTTTGAGAAACCTCGTACCACCGTGGGTTGGAAAGGGTTGATCAACGATCCTAACATTGATGGTACCTTTGATGTGGAAAATGGCTTGCATATCGCTCGTCAATTATTACTGGACTTAGCCGAAATGGGATTACCGCTAGCCACCGAGGCATTGGATCCGATTACGCCACAATACTTGGCGGATTTATTCAGTTGGTCAGCCATTGGCGCCAGAACCACCGAGTCACAAACGCACCGTGAATTAGCCTCGGGCTTGTCCATGCCCGTTGGCTTTAAAAATGGCACAGACGGCAGTTTAGCAACGGCCATTAATGCCATGAAAGCGGCCGCAATGCAACATAGTTTTATTGGGATTAACCAAAAAGGACAGGTGAATTTATTGCATACAGAGGGCAATCCTGATGGCCATGTGATTTTACGTGGTGGCAAAGCCCCGAATTACCAAGCCGAATTTGTTCAACAATGTGAACTGGCATTAGAAAAAGCGGGCTTAGCAACCGCCATTATGATCGATTGCAGCCATGCCAATTCCAATAAAGATTATCGTTTACAACCCGCTGTGGCAGAAAATGCGTTACAACAGTTAATCAATGGCAATCGTTCGATTATTGGTTTGATGTTGGAAAGCAACATTCACGCAGGCAATCAATCCGCAGAACAGCCCGTCAGTGAAATGCAATACGGCGTGTCAATTACGGACGCGTGTATTGATTGGGACACCACCGAACGCTTATTACATAACATTGCAGATGGCTTAAAAAATCAAGTAAAATAGACCGCACTTGAATCTTGACGGAAGATAAAATGGACGTATTAAAAGAGATTAGAACTGAAATTGATAGCGTAGATGGCGAATTGATCAAGCTGTTTGCTAAACGTTTGGCGTTGGTGAAAAAAGTCGGTGAAGTGAAACATCAACATGGTTTGCCCATTTATGTGCCTGAACGGGAGGCAGATATGTTAGCCGCTCGCCGTCAAGAGGCGGAAAAAATCGGGGTGCCAGCGGATTTAATTGAAGATGTGTTACGCCGTTTTATGCGGGAGTCTTACACCAGTGAAAATCATTTTGGTTTTAAAACCGTTAACCCTGACATCAAAAAAATTGTGGTGGTCGGGGGGAATGGTAAACTCGGCGGATTATTTGTGCGTTTCTTAGGTTTATCTGGTTATACCGTGGAGATATTAGGTCGTCAAGATTGGCAACGTGCGGATCAAATTTTAGCCAATGCGGATGTGGTCATTGTTTGTGTACCGATTGCCAATACCTTAGACACCATTGAACGCCTCCAACCTTATTTAACCCCAAATATGTTATTAACGGATTTGACCTCGGTTAAACGTCAGCCATTACAAAAAATGTTGGAAGTCCATCAAGGGGCAGTTGTGGGGTTACATCCTATGTTCGGCCCTGATGTCGCCAGTATGGCAAAACAGGTTATTGTGCGTTGTGATGGGCGTTATCCTGAACGTTATCAATGGTTGCTTGAGCAAATGGCGATTTGGGGGGCGAAAATTTATCAGGTAGAGGCAGCGGAACATGATCACAGCATGACCTATATTCAGGCCTTACGCCATTTTTCCACTTTTGCCAACGGCTTACATTTATCCAAGCAACCGGTGAAATTAGCCAATTTATTAGCCTTGTCATCACCGATTTATCGCTTAGAATTGGCTATGATCGGGCGTTTATTTGCCCAAGATGGTGGCTTATATGCGGATATTATTTTGGATAAACCCGAAAATTTAGCCGTGATTGAAAGTTTAAAAGACAGCTATGTGGAAAGCCTGAAATTCTTTGAAACAGGCGATAAACAAGGCTTTATTGATACCTTTAATCAAGTGAGCCAATGGTTTGGTGAATATTCGGATTTATTTATGAAAGAGAGCCGTCAATTATTACAACAAGCCAATGATCATCGCCAACATGATTGATAAATAGGGCAAATCAACAGGGCAAATTAACAGGTAAAGTGCGGTGAAATCACCGCACTTTTTTGTATTATTCATCATCCACAATATCCACAAATTCTGCGCCCAATACTTGCGCTAAATCCTGTGGTGCCAGTTCCACACTTAATCCCCGTTTTCCCCCTGATACAAAAATGTGCTCAAAATTCACCGCACTTTGGTGAATCACAGTTTTGAGCCGTTTCTTTTGTCCTAACGGGCTGATTCCCCCGACCAAATAACCGCTACTTTTCTGCGCAAATTCTTTGTCTGCCATATCGACTTTTTTCACACCAATAGCTTTGGCGGCTTTTTTCAGGTTAAGCATATTGGCGGTGGGCAACACAAAACAGGCTAATTTTTTCTGGTCCCCATTTTCTGCCACCAGTAAGGTTTTAAAAGATTGATTCGGATTTAAGCCTAATTTTTCCGCTGCCTCGTCGCCAAAATGGGTATTATTTGGATCGTGATCGTAGGTGTGTAACGTAAAGACAATTTTTTGTTTTTTTAGTAAATCTATGGCGGGTGTCATTTTCTTTTCTCCCTGAAAAAGTATAGAATGTAGCGTTATTTTATTACGATGAGAGCAAAAAATGAATAAATTAAATCTCGCCATTGCGGCGGAATTTGAGCTTTGTGAAAGAATTACCGAATTTTTACAGCAAAGTCGCCTTGAAATTAGCCAATTAACGGTGGTGGAAATTTACCCCTTTAATGAAGAACAAGGCGTACGTTTTAACAATAAATCGGTGGCACAAATTCCTGTCGCTGAAGTGGACTGGTCTGCATTTGATTATGTATTGTTTGCCGGTAAAACAGAGCAAGCACCGCATATTGCCAATGCCGCAGAACAGGGTTGTGTGGTGATCGATATGTTGGGCCTGTGTGCCAGTATTTCGGCGGTTCCCGTGATTGTGCCGACGGTCAATGATGAACTACTCACGGAGTTGCGACAACGTAACGCCTTGCATAACATTATCGCCTTACCAAATCCACAAATCACCCAAACTGTGTTGGCCTTGTCGGCATTCATGGCACAATATCCTATTAACCAAGTAATGATCAGTTCGCTTGTGCCGGCCTCTTATCACAACGGTGAAACCGTGAGCAAACTGGTCGGACAAACCGCTCGATTACTGAATGGCATTCCATTAGATGAAAATGAACCACGTTTTGCCTTTGATGTGGCACCATTAGAAAGCAGTTACGCCACCCAAATCAACAAAATTTTTCCGACCTTATCGGTGGTTTATCATAGCATTCAAGTGCCTGTTTTTTATGGTTTAGCCCAAAAAATCACCGCACTTTCGGATTATCAAATCGACCTTGAGCAAATCCAATCCACATGGCAACAACAGGATTTGATTCAACTTGAGGAAAAAATCACGCCGGTTCTCAACGGTGAACAAGAAAATAATGAAGAAACCGTAAAATTACATATTAGTGATTTAAAA
The DNA here is from genome assembly GCF_051851515.1 of Lonepinella sp. BR2271. Lineage (NCBI taxonomy): Bacteria > Pseudomonadati > Pseudomonadota > Gammaproteobacteria > Pasteurellales > Pasteurellaceae > Lonepinella > Lonepinella sp. BR2271. The sequence continues at coordinate 20,763 of NZ_JBPDVF010000007.1, read as the reverse complement.
ATAAGCGAAAATGGCGTAGAATTTTGGACGGTCGCAGATGAGCAACGTTTTAATTTAGCGTGCTTGGCGGTTCAATTATTGGAAAGACTTTTTAATCAACAACCTTAACTTAGGAAATCAATATGCTAGAAAAACTTTTTCAGCTAAAACAAAAGGGCAGTAACACCAAAACGGAAATCGTGGCGGGTATCACTACCTTTTTCACCATGGTCTATATCGTGTTTGTTAACCCTGCGGTATTGGGCGCAGCCGGCATGGACACACAAGTGGTGTTCGTCACCACCTGTTTAATTGCTGCCTTTGGTACCATTGCCATGGGCTTGTTTAGTAACTTGCCGATTGCATTGGCGCCAGCAATGGGATTAAACGCCTTTTTTGCTTATGGCGTGGTGATTAAAATGGGCTATTCTTGGCAAGTGGGCATGGGGGCTATTTTCTTAGGTTCCGTTGGCTTATTTTTGCTTACCGTGTTACAAATTCGCTACTGGTTTATGTCCGCCATTCCAAAAGGGTTGCGAGTAGGGATTGGGGCAGGGATTGGCTTGTTAATTGCCTTAATTGGCTTTAAAAACATGGGCTTAATTATCCCGAACGAGGCCACATTGGTGGCGTTAGGTGACTTGCACGATCCGAAAATCCTGATGGGTATTTTAGGCTTTTTCATTATCGTGGTGTTGTCAGCGAAAGGCGTGCATTCTGGCGTATTGGCCTCTATCGTGGTGATTACCGCCTTAGCGTTAATTTTCGATCCGGCGGTACAATTCCATGGCATTATGTCTATGCCGCCGAGTTTAGATGCGGTAGTGGGCCAAGTGGATATTGCGGGAGCCTTTGATTTAGGCCTATTGGGCATTATTTTCTCATTCCTGTTGGTTAACTTATTTGATTCATCAGGCACCTTAATTGCGGTGACCACCAAAGCGGGTTTTGCTGATGAACAAGGTCGTTTCCCGAAAATGAAACAAGCCTTATTAGTTGACAGTACTTCAGCTATGGTTGGCTCATTTATGGGAACGTCTGCCATCAGCACTTACATTGAAAGTGGTTCAGGTGTTTCGGTAGGCGGTCGTACGGGATTAACCGCCGTTGTAGTCGGTATCTTATTCTTATTGACCATTTTCTTCTCTCCATTAGCCGGTTTAGTGCCAGCCTATGCCACTGCGGGGGCGTTAGTTTTCGTTGGAATTTTAATGGCATCTAGCTTAATTGAAGTGGAATGGAGCGATTTAACCGAGGCCACCCCTGCCTTTATTACCACCGCATTAATGCCATTCACGTATTCCATTACCGAGGGGATTGCCTTTGGTTTTATCACCTACTGCGTGATGAAAGCCTGTACTGGTCGTTGGAAAGAAATTAATGCGTCCGTTTGGGTGGTATCGATTTTATTCTTAATTAAATTTATTTGGATTGGCTAACAACAAGGACATGTTATGCAAAAATTATTATTTATTTTTAATGAATCGCCTTACGGCACCGAGAAAACCTTTAACGGCTTGCGTTTTGCGGTGAATTTATTGGAAGAAAACGGCAAAGAGGTTGAAATCAAAGCCTTTTTCTTCTCTGATTCGGTGTTGTCTGGTTTAGCCGGTCAAAATCCAAATGATGGCTACAATGTACAACAGACCCTTGAAGTCTTAACGGGTTTAGGTGCTGAGGCCAAACTTTGCACCAGTTGCACCAAAGCTCGTGGTATTACACACTTGCCGTTAGTGCAAGGGGTGAGTGTCGGGACATTAGATGATGTTTCCGCTTGGACCTTGTGGGCGGATAAGGTGATTAATTTCTAATTTAATCAGATTTTGCTCGAAATGCGGTGAAAAATTTTGTTGTTTTTCACCGCATTTTTATTTCGCTATCTCGCCCGAAAATTTTTACCCAATGACTCACTTAATCCGTGATAGTGGCGAAAATTATAAATCAACGGTTGCCAAGATTCTGGGCGAATATGCCCTTGTTCATTCACTAAATACTGTTGTGCGTGCAGTTGAACAATTTTAAATTCTATAATGGCATAACCATCTCGCTGACTAATTTGTTGCAACCGCATTTCGGCTTGAATGGGGCATTCCGCAATACGAGTCGGGCGAACTTGTATTGATGTTTGAGCGGTTAATTTTTCCTGAGCAAATTTATCCGAACAATAAGCATAAATACCTTGTTTATGTTTAGGAATCTCAGCTTTACCCGTGAAAGGTGCTATGCTTTCGACTCGTTGAAACATTGTGTTATCAGGTAAATTCAAAACAGCTTCAGGGCAAACTTGTAGATTTTCAAAGGCTTTGCCGCAAGTCCCTAAACCAATCACGATATTATCACCTAAACACCAACTGGATGAAATTGGTGAAATATTGCTATGTCCTTGTTCATCGCAAGTGGTCAGTAGAACCACGGGAAAACCATAATAAAAAGTTTGCATTGGAATGGTCTGGTGCATAGTGTTTATCCTTAATGATGGAGTTTGCTGTTCTTTGATATTTTGATTGTAGCCATTTTAGAGGGAGAGATCAAAAATCAGCTATTTCTTACCGCACTTTTTAAATCTATTTACATAAATAAGTTTTGCATTACTACATTCACCACAAATCCCCCAATAACCAACCATAAAAACACCAAAAAACCTAAAATCAACGGCTTAATGCCAGCTTGTTTAATAGCGCTGATATGGGTGGTTAAACCAAGTGCAGTCATTGCCATCATTAATAAAATGCCGTCTAGTTGAATTAAAAATTGGACAAGTTGAGCTGGTAATAATTGGAAAGAATTAAACACCGCTACCAAAATAAAATACAAGGCAAACCACGGCATATTAAATGGGCTTTTCTCACCCGTTTGAGCTTGTTGTTTGTGTAAATAATAAGACAACACAATTAAAAACGGAGCGAGCATCATGACTCGGAGCATTTTGGTGATGACGGCAATATTGGCAACTTCGGGGGTGATATTTTTCCCGGCCGCATAAACCTGTGCGACTTCATGTACTGATGAGCCGATATAAATGCCGAATTGATTGTCACTTAATCCCTGAATATATTGGTAGAGAATCGGGTAGAGAAACATGGAAATGGTGCCGAAAATCACGATTAAAGCAACGGCAACGGATACTTTATGTGAATCCGCTTTCACCACAGGCTCCGTGGCTAAAATAGCGGCAGCACCGCAAATGCTACAACCGGACGCTGTGAGATAAACAATTTGTTTATCAATTTTTAATAAATAAATACCGATAGCACAGGTGATAAAAAAGGTGCAAATAAGCATGATGGTATCACTGATAATGGCATTGGTACCCACTTGCGCAATGTCTTGAAAGGTGATTTGGAAACCGTATAACACGATCCCTATGCGTAATAACCGCCCTTTAGCAAAGGTGACACCCGCATGGGCTTGTTGTTGCCATTTGGGATATAGCGTGTTACCGACGAGTAACCCCAATAAAATAGCAAGGGTTAAGGCGCCAAGATGTAATTGGCTGGCGAGCGTTGAGAAAGATAAGGCTTTAGCGATTAACGTTATTACCCCGACAATAGCTAAGCCCAACAATGATTTTTTCATTGCTGTACCCCTAAATAGTTGTTAAAAATAAAAAAGTAGATAAACGATTTATTCAAAAAAAGGGAATAAATACGCTGTATTACAACATTAACAAGGTAATTTCAATTCACGAAAGGTCATGGAAAATCCATCAATCATGAGTAATCGCCCTGCTAAAATATTGCCGATTTTTAACCGCACTTTGATCGCCTCCATGGCTTGAATTGAACCGACAATCCCCACAATCGGGGAGAGAACGCCAGCCTCTACGCAACTTAACGCATTGTCACCGAATAATTGGCTTAAATGGTGATAAGTTGGCGTATTGGGTTCATAGCTAAACACCGAAACTTGCCCTTCCATGCGAATCGCGGAACCTGAAACTAATGGCACAAATGCCGATTGACAAGCCCGATCAAGTTGGTTACGGCTTTCTACATTATCGGTACAATCTAACACCACGTCAAATTGCTGTATCAGTTCAGCTAATTTTTTTTCGTCCAGTTTTTCATGGATCGTGTGAATCTCAATGTGTGGATTAAGGGCTTGCAAGGCGATTTTGGCGGATGTGACCTTCGGCATATCAATGCGTTCATCTGTATGCAAGACTTGGCGTTGTAAATTGGAAAGGGAAACCGTATCAAAATCCAACAAGGTCAAATGTCCCACACCCGCAGCAGCCAAATATTGGCTTGCTGCACAGCCCAAACCGCCTAATCCAACAATCAACATGCGACTGTCTTTGAGTTTTTCTTGCCCCTCAAAATCCACCGATTTTAAAATAATTTGGCGGTTGTAACGGAGTTCTTCTGCGTAGTTCAATTCAGACATGGTTTATCTCAATAAATCACTAAAAGGTTCAATGGTGACAGTTTCCCCCACAGCCACATTACCACGTTCTTTCTCAATACGAATAAAGCAGTTACTTTTCACAAAGGCACTGAATAAATGGGAGCCTTGAAAGCCTACGGATTGCACTTCAATTTGTCCTTGTGGATTGACTTGATAAAAGCCACGTTGAAAATCCATACGTCCGACGGCTTTTTTCATTGGGGCAATGGCTATCGCTTGAAGTAGTGTAGCTGGTTGATAATCGGCGCCTGATAAGCGAGCAATCACCGGTTGAACAAGCTGATAAAACGTGACTAACGCCGAAACAGGATTACCCGGTAAACCACAGAACCAGGCATTCGGCAATTTACCAAAGGCAAACGGCTTACCTGGTTTCATGGCAATTTTCCAGAAATTGACTTCCCCCACTTTTTCTAATACGGTTTTAGTGAAATCCGCCTCGCCAACCGATACACCGCCACTGGTAATGACCAAATCTGCTTGAGCCTGAGCGTTCAAAAAGGCTTGTTCAAATTGTTGTTCATTATCTGGCAAAATGCCAAAATCTAGCACCTCACAGCCGAGTTTTTCTAACATCAGTTTTACCGTAAAACGATTGGTATCGTAAATTTGTCCCGCTTGCAACGGTTGTCCAACAGGCACCAGTTCATCTCCGGTGGAAAGTACGGCGACTTTTAAACGTGGATAAACGTCAACCGTTGAAATTCCTAAAGAGGCCAATAATGGCAAAGAAACTGCGGTGAGTTTTTGGCCTTTTTTTAACACCACATCACCAATTTTTACATCTTCGCCAATACGACGAATATTTTGGTTATTTTTTGGTACAGTGGAAAGGGTAATGGTGCCGTCATCATTGACGATAACCTCTTCTTGGATCACCACGGTATCCGCCCCCGCTGGCAACATGGCTCCGGTCATAATTCGCACCGCACTTTGAGCTGGCCATTCGCCTGTAAATGGACTGCCGGCGAAAGATTTTCCTGCAACGGAAAGGGTTAACGATTTTTCCATATCCGCTAAACGAACCGCATAGCCGTCCATGGCCGAATTATCAAAAGACGGCACATTAATCGGCGAAATCACATCTTCCGCACAGACTAAATTGACCGCTTGATCAAGGGAAACTTGCTGATGTTTAGTGGGCGTGGGTAAGGTATTGAGAATGTTATCTAGGGCTTGTTGTAGTGTGAGCATGGTAATCCTTTTGGTAAAGATGAATCTTCTGATTATTTTATACCAAAACTTTTCATCTGGTTAATGATATTCTCATTTTATTCTTCGCTGAATGTTTGTTAGAATAGCCCATTATTTTATTGGAGTTGTAAATGAGCAATATTTCAGCAGAAGCCATTAAGGTGCGTGATGCCTTAGTGGCAAAAGGGATTGAAACCCCAATGGTTAATTTGACCAAGAGTAAAGATCAACGCCGTGATGAAATTGAAAATAAAATGCGTGATGTGTTGGCGTTGATCGGCTTAGATTTAACGGACGATAGTATTGAAGAAACGCCGCACCGTTTGGCAAAAATGTTTGTGGATGAAATTTTTAGCGGACTGGATTATGCCAATTTCCCGAAAATCACCAATATTGAAAATCGCATGAAAGTGAGCGAAATGGTGTTGGTCAATGACGTGACGTTGACCAGTACTTGCGAACATCATTTTGTTACCATTGATGGCACCGTGTCTGTGGCCTATTACCCGAAAAAATGGGTGATTGGGCTATCTAAAATTAATCGAGTCGTCGCCTTTTTTGCTCAACGTCCGCAAGTACAAGAGCGTTTGACTGAGCAAGTGTTATTGGCGTTTCAAACTATTTTGGAAACCGAAGATGTGGCGGTTTATGTAAAAGCCACGCATTTTTGTGTAAAATGCCGAGGGATTAAAGACAGTAATAGTTACACTGTCACATCAGCTTTTGGTGGTGTTTTCTTAGAAGATCGGGAAACCCGAAAAGAGTTTTTGAGTTTGATTAATAAGTAATAATTTTTCACGAGGGCGTCTTATGACGCCTTTTGTTTTATGGCATTGTTCTTAATATTTCTACCTGGTTAGTGTCTGGGTTTCTGGTGGTGAGCGAACAGTGTACACAAGATTTGCCATTTAAAAAACGTACATCACCGATTTGAATTTCTTGCCATTGATGTTCTTCGTTCGGGCATTTGCCGTCAATGACGACATTGGGACGAAATTGGCTAATTTGAATTGGACTGAGGCAATGTTGTTATTGGATAAATAAAAAGCTGAGTAACTTGCATTGTTTCCTTGTTGACAAAAAAGTGCGGTAAAAATTCTTTCAATATTTTTACCGCACTTCCGTTACGTTGTACAGATTATTGAACTAATAAATAGAAATTATTATGTCCACGTTTAACGTTTAATGCTACGGCAGATGGTTTTTCATCAATGGCATCACGTAATTCTTTTAGCGTTTTGACCGGTTGACGGTTAACCCCGACAATGACATCACCGACTTTCAAGCCAACTTGTGCCGCTGGTGAATTTTTCTCGATTTTTTCAATCTCAATACCGTCTTTACCATTGGTTAATGCGGCGCCCTCAAGTGCTGGAAGAATGCCGTCAGTGCTGGTTTCGCCAGATTTCGCAAAATCATCTGCTTGTAATGTCACTTCGGCTTTTTCTGTTTTTCCGTCACGTAAGTAAGTTAATTCAAATTTCTTACCAGCACCAGAGGTGGCAATTTTGGCTCGTAATTCAGCAAAACTTTTGATTTTTTGACCGTTTAATTCGGTGATCACATCACCTGCTTTTAAGCCGGCTTTAGCAGCAGCTGAATTTGGCAAGACTTCACTCACAAATGCACCTTGTTGTGCATCAATATTAAAGGCTTTGGCTAAATCCGCATTGAGTTCACCGCCTTTGATGCCTAATACGCCACGGCGAACTTCACCAAATTCGATAATTTGTTGCACTAAATTATTCGCCATATTGGACGGAATGGCAAAGGCAATTCCTGCATTGCCACCGCTTGGAGAAATAATGGCCGTGTTGATCCCAATTAATTCCCCTTTTAAGTTGATTAATGGGCCTCCTGAATTACCACGGTTTACCGCCGCATCAGTTTGAATATAGTTTTCATAGGTGCCACTGTCGGATCCAGTAGAACGACCCAAGGCAGAAACAATACCAGAAGTCACGGTTTGACCTAAACCAAATGGATTACCGATCGCCACGGTAAAATCACCGACACGTAATTTATCACTGTCGGCAATGCTAATTTGGGTGAGGTTTTTCGGTTTTTCTAATTGCACTAATGCGACGTCAGATTGTTTGTCAGCTCCTAACACTTTACCTTTAAATTCACGTCCATCTTGTAAGGTGATGGTGATTTTATCGGCTTTGTCGATCACATGATTATTGGTTAAGACATAGCCTTTTTCAGCGTTAATAATGACGCCTGACCCCAGTCCTTTAAATTGGCGAGGCGTGCGACTGCCACGATTACCAAAGAAATCATCCCCAAAGAAAAAACGAAATTCTTCAGGAATTTGTTGATCGTTTACCGTACTTTTTTCTTTGCCCTCGACATCAATGGAGACCACCGCAGGCAATACTTTTTCTAACATCGGTGCAAGGCTTGGCACGGCAACGCCTGCGACATCACTTGGCAATTCAGCCATACTGGTCATTGGGGTGCTTAATACGCTTAATCCTAATGCGATAGCCGTTAAAGCCAAACTGGTTTTTTTCATTTTCATAACATTTCCTTTTTAAAAATTAAATGAATAGCTTGTGTATGAATATGACAAGAAAATGGGGTAAATGTTCAGAAATTCAAGGGGGAATTACAATGAAAATATTTATAGTGGATTTATAAACAGTTTGTTATAATGCTATTTCTGGCGTTCGCTAGAAACAAGAAACCCCACCTTGTAGAACGTGGGGCTTCTAAAAAAGGAGTTAGGATATGGTTCTCAAAATTCTTATCCTAGTTATCCTATTACTGATTAGCTTTTATGCTTATTAAGTAATTCGATAATTCCAAAGGGGGAATGGCAGTTCCCCCGATGGCTCCAATCTTAATCATTAACAGGATTAAAATCAAGTGATTTTTATTCTACCTTAACAACCCAACCGTCAGGTGCGGGTTTATCGCCAAATTGAATTCCCACTAATTCTTCATACAGCGCACGTGTTTTTGGTCCCACTTCGGTTTCAGAATAGAAAACATGGAAATCGTCGCCATTTAAAATGCCACCGATTGGCGTAATCACGGCGGCTGTGCCACAAGCGCCGGCTTCAGCAAATTGATCCAGTTCGTTAATATAAATATCACCCTCAATCGCCTCCATGCCAAAGCGTTCTTTGGCTAAATAGAGTAGCGAGTATTTGGTGATACTAGGCAAAATGGACGGTGAAATTGGGGTGATAAATTTATTATCTTTGGTGATCCCAAAGAAATTGGCCGATCCCACTTCTTCAATTTTGGTGTGTGTGGTGGGGTCTAAATAGATACAGTCAGCATAACCCAAGGCTTTCGCTTTTTTACCTGGATAAAGGCTCGCTGCATAATTGCCACCGACTTTAGCAGCACCTGTGCCTTGTGGGGCCGCACGGTCATAATCTGATACCATAAAATTGGTCGGTTTTAATCCGCCTTTAAAATAAGCACCCACCGGGCAAACAAAGATCGAGAAAATATATTCTGGTGCAGGGCTAACGCCAACATTATCCCCAACACCGATTAAAAATGGACGCAAATATAATGTGGCACCTGAACCGTAAGGGCCGACCCATTCTTCATTGGCTTTTACGACCTGCTTACATGCGTCAACAAACATGTCAACAGGCACTTCTGGCATTAACAAACGTTGGCAACTACGTTGCATACGTTTAGCGTTTTCATCAGGGCGGAATAGATTAATTGAACCGTCTTTACAGCGGTAGGCTTTTAAGCCTTCAAAACATTGTTGTCCGTAGTGCAGAGCCGTGGAACCTTCGCTAATATGTAGCACATTATCTGTCACTAATTCGCCTTTTTGCCATTCGCCATTTTTCCAGTAGGCAATGTAACGATAGTCTGTTTTGATATAACTAAATCCGAGATTATTCCAGTCAAGATCTTTCATAATTTATCCTTAATTGAATTTGAAAAAGAGAGTTTTCTAAATCTACATCATAATACGAGGATTGAAAACTATTATTTGAGATTTTCGGCGGGCTAGTGGTAAAATTGTACGATAAAAAAACACCGCACTTGCAAAGTACGGTGTCATCACCCCAAATTTAGGGCAAAATATACAGGAAGTTATGTTCGGTTTCCCGAACAATATGCAAACACAACATAATTAATGAAAGAATTACTCATCATTAAGTATGAGTGTAGTATAATGTCACTGGCTCGACCAGACAACCAAGAAAAATTTATCTGTCGAATAAAAAAAACTAATCCTACAACATAACATTAGGAAAATATTATGGGGAAACGTTTACCGCCCTTAAATTCGTTGAAAGCCTTTGAAAGTTCTGCCAAGCATTTGAGTTTTACCAAAGCGGCAGAAGAACTTTTTGTTACGCAAGCAGCGGTGAGCCATCAAATTAAATTATTGGAAGATTTTTTGGGGCTGGAGCTTTTTGTGCGTAAAAATCGGCTATTAGAATTAACGGAAAAGGGAAAATGGTATTATGGTGAAATTTCACCAATCTTACAAAAACTGGCCAGTGTAACAGAAAAAATTTGCTCACAAAATAAATCGACCTTGACAATTAGTGTGCCACAAACCTTTGCTATTCAATGGCTTGTACCTAGATTAATCCATTTTAATCAACGCTATCCAGATATTGACGTACGGATTCGTGCGGCTGAACAAGATGAGGGCATTTTAAATAAAGACATTGATGTGGCCATTTATTATGGTTACGGAAATTGGGAAAATTTACAAGTGGCATTATTGGCGAAAGCCGATTTAGTGATGTTGGCCTCGCCTAAATTGTTGCAAGAAAAGCCGATTCATTCTGCCGTCGATTTACAGCAACATAAACTGATTCACATTCATCACCATGAAAACTGGCAAATGATGGCCCATGCTTTGGGCGTGGAATTGCCGAATGTGCAAGATGGCGTGGTGTTTAGTCATACCTTAATGGCGTTGCAAACGGCTTTATATGGTCAGGGCTTGATTTTAGCCAATCAGATGTTGGCGCAACAGGAAATTAATCAGGGCAATTTGCAAATTGTGTTGCCAATGAAATTACCTGATCCCAAATCTTTTTATGTGGTGAATAATCTGGTTAGAAATAATGAAAAAACCATCCAAGCCTTTCGAGATTGGATCATACAAGAAATTAATCAACCCGATATTAATAAGGAAAAATAATGGGAAATCGTTTTTTATCTTTAGCCGCTTTCAGCGGATTACTTTGTGTTGCTCTCGGGGCTTTTGTTTCGCATGCCTTACAAGCCAATTTTTCTGAACAACAAATAAGTTGGTTTGATACAGCGTGGAAATACCATGTTTTTCATACGCTTGTTTTGTTGGCGTTAGGCTTTTTTATTTCTGCGACAACGTCACAAAATACGCCTAAATGCCGCCAAACTGCGGTGAATATCATGGGATTTTCATGGGTAGCCGGCATACTGTTATTTAGCGGTTCCCTTTATACCATGGCTATTTGTAACACAAGAGTGATCGTTATGCTTGTTCCTGTTGGCGGTGTCGCCTTTTTGCTCGGTTGGATCACTTTATTTGTGGTATCCGTTCGTTCAAATTTAGCCAAAAAATAGGGGAATATTTTGAATAAACTCGCCCTATATTGCCGCATTGGCTTTGAAAAAGAAGTCGCCGCTGAAATTACCGATAAAGCCACCGCACTTGGCGTGTTCGGTTTTGCTCGAGTACAGGAAAACAGCGGTTATGTGATTTTTGAATGTTATCAAACTGGTGAGGCGGATCGCCTTGCTCGAGAAATGCCGTTTAATCAACTGATTTTCGCTCGACAAATGCTGGTGGTGTCGGATTTATTGAGCGATCTCGATCTTGCCGATCGCATTAGCCCGATTGTGGAAAAATTCGTTGAATTTTCACCGCAGTTTAATTTAAAACAAAGTACCGAAATTCGGGTGGAAACCGCCGATACCAATGAGGCCAAAGAACTATCAGGCTTTTGTAAAAAATTCACCGTGCCACTACGCCAAGCCTTGAAAAAACAGGGTGGATTAGGCTTTAAAGAAATTAAAAAAAGCGGCGTAACTTTGCATTGTTTGTTTGTCGCCAATAATGCTTGTTATGTGGGCTATTCTTATAACAACAACCATTCCGCCCATTTTATGGGAATTCCACGGCTAAAATTCCCTGCGGACGCCCCAAGTCGTTCTACCCTAAAATTAGAGGATGCGATTTTAACGTTTATCCCTAAAGAAGATGAACCGAAACGCCTAAATGACAACATGATTGGCGTGGATCTCGGGGCTTGCCCCGGTGGTTGGACATACCAATTAGTCCGCCGTGGCTTGTTTGTGTATGCGGTGGATCACGGTAAGATGGCCGCTAGTCTGCACGACACAGGACGAATTGAACATTGCCCCGAAGATGGCTTTAAATTTCAACCACCGAAACGTAAAAAAATTGATTGGTTGGTGTGTGATATGGTGGAAAAACCGAGTCGCATTGCCGATTTAATCGCTAAATGGTTGCTGAACGGTTGGTGTCGGGAAACCATTTTTAACTTGAAATTACCCATGAAAAAACGTTATCAAGAAGTGCAACAATGTCTGCAACAGTTGGCAGATAAACTGGATAGCCACGGTATCAAATTTCGCCTGCAAGCCAAACATTTATATCACGACCGAGAAGAAATCACGGTGCATATTCAAGTGAAAAGTGCGGTGTAAAAAGGAGACGTTTTGATGAAAATTGCCTTAGGCATTGAATATAACGGCAAAAATTATTTCGGTTGGCAACGACAACAAGGCGTGGCGAGCGTGCAAGCCGAATTAGAAAAAGCCTTGTCTTTTGTCGCCAACGTTCCTATTGATATATTTTGTGCAGGTCGCACTGACAGCGGCGTGCATGGCACAGGGCAAGTGGTGCATTTTGAAACTGATGTGATTCGTCCTGAAAAAGCCTGGGCGTTTGGTACCAATGCCAATTTGCCTGATGATATTGCGGTGAAATGGGCGAAAATCGTGCCTGATGATTTTCATGCTCGTTTTTCCGCTACGGCACGGCGTTATCGTTATATTTTATACAGCAACAAACTACGTCCTGCCATATTGCCTTATGGCGTAACCCATACCCATTTAGACTTAGATACGGAAAAAATGCAACGAGCAGGGCAGGCATTACTCGGCGAAAATGATTTTACCAGTTTCCGTGCCGCCCAATGCCAATCAAAAACCCCGTGGCGAAATGTCCATCATTTGAAAGTTGAGCGTTTAGGCGATTATATTGTGGTGGATATTCAAGCCAATGCTTTTGTCCATCATATGGTGCGTAACATTGTGGGCAGTTTAATGGAAGTGGGTTGTGGACGACAACCGATAGAATGGATCGCCGAAATTTTAGCTAAAAAAGACCGCAGTTTAGCCGCACCGACCGCCAAACCCGATGGGCTGTATTTAGTGAATGTGCAATATCCTGAGCGATTTGACTTGCCGAAAACGCCGTTAGGACCGTTGTTTTTACCCGAGAAAATAGATGTTGTTTTGTAAATAGGTGGGGGAAAAATCTATTTTTGTGATCTTGATTCCAAAATCAAACACAAAATCTTGCGATTTTTATACCGCACTTAATAATGGTTTCATTTATCTCAACAATGGAGCAACATCATGAAACAACCTTCTCGATATATCGATCTCACCACAGATTATGGTTTTAAACGTGTTTTTGGTACCGAAGTCAATAAAGATTTACTGATTGAATTTCTGAATCAACTTTTTCGTGGTAGAAAAATCATCAAGGATCTCACCTACAACAAGAACGAATATCAAGGCGATATTATCGAATTGGGTACGGTGATTTTTGATTTAACCTGCACGGCGGATAACGGCGAACAATTTATTATTGAAATGCAACGTAGTGCTAAAAAACGATTTAAGGAACGAACTATTTACTATGGCGCCAAACTGCTCAGTGATCAAGCGCCAAAAGGCGACAGAAAAAATTGGAGCTATAATATTAGCGAAGTCTATGTCATAGTCATAATGGATGACTTTACTTTAACAGACAAAAATGATCAATATTTGCACGACATTTGTTTATGTGACAGAGATACAGGTCATGTATTTTATGATAGACTAGGTTTTATTTATGTTGAATTGATGAATTTTGACAAACAAGAAAATGAACTGGATACTGACTTAGAAAAATGGCTATTTGTGCTCAAAAATATGGCAAAATTAGACAAGCTACCCACATTTTTAAGAAAGCCGATTTTCGAAAAATTGTTTAATATTGCCGAATACAGCAATTTATCCAAGGGAGAAAAGAATATGTATGATGTGAGTTTAAAACGCAAATGGGATGCCTGTTACATACGAGAGGGAATTCAAATGGAATTGCAAGAGGCGAAAGTTCAAGGGTTGGAGCAAGGCATACAGCAAGGTCGGTTAGAAAATATGCAAGAAACGGCTAGAAAAATGTTGGCAAAGGGGTTTGATACACAGACCATTTCGGCAATTATTGATTTACCTGTTGATGAAATAAAAAAATTAATGCAGTAAAGATTGATTTTCGTTGTTTTAATGCCGTGCTATTTCGGCAAAGAATAACGGAAATTTATTACAGAAAAACCTACAAAAAAAGCAAATTTTGTGGTTAAATAGCAAAAATTTCCGTTTAACAAAACTAAGGTTAAATAATGAGCTGGATTGATAAAATTTTTAGTAAATCACCATCATCTTCATCAAGCAAAAAAGCGAATGTGCCAGAGGGCGTATGGACAAAATGTACCTCGTGCGAACAGGTGCTGTATCGTGATGAGTTAAAACGTCATTTAGAGGTGTGTCCAAAATGTGGTCATCATATGCGAATTGATGCCCGTGAACGCTTGGCAGCCTTGTTGGATAAAGACAGCATTGTGGAAATTGCGGCAGAACTTGAACCGCAAGATGTGCTAAAATTCAAAGATTTGAAAAAATATAAAGATCGTATTACTGCCGCACAAAAAGAAACCGGCGAAAAAGATGCCTTAATTACGGTTTCAGGCACCCTTTATGGCATGCCGATTGTGGCTGCAGCCTCCAATTTTAGCTTTATGGGCGGTTCAATGGGATCGGTGGTCGGCGCAAAATTCGTGAAAGCAGCGGAACAAGCGCTTGAGAAAAATTGTCCGTTTGTCTGTTTCTCTGCCAGTGGCGGAGCGCGTATGCAAGAGGCCTTGTTATCCCTAATGCAAATGTCAAAAACCAGTGCAGTATTGGCAAAAATGAAAGAAAAAGGTGTGCCGTTTATTTCGGTATTGACTGACCCCACTTTAGGTGGTGTATCGGCCAGTTTTGCCATGTTAGGTGATTTAAATATTGCCGAACCAAAAGCCTTAATTGGTTTTGCGGGTCCTCGAGTCATTGAGCAAACCGTGCGTGAAAAATTGCCAGAGGGATTCCAACGTGCGGAATTTTTATTAGAGCATGGTGCCATTGATATGATCGTCAAACGTTCAGAAATGCGTGAAAAATTGGCGAATATTTTAAGCCAATTAATGGGCTTGCCATCACCATTTATTGAGCCTGAATTACTTGAACATAACGAAGAAACAGTTGAAACAGATATCAAATAGGACCATTTGATTTATGTCAGATAATTTAAAAGCCACGTCGCCAACGCTACAATCTAGCCTTGACGAGTGGCTTTATTATTTAGAAAACAGCCATTTTAAAGCCATTGATCTTGGCTTGGAACGCATAAAATCCGTGGCGGAAACATTGAATTTATTACGCCCAGCACCTTATGTGATCACGGTCGGTGGTACCAATGGAAAAGGCACAACTTGCCGTTTATTGGAAACCATCTTGCTGAATGCGGGTTATAAGGTTGGCGTGTATTCTTCGCCACATTTAATTTGTTATAATGAACGGGTACGCATTAATAATCAAGATGTGGCGGATCAAAAGCATATTCAATCCTTTGATTTTATTAATCAAAATAAAACCCAATCGCTGACCTATTTTGAATTTAGCACCCTGTCGGCCTTGCATTTATTTAAGCAAGCCAACCTTGATGTGGTGATTTTAGAAGTGGGTTTAGGTGGTCGATTAGATGCCACCAATATTGTGGACGCCGATATGGCGGTGATTACCAGTATTGATATTGATCACGTGGATTTTTTAGGCGATACCAGAGAAAAGATTGCCTTTGAAAAGGCGGGCATTTTTCGAGCTAATCACCCCGTGATTATTGGCGAACCTCATATTCCTGATACGATGACCGATCATGCAAAATCACTGCATTGTTCACTTTTTTGTCGTGATCAAGATTGGCAATTTGAGCAAACAGGGCAGAGTTGGATGTGGTTCACTTCCACATTGCGCCTAGAAAATTTACCACTATGCCAAATTCCATTGCCTAATGCAGCGACGGCTTTGGCGGCAGTGCAAGCCTTGCCGTTTGCGATTTCTGAAAACATTATTCGTCAATCTTTAGCGGAAGTAGAATTAGTTGGGCGTTTTCAAACCATTCAACCTGAAAATTTAACCGCCGTGGCACAATTTTGTCAGAAAAAGATTGCTGATTTACCGCAGATTATCATTGATGTCGGACATAACCCCCATGCGGCTCGTTATTTAGCCGAAAAATTAGCTCAACTTAAACAAAAAATTCATGGAAAAATCACCGCAGTTTGCGGGATCTTACAGGATAAAGATGCGGAAAATGTGCTTTCTCCGTTGCTCTCTGTTATTGATAATTGGCATTGTGTGACGCTATCAGGTTACCGTGGGCAAACGGGCGAACAGTTAGCTGAAAAATTGCAATCCGTGGCAGAGAAGAAAGGAATTTCAGTGAGCGTTCAAACTGAAAATTCAGTTGCCCTCGGGGTAAAAAGTGCGGTGCAAAAATCAGCTAAAAATGATGTGGTTTTAGTGTTTGGCTCTTTCCATACTGTTGGAGAATTTTTGCAAATTTAAACCGCAGACATAACGGATAAAAGTGCAGTGGAAGTGCTGCACTTCATATCGTTATTTATGCCAAATGCCCCACATCATTCACTTTTTCCACAATAAATCGCCCTTGCGCATTTTCCTCTTGCACATAACGAACCACGCTAATTGAGGTATTGGCTAGCGTTTCACTTTTCCCATTTTCACGGTGATTTTGCCACGTGGCACCGTTTAATAAGGCGATCAATAAACGTAGTGTATGGCCGTGCGAAACAATTAGAATATTGCCTTTATCATGAATTTTAATGATGTCATGAATGGCTTTGGTGGCACGTTCCGCTAACTGTTGCCATGTTTCACCGTTATTACAGCGGGCTTGATAATTCGCAGGATCATTGAGCATTTGTTGAAATTCGGGATGTTGACGAATATTGTCCACTAAGGTTCCCTCCCAACTGCCAAAATGATGTTCATTTAACCCATTATGCTGAAAAAGAGGCACATCACGCTCACCTAAAATATGTTGAGCGGTGTCAATAGTCCGTTGTAAACAGCTAGCATAGGCAGCGACAAAAGGAATAGTTTGCAAAACCTCCCCCGTTTTCACCGCACCTTGCACGCCTTGTTCGGTGAGATTAGAGTTGCCTGAGCCTTGCATTAAACCTTGTTCATTCCAAATAGTGCGACCGTGACGGACGAAATAAAAGCGGAGATCTTTATTCATGCTGTATTTTCCTTTAAGATAGGGTAATGAGGTTATTATGCTAGAAATTATATATCAACATCAAGATTTTATCATCATCAATAAACCTTGCGGATTAAGTGTTCACAAAGATGATAATGAGAGAGGCTTAACGCAAATCGTGGCAAATCAACTTGGCGTGGCGCAAGTTTGGTTGGTTCATCGTTTAGATAAAGTCACTTCGGGCTTGTTGATGTTAGCCTTAAACCAACCGGCGGCCGTTCGCTTGTCGGGTTTGTTTGCGGCACATCAAATTCAGAAAACCTATTTAGCCTTGTCAGCGCATAAACCGAAAAAGAAACAAGGCCTGATTGTGGGAGATATGAAAAAGGCACGGCGTGGTGCGTGGAAATTGCTGAAAAGTAAAGAAAATCCAGCAATTACTCGTTTTTATTCCATCAGTTGTGAGCCAAATTTACGCTTATTTGTATTAACACCGCAAACAGGCAAAACCCATCAGTTGCGAGTTACCATGAAAAGTTTAGGTAGCCCGATTTTAGGGGACGAACTGTATGGCGATAAAACGGAAAATATTGACCGCACTTATTTGCATGCCTACGGTTTAGATTTTGTTTACCAAAATCAGCCCATTCATGTGAAATACTTGCCAAACTGCGGTGAATTTTTTCAGCGAAATTCTGTATTAAACCAACTGAATTTAGTTAACTAAATTTTGTAAAAAAGAGTTGAAAAAATCAGCAAATAGCCTATGATTGATCTTGAACATTATTTCTATTAACAAGGAGTTTACTATGGCATTAGGTTGGTATGAATTAAAATTAGCGAGCGATGGACAGTTTATGTTCAATTTAAAAGCGGCAAATAGTCAGGTTATTTTAACCAGTGAATTATATAAAACCCGAGCAGCAGCTGAAAATGGTATTGCGTCTGTACAAAAAAATGGGGCAGATGAAAGTCTATTTGAATATCGAGTAGCGAAAAACGACAAGCCTTATTTTGTGTTAAAAGCTAAAAATCATCAAGAAATTGGCCGTAGTCAATATTATTCCTCACAAGAATCAGCCAAAAATGGTGTGAAATCCGTAATGAATAATGCGGCAACCACCACGGTTAAGGATTTAACCAAAGCCTAATCACAACATAAGCCATTCAATAGAATGGCTTTTTTATCTTAACGCCACGAGCATATCGTTAATCGCTGAACAAAGCAGATCACGGTCATGACGATAGGTGACATCGTCTGCGTTTAGTTTACTGACTAACAGCTTAATATTTAATGCCGTTTCATCAATCGGCACAGGCGTAATGGCACCGTCCACAATATTTTCGCCTACGGTTTGATTAATCCACTGAATACGGTCAGGTAAGGATAAATGGGCTGCGGGGCTGTGTTCTACACCAAGATTATCAATAAAAATAATATGCGCAGAGGTTTGTTTGAGCGCTTGGATAATTTCGGGTAATAAAAGGGTTGGCATAATACTGGTGAGAAAACTGCCTGGGCCGAGTAAAATGACATCAGCTTGTAAAATCGCTTGAATCGCCTCGGGGGAGGCGTTGACATTGGGGTAGAGAAAAAGTTGCGCTGGGAGCTGTTGTAGATTGTCTACGGCCACTTCGCCGAGAATATTTTCGCCCGAGGGCAACGTGGCACCCAGATGGACGGGGTCATCTGACATGGGTAAAAGAAAGGATTTTACTCTCAAGAAGTTACGAATTAAATTAATCGCATCCGTAGGCCGAATTTGCATATCTTCAAGGGCTTTTAAAATCAAATTACCGAGATTATGCCCCGCCAATTCCCCCGTGCCAGAAAAACGATATTCAAACACGGCCGAGGCGGTGGTGGGGGTGGCAATAATTTGGGTTAAGCAGTTGCGTAAATCGCCCCATGCAATACCGCCGTGATCGTGGCGAATGCGTCCTGTAGACCCGCCATTATCGGTGGTCGCCACAATGCCAGTGAGCTGTTCTTTTAAGAAACTTAAGGCCGACATCACACGCCCTAAACCATGACCACCCCCGATGGCGACGAGGTGTTTAACTTGTTTGAGCGAGCTGTTGTTCGGCATAATTTATTTTTCCTGTGATAAAAGTGCGGTGTTAATTTACCATTTTTCCCTATATTTAGAAAGGTTATTTTACGCTATATAAACTAAGCTATAATTGAAGAAAAGGAATTCCAATATATTTCTACCTAAATAGTGTTAATCCTCAGCTTTTAAGTTGTACTTTGGGACTATCTCTTTTAAAATAAAGATAATTTCATATACCGAGCTTGTGTGCCTACGTCAATATAGATAGGGTAGCAATGCCAGTGATCGCCAAATGGGTTGGCGGTTGCTCGGGGATACGCTGGAAACGGTTTGTCCTATTCTTTTTATAAAGGTATTTAATGCACAATATTCCTATCCGAAACTTGTCGGCGCGGTTAGTTGATCCGTTCCAACGAGAATACTACTATTTGCGGCTGTCCATTACGGATGTCTGCAATTTTCGTTGTAACTATTGTTTACCCAATGGTTATCAGCCCCATCCTGAACGGGATAAATTCCTCAATGTCGACGAAATTCGCCGTGTGGTGCGTGCTTTTGCTGCCATGGGAACAGAAAAAGTGCGACTCACAGGCGGTGAGCCGACCTTACGCAAAGATTTTGTTGAAATCGTGGAAAATATTGCTGATATGGAGAATATTCACACCTTGGCATTAACCACCAATGGCTATCGGATGGCAAAAGACGTGGCAGCGTGGCGAAAAGCAGGGATTACGTCCATTAATGTCAGCGTAGATAGCCTAAACTCCCGCCAGTTTCACCGCATTACGGGAGAAGATAAATTTGATGATGTGATGCGAGGCATTGAGCGAGCCTTTGATGTAGGTTATCAGAAAATTAAGATTAATTCCGTACTGATGAAAGACTACAATGACGGCGAACTTGCGCAGTTTTTGGCGTGGATTAAACACCGCCCGATTCAAATGCGGTTTATTGAATTAATGCAAACAGGGGAGATGGATCATTTTTTCCAACGTCATCATCTTTCAGGGCAGCTTTTAGCGGATAAATTAGTGCAACAAGGTTGGCAATTACAACCAAAAGGGCGAACAGATGGTCCTGCGAAAGTATTTTCTCACCCCGATTATCAAGGGGAAATTGGCTTGATTATGCCTTATGAGAAACATTTTTGCACCAGTTGCAACCGCTTGCGCGTGTCAGCGAAAGGCAAATTACATTTATGTTTATTTGGTGAAGAAGGGACGGATATTCGAGATTTGTTACAATCGGATAATCAGCAACTATTGTTACAAGCAAGGCTTTTTGCTGCGTTACAGGGTAAGCGTGAGCATCATTATTTACATCAAGGCGATAGTGGTGTAAGAACCAATTTAGCCAGTATTGGTGGGTAAAGAATAGTCAATATTTGTTTTTTTGTGTTGATTATATTTAATTTAGGAGATGATTGTAGGGGCGTATTGCATACGCCCTCATCTCGAATTTGCAAATTTGCCCTAAAAAAATTGGGGCAAGCATTAAAAGGGCGTATGCAATACGCCCCTTGTATACAAAAAACAAAGTATAATAGGCACCGAAACCCAATAAGTTATCCACAGCTTGAACGCC
>NZ_JBPDVF010000006.1:0-128372 GCF_051851515.1 Lonepinella sp. BR2271 | reverse complement strand
GAAGACGTAGATAGGTGTGGTGTGTAAGCGGTGCGAGCCGTTGAGCTAACACATACTAATTGCCCGAGAGGCTTAACTATACAACGCTCAAGTGGTTTTGGTGTCAGAGGACAGAAGACTGATGACAGAGGACAGAAAGTAGCGTTAAAACTAACAGACAAAAAAGAAAAACTCAAAGACAGCTTGTTTCGTTCAGAGGACAGATAACAGAGGACAGAAGACAGAAATGTTTAATGGATGTTATCGTTTTCATGAAAAATTTAAAGAACAAAAGAAATGTAGGGGCGTATTGAATACGCCCAATCATCAAAGGAATAATCCTGATGGTCATAATGCAGTAGCCCCACCTGATTCCATGCCGAACTCAGAAGTGAAATGCTGTAATGCCGATGGTAGTGTTGGGTTTCCCAATGTGAGAGTAGGTCACCATCAGGTTCAAAATTATAAACCCCAGTTACGAGAGTGACTGGGGTTTTGTTTTATCCCCGCACTGGCGTACGGGGTTAAGCATAGTTACGCCACGCTGTGACTATTTTATAGTCATTAAAAATAGACAACTTTCACAAAGCTGACCATCCAGTTAGTTGTTATTGCCATAACCACTTCCAAACCTATGACAAAAAAGCAGAAAAAAACACCGCGGTTTTAGTTTGTGTTCACTGCTTTATCGGAAATAAACGGATTTAAAATAATTTTCACATTCATTTAAAATATTGCTAGAAAACGGACAGGATTAAATTTATAATGAGCGAGATCTTGACAGAAATAAAGGAAATGCCACAATGAAAACAAACAAACAAACAAACAAACAAACAAACAAACAAATCTAGTTTTTTTTTATCTAAATCATCACTAAAACTTTCCCCTCTTTTTTTAAGTCTTTTTGCTACGCCTGCCTTTGCCCTTTTTCAAGCTGAATGTAACCCCGAATCTGCTTGCGACGCTTATGCTCCGGATTATACACAAGACTTTCAGTATTCTAGCACACTGACCATAAATAATACGGCCCCCGAAGGGACTATCGTCAATATCACAACTTCCCCTCCTGCGGATAGCAATACTTATTCTAATTATGATGTTGTCGAATCCTATTCTAACCATGATGTATCGGTCATTCTTTCTCCAACTGAGCATGAGCAATCTGTTACATTACAGTTTAGCGCCTTAGGTTCTGGCGCGATAAATGTTACTTCCTCAAATAATGACGCAACATTTATAAATCGTTTTGTATTAACAAACGGTACCGTCAATATCAGCGATGTGAATATGGGCAACTTAGCCGATCGTAATTCCTTCATTTATAGTTTGGATTTTATAGGCGATCTTAGCAATGTAAACAATCAATATACCATTGATTCGGTGAATATTACACGGTCTGAAGATAATAGTACTGGTATGTTTTTTGACTATAATAACAAAGGTGCATCTTATAATGCCACAGTGAGTAACATGACAATGGAGCTGACGGGAAAGGATAGCTGGATAGCGGTTGATTACGTTGCTGAGCAAAATGACAGTAAAGCCGTTGTGATTGAGAACAGTACATTATCTGCAGAGAATGGCTTTGCTGTGTTAAATTATAATGGGCATAAAGAAAATGCTACGCAAAGCATAACCTTAGTTAATAGCACCGTGAATACGGAGGGGTATTTAGTCTATGCCGAATTAGGCAGTCAAACCGCAAGTGAAAAATATACCCTTAATGCGGTAGGTAGTACCTTATCAGGCCATACCCAATATTCTGCACAAGAAATTGATATTCCTAGCTCCTTTAGTGAGAAGACTTCGTCATATCATATTGATGATACTTTGTTAGACCCAAACAATCCTGTTTATCCTTTCAACTTCAATCTTAATGATTCCAAGTGGAAAGTCACAGCTAACAGCGCTTTAAGCGAATTAAACATGACAAACAACTCGAGCGTGATTTTTGATGACAGTGATGACGAATATAGCACCTTGACCATTCAAGATAAGTTATCTGGCTCAGGCACTTTTGAAGTCAGCACCGATTTAATCAGCGGTGGTAGCGATAAAATTATTTTAAACGGCAATGCCACAGGTCATTTCAATGTGGTGATTAATAACACTGAGGCGGTGCCAGAATATGCCAATAGTAATGTGACCTTCTTAGTCACCAATGGAGACAGTGATGCTACCTTTGGTCTGGATTGGAAATATGAAGATCTTGGGGCTTACCGCTACCGCATTTATCCAGAAGGCAATAACTGGTTATTCGGTAACCGTTACGGCGAATTAAGCGAATATTCCAATGCCTTAGCCTCTATCCGTCAAGCGGAATTATTGCATTTTGAACAAAGTTTAGTGGGTATTCACGACCGTTTAGGCGAATTAAAACAAGGCAAACAAAGCAACCTTTGGGTTCGCAACTACGATTCGCGTTTAGAATTTGATAGCACCGCTGTCGACAGCGACAGTAAAACCTCGGGCTTTAGCCAAAATTATTACAGCCTACAAATCGGTGCGGATACGGCGATCAATGATTTAGTCCAAGTGGGTGGATTTATTGGGACCGCACGTTCTAAAGTGAATTACAACGGTGAATATGGCGAAGGCACATTAAACAGCCAAATGCTTGGACTTTACGCCACCTTGCACACTGACAATGATTTATATTGGGATAACATTGCCAAATACGAACGTGTGAGAGTGAAAAGTGACGGTGTGGATAACCATCATTTAAACGGTTACCAACTTTCCACTGAACTTGGCAAAGGCTTTAAATTTGACAGTTGGACAGTGACACCAAACGCGCAATTGATTTGGTTAAAAACCGAGTCAGCACAAGGACAATCTGCGACCTCCTCGCTTTATACCCGTGTAGGTTTGCGTGTGGCGAAAGCCTTTGAATTTGACAGCTTCAATTTACAACCTTACGCTGAAGTGAACAATATTGAGGTGAAAAACAATAATAGTCACTTCCAGATTGGCAAACGCACCTACGATATCGCCTCTAGCGGTCACCGTTTAGAAACTGCCCTTGGCTTAAATGCGCAAACCGGCAACCACCGTTTCGGCATTGAAGCCAAAACGTCTAACGGCAACCGAGTAGACGAAAAATTCGCCGTACAAGCGGTATATCGTTATAGCTGGTAATCCGTGAAATAAAAATAAAACGAAAACAGGTCGCGCGGTTTTCGTTTTTTTGTTTATTTATTATGCCATGTAATGCGACACTAAAAAAATAGGCAAATATCATTATTTGCCTATTTTTATATCAATGTATTACATTAAGATCGTTTCATAATCTCAAAAAATTCTTCGTTGGTTTTGGCTACCATGAGTTTATCAATTAAGAATTCCATGGCGTCTACTTCACCCATAGGATTAAGAATTTTACGCAAGATCCACATTTTTTGGAGTTCATCTGGCGTGGTGAGTAAGTCCTCTTTACGTGTTCCTGAACGGTTGAAATCAATGGCTGGGAATACGCGTCTTTCGGCGATTTTACGGGATAGGTGAAGTTCCATATTCCCTGTTCCTTTAAATTCTTCAAAAATCACTTCGTCCATTTTGGAGCCAGTATCCACTAAAGCGGTGGCGATAATGGTTAAGCTACCGCCTTCTTCCACGTTACGCGCGGCCCCGAAGAAACGTTTTGGACGGTGTAGTGCATTGGCATCTACCCCTCCTGATAAGATTTTACCCGACGCCGGTGTGACGGTGTTATAAGCACGAGCCAAACGCGTGATACTGTCTAATAAAATCACCACATCTTTTTTGTGTTCTACGGAACGTTTGGCTTTTTCGATTACCATTTCCGCCACTTGGACGTGACGGGTAGCGGGTTCATCAAAGGTCGACGCAATCACTTCACCGCGTACGGTGCGTTGCATTTCGGTCACTTCTTCAGGACGTTCATCAATCAGCAATACAATTAGCTCACATTCTGGGTAGTTGTGAGTAATACTTTGGGCGATATTTTGGAGTAACACCGTTTTACCGGCTTTCGGTGGTGCGACGATTAAACCACGTTGGCCTTTCCCGATTGGGGAAGCTAAATCTAAAATACGTGCGGTTAAATCTTCAGTAGAGCCGTTACCACGCTCCATGCGTAAACGGGAGTTGGCATGTAATGGGGTTAAGTTTTCAAACAGGATTTTACTACGGGAAACTTCAGGCTTGTCATCATTGACTTGGTCGACTTTCAGTAGGGCAAAATAGCGTTCGCCTTCTTTGGGTGGGCGAATTTTCCCTTCTACTTTATCTCCTGTTTGCAGGTTAAAACGGCGAATTTGACTTGGGGAAACATAAATATCATCAGGGCCCGCGAGATAAGAACTGTCGGCAGAACGGAGGAAACCAAAGCCATCAGGCAGAATTTCTAAAATGCCGCCGCCGAAAATATCTTCACCACTTTTGGCATGTTGTTTAAGAATCGCGAATACGATATCTTGTTTGCGTAAACGTGCTAAATTTTCTAAGCCCATTTGCCCTTCGCCAAGTTCAACTAGGGTCGATACAGGCGTATTTTTAAGTTCAGTTAAATGCATAATTTATAAGATTTGAATAAATGAATTGTTATGAGTTGACGTTGTTGTCATAGGTGGCGATAAGGTAACATTAATTTATGTCATTGTCTAGTTTACAAGCATAAAAATCCGCAAAAATGCGGTGTTTTTTTGGGGATTTTGTGAAATCGTGCTATGCTTAGCGTAATTTTTATTGGTAAACAAATCTATTATGTCAACAAATCATTTATCTCAACAGCGTTTCGCGGATCTCCCCTTGAACGATCAGGTTTTACAAGCCTTACAAAGCAAAGGTTTTGACTATTGCACGCCGATTCAAGCGTTATCTTTGCCCATTACCTTACAAGGCAAAGATGTGGCCGGACAAGCCCAAACTGGCACCGGAAAAACCATGGCATTTTTAACGGCGACTTTTCACCATTTGTTAGAAAAGCCACATGCAACCACGGCCAACCAACCGCGAGCATTAATTTTAGCGCCGACCCGTGAATTGGCGGTGCAAATCGATCATGATGCGGAATTACTCGTAAAAACAACGGGATTAAAGACCGCGCTTGCTTACGGTGGGGACGGCTATGATAAGCAACTGAAAGCTATTGAGCAAGGGGTGGATATTTTAATTGGCACCACGGGGCGAGTGATTGATTATGTGAAACAGGGGATTATCGATTTAAGCGCCATTCAAGTGGTGGTGTTGGATGAAGCGGATCGTATGTTCGATCTCGGCTTTATTAAAGATATCCGTTACTTATTGCGGAAATGCCCGAGTGCATCACAGCGGTTGACCATGTTATTTTCCGCCACCTTGTCCTATAAAGTGCGAGAATTGGCTTTTGAGGATATGAATGATCCTGAATATGTGGAAATTGAACCGCTACAAAAAACCGGTCACCGCATTAAAGAAGAACTCTTTTATCCGTCTAATCAGGACAAAATGGCGTTGTTGCTGACGTTATTAGAAGAAGAATGGCCTGAACGTTGTATTGTGTTTGCTAACACCAAATATAAATGTGAAGATATTTGGGGTTATTTGAGTGCGGATGGTCACCGTGTGGGATTGTTGACGGGCGATGTGGCCCAGAAAAAACGTTTGGCTTTGTTAAAACAATTTACTGATGGGGATTTAGATATTCTGGTGGCGACGGATGTGGCCGCTCGAGGCTTACATATTGCGGACGTTACCCATGTGTTTAACTATGATTTGCCGGATGATTGTGAAGATTACGTGCATCGTATTGGCCGTACAGGCCGTGCCGGTGAGAGTGGTGTGTCGATTAGTTTTGCTTGTGAACAATATGCCATGAATTTACCGGCGATTGAGGAATATATCGGGCATAGTATTCCGGTGAGCCAATACGATCCAACCTCGTTAATTCAGGATTTACCTAAACCTGTACGTATTAAACGCAACAGTCCGCCGAATAATCGGACGAAACTGAGAAAACCGTTTAATAAAGGTTATTGATCTGATAGAGGCAAATCGACCGATCTCATTTGAGATCGGTCAGTTTGTTGAATGCTATTTTACCAGTGGTGGCGACCGTAATGGTAGCCCACGGATGGCATTAAAATAATGGGGACTGAACCGCGACGGGTTGTCGACGTTTTCGGTTGGCTGTCGCTTGCGTTTAATGGCATTTCAACGGGTGTTTGTTTGACTTTTTGTGAGGCCGGTACCGTTTTGCCATGATAGACTTGGGTATTATACTCATTCACTGTTTGCATATCTAACGGAGCTTGTGGTTGTCCCACTGGTGGGTGACTGGCACAAGCGGTTAAACCGAGGCTTGTTAAGATAAAAAGTACTTTTTTCATTTTTTATTTCCCTTACTGGTAGGACACACTACGTTAGATAAAACTTCGGCGCGATCTTTAATATTCTTTTTCGCAATACTTTTTCCACGTTGCGCATCTTGTTCTCTTAAATATTTTGACATTTTGGGGTCATTAATATTAAACACCGACGCATATTGTAGCTTTTTCGGGTCCCCACTATAATCGACTACACCACCGGAAATATTGGCATAGTATTCTTCCTTTGACTTGTCTTTGATATAGTAAGTTGCAGAATCGGTGACTTCCACCCCGTTATTAAGATAACCATAACAAATGCCACCACCATGTTCAAACACCGTATGAATTTGGCTGTTTTCGTTGATCACAAACACTTCAAACTCGACACTTTTGGCCAATTCGCTGATATCTTTTTGATCATTCATATTGAATGTTTGCAAACTGCCTTTTGTGATATAGGTCGGGGCATTATTGGCATCCGATTCAGTAATGACCGTATTATCTTCTGAAATATGTATTGAGATCGAGGGGCCGGCCAGCGCATTTAGGCTGACTAAACTCCCGAATATCATGACTGTTAAGATATTGTATTTCATCAATAATATTTCCCTTATTATGGTGTAGAAAACGCTGAAGATACTACTTCATAAAATTCTAAGGGTAAGTTATCAGGATCTTGAAAAAAAGTAAAACGTTTTTGCGTGATTTCGTCAATTCGAATCGGTTCACAAGCAATATCAAAATCAGCTAAATAATCCACCGCACTTTGCACGTCAGCAACTTTAAAGGCTAAGTGGCGTAAACCACAGGATTCAGGCGTAGAGGGGCGTGGAGGCGGTGTGGGAAAAGAAAATAATTCTATTTGACTGCCGTCAGGAAAAGCAAGATCGAGTTTATAACTCTGTCGTTCTGCACGATAGGTTTCTGCTAATATACGGCATCCCAGTATATTGACGTAGAAATGCTTTGATTTCGTATAATCAGAAACAATGATAGCAATGTGATGAAAACCCAGTATCGGTGACATATAAATCCTTTATGACAGAGATTAGTCTAGTATAGCTATTTTAAGCATGGGAATAAAGTGAATATCATCTGATATGACCAGTAAATGGCACGCCCTAAAGGATTCGAACCTTTGACCCACGCCTTAGAAGGGCGTTGCTCTATCCAGCTGAGCTAAGGGCGCATTGCAGAGGATATTAAGTGGTAAAAATGAAGTGGTCGGCGAGATAGGATTTGAACCTACGACCCACTGGTCCCAAACCAGTTGCGCTACCAAGCTGCGCTACTCGCCGACAAAGTGATGGCTATTATAAAAGGCTGTAAATTTCCGTCAATCATTTTTTTACTTTTTTAGTTTAATTGATTAAATTTATTGCAAAATACAAATCTATTCGCCTTTTGAATGATTTTCTGACAAAATAGCAATCGTTTTCTTGATTACTCATCATTTATCATTAAGGTAAGATTATGACGGCAAAATTCATTTCTGGCACCGAGTTGGCCAAACAAGTAAAAGCAGAGGTGGCGGATAAAATCGCTTATCATGTGGCACAGGGCAAACGTTCCCCCGGATTGGCGGTGATTCTCGTGGGCGCCGATCCCGCTTCGCAAGTATATGTAGGCAGTAAACGCAAAAGTTGTGCAGAGTTAGGGATCGCATCTAAATCTTATGATTTACCTGAAAACACTAGCGAAACCGCATTACTAGCATTAATTGATGAATTAAATCAAGATGATAGCATTGATGGTATTTTGGTACAGCTCCCATTGCCGAAACATATCGACAGCACTAAGGTCATTGAACGTATTTCCCCGACCAAAGATGTGGATGGCTTTCATCCTTATAACGTGGGGCGTTTATGTCAACGTATTCCAACCTTAAGAGCTTGCACGCCTTACGGTGTGATGAAATTGTTAGAAACCACCGGCGTTGATTTATACGGACAACATGCCGTGATCGTGGGCGCCTCTAATATTGTGGGGCGTCCAATGGCATTGGAATTATTGCTTGCTGGTTGTACCGTCACCGTGACGCACCGTTTTACCAAAGATCTTGAGTATCACGTTCGTCAAGCAGATATTTTAGTCGTCGCCGTTGGAAAACCGGCGTTTATTCCTGGCGAATGGATTAAATCGGGTGCCATTGTGATTGATGTCGGAATTAACCGTGGTGCAGACGGTAAATTAACCGGTGATGTCGCACCAAGTGCGGTGCAAAATGCGGGATTTTTAACACCCGTCCCCGGTGGTGTGGGGCCAATGACGGTGGCTATGTTGATGTTTAATACTTTAGCTGCCTACGAAACCCATTGATCAGGAACAGAATAAAAAGCTCAATTTGATTAAATTGAGCTTTTTGTATTTTTGTGGGTGCCAAGATTAACGGATCACAATTTCCGCTACCGTCACTCCGACTAGACAGGCGGTTACAACACCGATTAAACCAGGTACCATGAAACTGTGGTTGAAGTAGTATTTACCAATTTTGGTCGTACCAGTCACATCAAAGTTTACCGTGGCAATATCTGACGGATAATTTGGGATAAAGAAGTACGCATAAGTCGCTGGCATTAAGCCCACTAATAACGGTGCAGGAATACCTAAACCAATCCCGACTGGCAACATCATTACAGCGGTAGCCGCTTGGCTATTAATGACCACAGAGACTGCAAATAACGCTAATGCAAATGTCCAAGGATAGGCTTGTACCATGGCTGTGATACCCGCTTTAAATTCAGGCATTGCGTATTGGAAGTATGTATCACTCATCCACGCAATCCCGAAAATCGCAATGGCCGCCACCATACCAGATTTAAACACCACGCCGTTTGGTACGATTTGTGGATTCGTACGAGTCACCAATAAAATGACCCCACCAAAACATAACATCATCATTTGAATGATTAAGTTCATGGAAATGGCTTTTTTCGCCTCGGCAATGGTACGAATCTCAGGGAACATGGCAATCGCTACGATCACGACTAACGCTAACAAGAACAGATAAACGGATTGCTTGGCTGCCTTTGGTAATTCGTCGTTTAGGGTGGTGCTGGTGGTATTCAAAATACGCTCACGCCAAATCGGATCTTGTAAACGGCGTTGATATTCAGGATCATCATCCAATTCTTTACCACGACGCATGCTATACAAGGATAAGGCAATCGTTCCTGCAAAAGTGGCTGGCACGGTGACACAGATAATATCAAGCAAACTGATATGGCTTAATCCAGGTAATTCAATGATTTTACCTAAATAAAAGACCACCGCCGCAGACAATGGGCTAGACGTGATGGCTAATTGAGAGGCCACTGACGACGCTGCCATTGGACGTTCAGGACGGATTTTATTTTTTAACGCCACATCACCAATGATTGGCATAATGGAATAAACCGAATGGCCAGTGCCTAGCATAAAGGTCATTAAATAAGTGACAATCGGGCCAAGCAACGTGACACGTTTAGGATTGCTACGTAAAATACGTTCTGCAATCTGTAACATAAATTTCAAGCCGCCCGCCGCTTCAAGTACAGACGCACAGGTCACCACGGCTAAGATGATTAACATCACATCCACCGGTGCTTTTCCCACTGGCATACGGAAGATAAACACCTCAATGGCTAACCCAATACCAGACACAACGCCTAAACCGATCCCGCCGAAACGGCTACCCATGTAGAGCATTAATAACAGAAATAAAAATTCTAAATAAAGCATAAAAAATACCTTTAAAAAGTAAGAAAAGAGAATAACATAATAACTTTTTATGCAGAAAAAACAACAGAACGGCGGATTTTTTTGTATTTTTTAGCTAAAAATTTTATTTATATCAAAAAAGAAAGGATAACTTACCAGTTTATTGACAAAATGCAGCGGAAATCTCATGGAGTTGTGACCATACATCAGCACTAAAATCTAATTTGGTTGCACGTTCAAGATCGGCTAGTTTTTGGATAATCCCATATAATTTTCGATAGGTAAAACGTTGAAAGGTGGCGGTATACAAGGAACGTCGATTTTGCCAGACTTTTAAGCGATCAAATCCCTCACGTAATTGTGCGGTAGGGAGGGGGAGATCTAAATGTTCGAGCCGTTGCTGAGGTTTGGATAACTCAAGCAAGATCATAAGTTCTCGTTGTAAGGTACGCAACAAAATAATCGGCTGGATATCCTCGCCTTGTAAGCCTTTTAGGATCCGTCTGGTACGAGATAATTTTCCCTCTAATAAGGCATCAATCCACTGAAAAGGGGTGAATACTGAAGATTGTTCCACCACCTTTTGCACACGAGCTAAGGTTAATTTGCGGTCACTATACAACAATGCGAGTAATTCTAAGGTTTGTTTTAATGCAATGAGATTATTTTCATGGCTGTAACAAAGTAATTGAATGGCATCTTGTTCCGCATGGCATTGCATTTGTTTCACTCGTTGGCTGACCCAGCGGGGTAATTGCTCAATACTTGGTGTCTGGCAATTCACCACGGTTAAGTGCGGTTCAAATTCAAGGGATTTTTTGATCCAGTCTTGTTTCTCGGCGGTTTTCGTAAGTTTGGGCAGTTGAAAAACAAATAACAAGTCTTGATGTAACAAGCTGACTAATTCGGTTAATTTGGCTTGTAAGGCAGCGGTGAGGGTTTCCGGTAACTGCACATTGATCACTTGCCGTTGAAAGAATAATCCCATGGCTTGACAGCTTTCAAATAGGGCTTGCCAGTCGGTATTTGTCTCAATTTGAATGGATTGTTTTTCATCAAAACCTTGTTCGGATGCCTTGCGAAAGATCGCATCTTGGCTTTCATTCAGTAATAAGGGATCTTGCCCGACCAAATAATAAATACTCGCCAAACGATTGTTTAGCGAGTGGGGAAGTTGTTCAGGAAAAATCCGATTCATGGCCATGTTTACTTGGTTTGAACTTGAGTTTGCAACGCCACCATTTTGGAAATTAATTGGCGTGCGACTTGTTCACGCATATCTGCCCAGATGATCTCTCGTTCAGAGGATTTGGCTAACGCTGCACGAGAGTTATCAAAGAACGTCCGGCTCACTTTGGCCGAAATGGGATAGGCGTCTTTGTTAGGTAATTGTACGCTCGCATCTACTTGTAACATCAGCATTTTTTCTGCCTCACGGCCTTGTTTAAATACGGAGGCCACTTCATCACCAGTGCTAACTTTGGTAATCCGCAAAATAGGGACGCCTTGTTGTTCTACAATACTGATATTGTTGGCTTGTAATTGTTTACGCATGGCCATGGACATATCGCTGTAAGGATCACTGCTTTCAAATTTTAAAGTGCGTAATTCTTGCGGAATTAATTCACCATTTTGAAAATGAAATCCGCATGCGGTAAGTAATGTGATACTTAGCATGAAAAAGGCGGTTTTAATTGGTTTGAACATTGATTTATTCCTATTTACAAATAATATTAAATAAAATACTGGCTTTTTCTTGCATATTCGCCACCGCAGTATCCTTGCCGTGTTGCTGTTCCTCTTGTTTCATCATGGCTTGTAATTTCGTATCGCTCCCCGTAAAGCTCGCATTATAGCCGATTTCTTGTGGTGGTTGCTTACGTTGTAAATTGACTTCAATCAGTGCGGTGTAAAAATCCGTAAAACTGTTTTGTGGGTAATAATTGGTGGTCATTAACAAATTCACCCCATTTTTACCGTTGAAATCCTGACAAATCTCGGTTTTAGCCGTGAATTTTGCATGACTTAAGCGCATGCCACCAAATTCATAAAACTCAAATTCTTTGGCTTTTGACAAGGTTTGCACACTTTCATCTTGGTGAATATTAAAGGATTTGTCATTCATTAAGAAAATGGTTGCCATTGAATAATTTTCATTCACTCTACCCAAGGGGAAAATTTCGCCTAAACGTTTAAAGGTTTTTTTATCGCCAAACGGCATGGCAAGATTGGCAAAATGACGTTCTATTGGTTCATATTTTTTTGATTTATCAACAGTTTGCTCTTTGAGGGTGATAAAAGAAACTTCTTTAATTGAGCCATCAATATCTTTATAAGGCCGCCACTGTACTTTTTCCGAATCGCTGGCACAACCGATTAAGAAAGCGGAACATAATGCAACAATGGATAATTTTACCAATTTCATTTTAACTCCTTGTTAATTAAGTTTACCCTCACCATCTCAAAATCCTGACGGATTTTCTCCTTTTCTTCCAAAGGTTCCTTAGGAAAAATCCCCTCTCCCTTTGGGAGAGGGCTAGGGTGAGGGTAATAAGTCACTACTTCGCCACAAAACTAAACAATTTACCCGGCACATAAATGGTTTTCACCACATTCAAGCCATGCAAGAATTTTTGCACATTTTCATCTTGTAACGCTACGGCTTTGATGTCATCTTCTGCCATATCCGCAGGCACAGTGATTTTCGCTCGCACTTTGCCGTTCACTTGCACCACCACTAATTTTTCATCTTCGATCATTGCTGCTTGATCTGCCACGACCCAAGGGGCAAAATCAATGGCGTTTTCGTTGCCTAAATCTTGCCAAAGTTGGAAACAAATATGTGGCGTGATTGGGTACAGCATACGTACCACGGCATTTAAGGCCTCCGCCATCACCGCACGATCTTGTTCGCTGTCTAACGGTGCTTTGGTGAGCTTGTTCATCAACTCCATGACCGCTGCAATCGCCGTGTTAAAGGTTTGACGGCGACCAATATCATCACTGACTTTGGCTATGGTTTTGTGTACGTCACGGCGTAAGGCTTTTTGTGAGCCAGAAAGTGCGGTAATTTCCACCGCAGTTTTGGCTGGATTTTTGTTATATTCAAATACCAAATTCCACAAACGGCGTAAGAAACGGTTTGCTCCCTCTACACCGGATTCTTGCCATTCAAGCGTCATTTCCGCAGGGGAGGCGAACATCATAAATAGGCGAACGGTGTCTGCACCGTATTTGTCCACCATTTCTTGTGGGTCGATACCGTTGTTTTTGGATTTGGACATTTTAGTCATCCCGCTATGCACCAACTCGTGACCCTCGTCATCAATAGCTTTGACAATACGCCCTTTTTCGTCACGTTCAAGAGTGACTTTCGTCGGACTAACCCAAATTCGTTCATTGGTCGGGCTGGTATAATAGAATGCGTCTGCTAATACCATGCCTTGACAAAGCAATTTTTGTGCAGGCTCATCGGAACTCACCAAGCCTGCATCACGCAATAATTTATGGAAGAAACGGAAATACAACAAGTGCATGGTGGCGTGTTCAATCCCGCCGATATATTGATCCACAGGCAACCAATAATTGGCCTCGTCCGAATCCAACATGGCGGAATGACTTTGTGGACTGGTGTAGCGTGCATAATACCAAGAAGACTCCATAAAGGTGTCGAAAGTATCGGTTTCTTTTAACGCTGGCTCACCGTTAAACGTAGTTTTCGCCCAGTTTGGATCGGCTTTAATCGGGCTTTTCACACCGTCCATCACCACATCTTCTGGCAACACAATCGGCAAATCTTGTAATGGAGCAGGCACCACATCACCATTTCCCAAGGTCAACATTGGAATTGGCGCCCCCCAATAACGTTGACGAGAAACGCCCCAGTCACGCAAACGGTAATTCACTTGACGTTTACCCACGCCCAATTTTTCGAGTTTATCCGCAATGCCGTTAAATGCCGCTTCAAAATCCAACCCATTAAACTCATCAGAATTAACAAGTTTTCCGTGTTCGGTGAATGCCGCTTTGCTTAAATCAATGTCTTCGCCGTTAGCTGGTTCAATCACTTGTTGAATTGCCAAACCGTATTTGGTGGCAAATTCAAAGTCACGTTGATCGTGAGCTGGCACTGCCATCACCGCTCCTGTCCCGTAGTGCATTAACACAAAGTTGGCGACCCAAATTGGCACAGGTTTTCCTGTAATCGGGTGAATGGCGTTCAGCCCCGTTGCCATGCCTTTTTTCTCCATCGTTGCCAGCTCGGCTTCGGCGACTTTGGCGTTTTTACATTCTTGAATAAACGCCGCCAATTCAGGATTACCTTGTGCTGCACGTTCCGCCAACGGATGTCCAGCGGCAACCGCCATATAAGACACGCCATAGAACGTATCAGGACGAGTAGTATAAACAGCGACTGTTTCATCAGAATTTTCGATCTTAAAGGTGATTTCCACCCCCTCTGAACGCCCGATCCAGTTGCGTTGCATGGTTTTCACCATATCAGGCCATTGTGGCAATGTTTCTAATCCGCCTAATAACTGCTCGGCATAATCGGTAATTTTAATAAACCATTGCGGAATTTCTTTTTGTTCCACAGGGGTATCACAACGCCAGCAACAACCCTCGTGAACTTGCTCATTCGCC
Source organism: Lonepinella sp. BR2271 (assembly GCF_051851515.1). NCBI lineage: Bacteria > Pseudomonadati > Pseudomonadota > Gammaproteobacteria > Pasteurellales > Pasteurellaceae > Lonepinella > Lonepinella sp. BR2271. The sequence continues at coordinate 113,742 of NZ_JBPDVF010000006.1, read as the reverse complement.
AACACGGTTTTATCATTTGGACACCAGTTCACGGTGGAGGTTTTTTTATACACTAAGCCTTTTTTATACAATTCAGTAAAGAACCATTGTTCCCATTTGTAATATTCAGGACGGCAAGTGGTGACTTCCCGATCCCAGTCAAACCCAAAGCCCAAATTTTTGAGCTGATTTTTCATATAGGCAATGTTTTCATAGGTCCATTTGGCTGGGGCAGTTTTATTTTTCACCGCTGCCCCTTCCGCAGGCAACCCGAATGCGTCCCAACCCATTGGCTGCAATACATTTTTGCCGTTCATGCGTTGATAACGGGACACTACATCACCAATGGTATAATTCCGAACGTGACCCATATGCAGGCGACCTGACGGGTACGGGAACATGGATAAACAATAATATTTCGGCTTGCTTTCGTCTTTAACGGCTTTAAAGGTTTTGTGAGTTTCCCAATATTTCTGCACTTCGCTTTCAATTAAATCGGGACGATATTGTTCTTGCATAGTTTTACCTTAAAATTTCTGAAAAAATCACCGCCGTTTTAGCGGTTTCTGTTAATTTGGAAAATGCCTAATAGAATAGCGGAAAACGGGGAAAATGAACAGAAAAAAAGTGCGGTAAAAAAATCAAACCTTTCTGATTTTTCACCGCACGCTATTGTAACCAAACGGGGTCCCCGTCTTTGCCACCTGAAAATGATTTAATTTGTAGGAAAATGGCGTCTGTCTGAGCGTAGCGAGTTCAGCCATTTTCCGTTAAGCAAATTAAATCGTTTTCAGGAAACAAGGCAAAATCGGGGGTGTGTTTACTCGCTACGCTCGCCCTTGCGGGCTGTTGCCTTTGGCAACATTCAAATGCAAGCATTTGTCTTTGTTACTTTTCTTTGCGCAAGCAAAGAAAAGTAAGGAAACCAAATTAGAACGTATAATTCACCCCCACATTCGCATTCCACACATTCCCAGAAGAACGCATACTATTACCAAACCCGACATTAAACCCAAGACCGTTAAGCAATTTGTATTGTGCAGATAATCCTAAACGTACGGCATCTGCATCTTTTTCACTGCTTACATCAAAGTAATTTATGCCATCAAAGCTGGCTTGTGTAGTCGGTTGTTTGGTGCTATGTAAATAATCTACACTGAACACAGCGGACAATTTATCGCCTGAAAGTAAGGTATGGTTCACCGTGAAATCTTGTCCCGCCATTAAATCAAGGTTGTTATGACGTTGTTTTTTCACAGTTAATGCACCTACACCTTGTTCATTGATTTCATCAATGGTGACTTGATTGTAAGCAATGCCCACTTTCGGCTCAATTTTCACATTTTCACCGAGTGGAATAGCATATTTCGCTTGTGTATACACCGTCCATGCCGTTGGTTTGACTTTTACATCAAAGGTATGGCTGTCGTAGTGGTTGTGAATATGACGTTGTCCTTTTAGGTTGGATTGACTATAAGCCACACCCGTATTCATTGTCAAGTTATCCACACCATAGGTTAATTGACCTGCCACATAAGTAGAATTACCTTTTAACGCACTGCCAGATTGACCCGATAATTTCTCGTGACCCGCACCAAAAGCCATGCCAGCAGTAAGATTATCGGTTACCCCGTATTTCACATTCACCACCGCATTGCTAGTGTTGCCTTTGTCTGCAACGCTGTCATAAGTGTGTTGTTCAGCCGTGCCAGTTAATCCAGCAAATACTTCACCTTGTTTGAGTAAATTACCATTTTGTAATGTGGTGTTTCGATAGGCTCTTAAACTATCCAACATGGCAACAGGTACAGCTCCGTAAATATTATGATTTACTACCTCATTGAGGTAGCTGTTAATTTCAGCGGTGGCTTCTTGTTCTGTTTTATCCAAAATAGAAGCAGAGTTTTTCAGTGGATTGACTCCCGACGTATTCCAACTTTCCACTAAACTGTTATAGGCAGCAGTATAAGGCGTTGTAAAGCTAGATGTTGTTCCTGCACTTGGCGTATTCGCATTCTGATCAGCATTGTTGCTTGCAGCTGCACCTGCGGTTTGGTCTGAATCATTATCTAGCGGTGTATCTGAATCAGAATCATCTGTTTCTGGTGTGGTCGGTTTGACAAAAACATGCAATTGACCGTCTTTGAATTCCGCCGCTTGCATCACATTGCTTGATTTGTAGTTTACTTTACCATTGTCTTGAATTTGGTTTTCGCCAAAATCAATATAATGCTCCGCCTCATTCACATCAATATAAAACGCATTGTCTTCTGAACCATTGATAGTGATATTTTTGCCATTGTGAGCCAAGGCATGTTGATAATGCCCATCATTGAGTTTATTCACCTGATAAACTAATTTACTGTTTAAATCAATGGTATCGACACCCGTGATAGCCATGTCTGGGGAAAATTCGGTTAACGCATTGACGACTAAAATTTCCGTATTGAGAATGTCATAATTGACTCGAATAGGCGCGTTATCGGTGGAGGCGGATTCACCAAAGATAACGGAATCATGACCTTCATTCATATCAATCGTTAATCCATTCATTTGCAAAGCCGAAGAAGCAATGGTTAAACTGTCATCACCTGCGTTGAGATCAATATCACCATTAATTATCGTGCTACCGCTTAAATTCACCTTATTATTGGCGTCATCCCCCACAATGGCGAGCGGGGCATAGTGGTTATTGTCGGCATCAAGTTTAATATCAAAACCATTGGTATTGATTGTGCTGTTATTGGCAGTAAACGTGCTTTCATTTTTCACTTTTACGCCGTTTGCAAAACCATTGACGACACTGTCTGTTAAGGTTAAATCCGACTTCGCAATTAACGCGCCATCTGCTAAGCCAACACCGTTGATGATTTTGTTGTTGAGTTCGCTTTCTGTAGCGGTATATGCACTGTCTTTTTCATCTTGACTTAATGCACCGTTGATAATTTCATAGGTTTTACCTGTTTCGCTATCGGTGTAGTTGCCGCCTTGTCCAATGACAATGTGATCAATGGTTTCGTTGTCGGCATGGCGGGTTGTTTCTGAGCGTGATATAAAAGGGTATCTTGGTGTTGGTGTAATTTCTAACGTACTCCCTTCTTTGAGATAAACTAATGTTCCTAAATTAGTGAATACAGGATCTTGCTCTTTTTCAAAATACAAATAACTTTGTGCTTTTTGTGAGTAGTTTTTACTTGCGGGATTCGGTACAAAGTTTCCAACAATCGCCGTACCCGCCATTAAACCATAGTTTTGTACTGATCCTGTATAACCTGAGTTTAACTCTGTGTCAGATGAATTTGATGTTTTTCCTTTACCCAAAATCGCAGCATGGTTACCAGAAATAATCCCCGTATTTTTGATCGTTGAACTAATATGAGAATCAGTGAAAACCCCTACACCAGCACCTAAAAAATCAACGGCTTTATAACTTGAGTTGGCATTATTATTGGCTGCGAAACCATGATACATAGAGGCATAGCCACTGATTACACCACGGTTATCAATATTACCCAATGTTGAACCTGCTTTTGTAGTATTAGTGCCATTTTCAAAAACGGCAATGCCACTACCACTGGCGTAAATTTGAGTATCGGATTTTGTGCTTCTATAATTATAACTGTATTTTGTTGTATTATTTGAAGCGGTTGGTAAATGATCGCCAACAATCAGATAAGTTGATGCAAGAATACCAGAACCCACAGAAAGAGATGAGGCAAGTGCTAATTTGACTTCTTCTTCGGCAGGATCATTTTCACCACCTAAAGTATATCGTCCCGTTTTAGTATGCAATTCTCCCGAAATAATTCCCTGATTGTGAACATCGCCTAATGAGGCTTCACCTTGATAAAAACTAATCAGCCCTTGATTGTTTCTGTATCGGTTGGCGTAAGATACAATCCCATTACCCACCCCCATAGCATAGAGTCGCATGTCACCAAGATAACCGTCACCCGATTGAATATCCGCATAGCCCGTAATACGCCCAGCATTATCCACTTTGTTCAAGCTACTTTTATTGCTTGTCACATTTGTATTTCTGGTTTCGGTAAACACACTCACACCGTTACCACTACCAAAACTCATCGCGGACGAAGACACCTTATCTTTATCGGAATAACTTAGGCTACCGACATAATCCTTATCCACTTTCCCAATATTATCGCCCGAAGTCTGCTGTAAATAACCGCTGATTTTTCCGTTGTTGGTTAGATTATTCAATGCGGTTGAAGTAGGATGTTTAACGGATTCACCACTGAGTGCATATAAAGAAAGTCCATTACCAGAACCTCTTGAAAAGGTGCTGGTATTGGTTGCAAAATCGCTGGTTTGCAATGTGACAGCCCCAAATAAAGTACCACTATTATTGACATTCTCTAGGCTAACTTGATTAGTTTTATCATCAGGAGTAATAGACTGATCACTACTACCTAAGACGGTGGCTAGAGATACGCCATTACCTGAAGCAGAAACATTATGATGATAATCCTTAATAGTTTTTTCAGGTTCTATTTGGGTTGGGCTAGATGTGGTGAGAGAACCCGAAAGGATGCCTGTATTATTTAAATTTGTCAGACTAACCTGTACGGTTTTTGGTTCGTCATAACCCGCTTTCTCTTTACTGCTGGTGTCAACGGTACTATCCAGAGCGATAGAAGTATCCGTTGCCCCACTAAAGGCATCCACGCCATATTTAGCAATGGCGGTTACGGAAGCACCATTGGCATCGGAAAAAGCATAAATATGAGCATCATTATTGGTTTCTTTGGAAACAAGATTGGCTCCGCCGATAGCTGTTCCCTGATTATTAATCTTGTCCTGTATGATGACCACATCATTTTTATTTGTTTGAGGTGTCCACCCAAACGCATCAATGGCATTGCCTTGACCTTGTGCAGAAATTATCCCTTCAGCTTTAATTCCACCTTGAATAAAGCCATTATTTTCAGCCCCTGTTTGTGGTATTTCACCATCATCATCCGCAGGGCCTTTGTCATCTGCTGGATGACCATACCAAATAATGCGTACAGGATTTCCGCTACGGTTTAACTTCCCAGTAATAACAGATGAATTTTCTTCTTCAGAGAGTGTATCAATTTTAACAACGCTATCTCCAGCGTTGACAGTTGCGATCTCAGTATCCCCTTGTGTATAACTTAATGCAAAATGTGGCAAGGTTAATCCCACGATAATGGAAATGCTAGAGAGGGTAAATTTAGAAAGATTTTTCTTCTTCGGTGACGCATAAATGTTCATTGTATTTTCCTTAATGTAATTAACAAAAATGTGGATGTAAAAAGAATGTAAAATGAAAGTGATAATGATTATTGCTTATTAGGGGGGGGTATTGTCAATAGAAGAATGAAAAAAAGAATAAAAAAGTGCGGTAAAAAAATCAAAAGTTTCTGATTTTTCACCGCACTCTTATCTAACCAAACAGGGTCCCCGTCTGAACCGCCTTGGCGACTTGAAATTTTTAGGTAAAATCGCCTTGTTTGAGCGTAGCGAGTTGCGATTTTACCGTTAAAAAAATTTCAACTAAGCCAAGATAAGCGGTGAAGTCGGGGTGTGTTTCTTTGTTACTTTCTTTGCACAAGCAAAGAAAGTAAAAGACTAAAATGAATATTTAAGCGTCGTATAATACGCCCGACCAATCTCATTCGACTTACTTGCCGCACTATTGGTCACATAAATTCGTTTATTCAGAATATTGCTCACCCCAGCACGCACGCTAAAGTCACCCCATTTATAACCGACACTGGCTCCCCAAACACCGTAGCTACCCAAGCGTTCTTGTACAACAGGGTTTATTGTATAGTGCATATAGCGTACGGCGTTAGGACGAGAAAGCTGTTTGCCGTAACGAGTGTAAGTGGTAGCAAAATCGAGGTTATCCGTAGCTTGATAAGTCAAGGTTGAGCTAATGGTATATTTCGGCATTAAGCTCAATGGATTGCCTGTACTTTTGTTAATGCTTTTACGAATATAGGTGAAATTCGTTGCAAGATCTAATTTATCTGCTACTAATGGTAAATTTAAATACCCCTCTAAACCTTCAACGGTGGCACGAGGAATATTATCCCATTTGTAAATATCCGTTGATGTAATAGGTGTTCTACCATCAAGCATGAATGCTCTACCACTTTCGTTAGTGGTTGTGGCTAACACATTAGTATCGGCTTCAATTTTATTGCGGTACGCATTGTGATAATAGGTTAAACCGAGTTTATGGCCATCTTGATTATGTAGTTCAAACCCGATTTCTTTGTTAAAACTGGTTTCTGGTTTTAAGTCTTTGTTCCCCACGGTGTAGCAAGAACCCACTTCATCCAATGAACGACCATTCACAGGGCAGTTATTTTGACGGTTAGCTAACACATAGTTTGGATTGGATTGATATAAATTCGGGGCTTTATAAGCACGAGCTAAACCGCCTTTAATGGTCAAATACGGATTGAGATCATGGCTAATATTTAAACTTGGACTCCAATTTGATTTTGACACTGAATGATAGTCAAAGCGAACCATTGGTGTCACGATTGTTCCTTGTTTAAAATCAATCACATCTTCAATAAATAAGCCATATTCATTGACGCTGTTTGTGCCTGAACGGTCACCATCTGCTAGCCAGCTAATGTAACCTAAATTCATCCCATTTGTTCCGTCCCGACTAAAGCTATAACTGGTGGAGTCAGGGTCGTTGAGTTTGCTATGGTTGGCATCAACACCCACGGTAAATTTATGATCACCATACCAGCTAAATGGAATAATCATTTCGTGATTAAAACGATAATTGGTTAATTTGCTGTCTACAAAGTTTTGATTTTCCCAAGTTCCTTCTGTACCAAAGCCTAAATAAACAGGAAAACGACTATTCACGGTTTTATCAAATTGAACGTAAGTTTTATTTTCACCCCAAGACCATTTGCCTTCGTGGGTCAACGCATAAACCTGACGATAAACACGGTTGGTTTCGGCACCTTGGTAAGGTAATTCGGTGGTGATATCAGCAGCGTCAGTGCTAATAGAATCACTTTCAATATCTCCGCCTGCATAAATATTGCCTTGACGGCTGTAACTCGCATCTAGAGTTAAAACTTGCTCTGGCGTAATTTTCCAACTTAAACGCCCTGCAATATCTTTATTTCGTACCCCTTCACGTGCAGGATAATGTGTTGTCGTGACGACAGGTTCACGGGTTCTTCTGTTTATTCCTGTTGTTACCGTGACATTATTCGTATCAATCGCGTCAGCACGAGTTTTGTTCCAACTCCCATACAAACGGAAACCCAATACATCTTGAATAATCGGGCCACTTAAATTAAAGGTCGCACGATTGCTCGTGCCGTATTGGCTATTCTCAGGGACATTTAAATTATAAGTGATGCTACCTTTTAATTTATCCGTCACAGGTTTAGTTTTAATATTTACCACACCGCCCATGGCACCATTACCATAGCGAGCGGCCTCGGTACCACGAATTACTTCAACGGATTCAATTTCTTCAATCGGCACCCATTTACTGTCGCCAAGTGTATTACGACCATTATTTCGTCCATAACGTGCCGATTGGCGTGATGTGGCCGGTTTGCCATCAATCAAAATCAGGGTGTTTTCTGTGCCCATACCACGCAAATCAATTTGGCGTTTATTGCCATATTGCCCAGTGGCACTGCCTGAATTATAGGTCACGCCAGGTTGGTGACGAAGAATATCAGCAATATCATTCACGGCAGGTTGCTTTTCAATGGCTTGTGATGAAACCGTGGTTTTGCCGAGGGATTGCTGTGCTTGTGATGCTGTGGCCGAATGAACTGGATCTTGGGCGACAACAGAAATTACATCAAGTTGTTGTGTTTCTGCTGTTGCGTAAGCGGAAAACAATGCTAGGCTGATAGCTGATAGTGCTAATTTAGACATAAGGTATCCTTATTAGTTAGGTTATATAATAGAGTAAATAGCGTATTTTACGCCAATTTTTCTTTATGTAAATCAATATATAAAGTTTGTTTATTCTTATGGCTAAATCGGTTAAACTGTTTTTATTATGTAACCTAATGACATTCACTAAATGAAATACCGTTTCTCGCTTTTTTTCTTACTTTGCCTGATGTTGCTCGGCGTATTAATTTCCCTTTCTCTGGGGCGAATGCACATTCCACTGGAAAATGTGATGAATACTTTGCTTGGCAATAATCCCAATGCAGTGGAAAATAACGTGATCTTAATCTTAAGATTACCGCGAATTTTAACCGCACTTTTAGTCGGTGCAGGGTTGGCCATTGCGGGTGTGACCTACCAAGGCGTGTTTAAAAATCCATTGGTATCGCCGGATATTTTAGGTGTATCAGGGGGAGCTTGTATCGGGGCATCTGTCGCCATTTTATTCGGCTTAGGATCGTTTTCTATCCAAATTTTGGCTTTTATCGGTGGTGTTGTTGCGGTGTCGCTCACCATGCTTGTCCCACTGTTAATGCGGCGAGATAGCATGATTATTTTAGTGCTATCAGGCATTATCGTCGGCGGTTTTATGGGGGCAAGCCTTGGGTTAATCAAATATTTAGCTGACCCTGAAACCCAGTTGGCGGATATTGTCTATTGGTCAATGGGGAGCTTAACCAAATCCAATTTCAAAAATCTCACCGCCTTTTCGCCAGTGATGATCATCACTGCCTTGGTGTTATTATTGCTCCGTTGGCGAATTAATTTGCTTTCTTTGGGCGAACAACAAGCCAAACTGATTGGTGTGAATATCAAAATGGAACGCAATTTAATGATCTTATGTTCCACCTTGCTCACCGCTTCAGCCGTGTGTTTAAGTGGTACGATTGGTTGGATTGGCTTAGTTATTCCCCATTTAGCACGGCTGTTAATCGGTGATGATAATATTAAAACCTTGCCGTTAGCCGCCTTAATTGGGGCAATCTTTCTGTTATTGATCGATACCTTGGCGAGAAATCTTTATACGGAAGAAATTCCACTCGGGATTTTAACCGGCTTTATCGGGGCCCCTTTCTTTGCGTGGGTGCTGGTGAAACAGCGAATGGTGAAATAAGTGCGGTGTAAAAATGTTAAAAATTAAAAACTTATCCTTTCATCATGCCAAACAAGCGAGCTTGTTAGAAAATATCAATTTGCAGGTAAAGCAAGGGGAATTGCTCACCATTCTTGGGGCGAACGGCACAGGAAAATCCACCTTATTGAACTGTATTGCCGGATTGCTGCAACCCAAGTGCGGTGAAATTTTATTGAATAATCGGAATCTTGCCGAATTAAGCCACAAGGAAATTGCTAAACACATTGCTTATGTCTCGCAACAGCCCCCCGAAACTTATCAATATGTAGTGCGAGATTATGTGGTACTCGGGCGAGCGGTGCATTTGAGTTTATTCGATCAACCGAGCGAACAAGATTTTGCTTTGGTGGATGACGCCTTAGCAAAATTAGGGATTTCGCATTTAAGCGACAAAATCTATATGCAGTTGAGTGGCGGTCAGAAACAGTTAGTCAATATCGCCAAAATTCTGGTACAACAACCGCAACTGATTTTATTTGATGAACCCACTTCTGCTTTGGATTACGGCAATGTGTTTAAAACCTTAACGCTGATTAAAGAACTGGCGGAACAAGGCTTTTCCATCATTATGACCACTCACAACCCCGATCATCCAATGTTATTACAAAGCAAACTACCCGACAGCTTAGTGGCCATTTTAACTGCTCAAGGCAAGTTACAAGTAGGAAAAACCCTTGATATTATTACGGAAAAAAATCTCACTGCACTTTACCAAACGGATCTACGAATGGTGGATGTGGCGGAGTTAAATAGAAAAATTTGTGCAATTAAATCAATCTAAAAGGAATAAACATGAAATTAAAAAAATGGCTACTTGCCACCGCACTTTCTCTTAGCTTAACGGCGAACTTTGCTTTGGCGAAAACCATTACGGACGTCAAAGGGAAAAGCGTAGAAATCCCCGATCAAGTGGAGCGTGTGGTGGATTTATGGCATGCCAACAATCAAGTGGTGTTGTTGCTTGGCGGTGCGGATAAATTAGTCGGCACGACGAACATTATTAAATCAAATCCATGGTTTAATTTGGTCTATCCAAATATTAAAAACGTGCCAGCCATTAACAGCCAAAACAGCACGCAACTAGAAGAACTTATCGTGGCAAAACCTGATGTGGTGTTGGTGTCCAATAAACCGGCTCAAGAAGAAGTAGAAAAGGCCGGTTTAAAGGCGTTGTTAATTGGTTTTCAGAATTTTGATGGCCTAAAAAACACCGTACGTATTACCGCTGATGTGTTGGGTGATAAGGCTCCAACTATTGCGGAAGATTACATCAAAGAATTAGAGGCGAATATTGCGTTGGTGAATGAGCGTTTAAAAGACGTGCCACAGGAAAAACGTCCTACGGTGATCCACATTTCCAACGGCTCAAATTTATATAAAATTGACGGCGGTCGATCCATTATTGGTGAATGGGTAAAACTTGGCGGTGGTCGAAATGCTTTTGAAGATCAAAGTAATATGGTCGAAGTGAGTGTAGAAGATGTGCTAAAAGCCAATCCTGATGTGGTGATTGTGGGCAGTCAAAATGCAGATAAAGCGGTGGAACAAATTAAGCAAGATCCGTTGTGGGCAAGCGTCAGTGCGGTGAAAAATAATCACGTTTTTGTAAATCCAACCGGCACATTCCCTTGGGATCGTTACAGCGCCGAGGAGGCCTTGCAAATTTTATGGGTAGCGAAGTTATTACATCCCACCTTATTTGAAGATATTGATATGGTGGCAAGAACCCAACAATTCTATAAAAAATACTACGATTATGATTTGAGTAAGGAAAATGCGGAGCAGATTTTGAAAGGGGCAAATCCTGTTCAATAATGTGACTTAGGGGGGCGAATATATCGCCCCTAATTTTTCACAATGGCATGATAATGCAACTTGTCAATCGCCTGAATGAGTTGTTCGTTTGTCACTTTTTCTTCTGCCACAATCTTCACCAACCGATCATTAAAATTGCCTTTGGTGGAAATCACGCCGTCAATAGCTCGCAATTCTTTGTTGACTAAATACACACAAAGCTGGCAGTTCATTTCTTCAATATGCAAGGTGACATGTTTTTCCGCAGCGAAACTCAACGCTGAAAACAAATAACCGAGCAACAATATGACCCATTTTTTCATTCAACATACTCCAAGATTAACGGCAATAGCGTAGGGTAGCTTAACAAGAAAATAATGAACATAAATAAAATCCAGTAACCCCATAATAACGCTTTCCGAGATAAGTATTTCGTGCAAATGATCTTTTTGGAAAAGACTAATAACCAAAATCCATAACCGAATGCCCCCAAGGATAAAATCAGCATGGGTATGCGTAACCAGTCCAGTTGATTTAAGCCAATTAGCCAAGTAGATGACACCCCGAAAATCAAATAAATCAAGGGGGCAATGCAACATAGGCTAGAGGTCACGGCAGCGATCAGTGCCGTGACACAGGCTGTCCAAAAGGACGGATTATAGTTCTTTTGAGATAAACTCATAACCGAAGGCTTTGGCATCATAAGAATTTAACGGATCGCCACCCACTTCTGCGTAAGGATAGCCGAAGTTATTAATTGGGGCGAGTTCTGGCGTTGGATAAAGGTTGAAATCACGAGCATGATTAAAGCCGATCCAGTTGGCTTCCCAGTTACCGAATAAGTAGTTTGCCACGGCTTGGGTGTTTTTATCATCCACGGCTTTTTTCTCGGTTAAACGGTATTTTGCTACATCCGCAGAATCCACTGGCACCCAACCGAAACCGGCTAAATAAAATTCCGCACGGCAATGTTGACCGCCATTTTCATTCGCCACTTTGTCTTTCGCACCGCCAAAAGCCGATTTGGAATATTCGCCCATTTTCACCGCTTGACCTAAACGAATACCAAAAATTTCACGCGCAGGAATACCGGTAGCACGAGCTAATGCCACAAATACCGAATTAATATCGGTACATTTGCCTTTTAACACGCCAGTAGTGAGCATTTTTTCTACATCGCCGTCACCGCAACCGAGTACCGAATTATCACGTTCCATATTATTCACAATCCAATCATGAATTAATTTTGCTTGTTTTAATGGATTGGTTTCTTGACCGACAATTTTATCGGCAAATGCTTTCACCACACCATCAATTTTAATATGTTGCGTCGGTTTTAAATATTGTTGCACATCCACCGAATATTCAATTTTTTCAGGGGCTTGATAGTCTTTTAATAAGCCTTGAACCATGGGTTCACGATCTTGCGTCTGCACCAATAATTTAACGGTTAAATCTCGTTTTTCTGCCTTTTCGTCCCAATTCGCATACAGGGTTTTGGCACCATATTGGTTATTTTCGGTAATATAGGCTTGCTTGAAATTACCTTCAAACTCAATCGATAGTACGTTTTGATAATCAGAATTAAACGGCAACGGCACCCACAAATTGGTTTCGCCTTTAGAACCTTGCGGTACATTCACCTGATAGGTTTGGGTCATTTCATAGGTATGTGTGGTAGTGTTAGGATTGGGTACGCTTTGTGCTTGAGCGAAGAATGCACTGCTTAAAAGTGCGGTGGTTAAAAGTAATTTTTTCATAGATTTCCTGTTAGATAAACAAACAAAACTTGTCACGTTTAAGTTCAGGGCTGCAAGCAGAATGAACTGGCTGTAAGCATACCTGAAATAGAGCAAGAAAAAAATAAAAATTTACACCGCACTTTTGATTATTCTTTGTCGCTTTTCTCCGATTTCTCCGCTTTTCCCTTATACATGGACTCAATCTGTTCACGATAGCGTTGTAAAATAATTTTACGACGCAGTTTGAGCGTTGGGGTGATTTCTTCCATTTTGGTGGTGAATGCTTGCGGTAATAAGGTGAATTTTTTGATCTGCTCGAAATGAGCCAATTCTTTTTGTAGATCGTTAATGCGTTTTTCAAACATTTGAATAATTTCAGAATTTTTGACTAATTCTAAGCGATCTTGGTATTTAATATTGAGCTGTTTGGCGTAGTCTTCTAAACTTTCAAAACATGGCACGATTAAGGCGGAAACGTATTTTTTAGCGTCCGCAATGATCGCAATTTGTTCCACAAATTTGTCTTTGCCGATTTTTCCTTCGATCATTTGCGGGGCAATATATTTGCCGTTGGAGGTTTTCATCAGTTCTTTAATACGGTCGGTAATGTATAAATTGCCGTCCGCATCAAATTCACCGGCGTCACCGGTTTTTAAGAAACCGTCTGCAGTAAAGGCTTGGGCAGTTTCTTCGGGCTTTTTGTAATAGCCACGCATGACCATGCCACCACGCACCAAAATTTCGTTATCTTCCCCGATTTTGACTTCCGCATCAGGCATTAAAGTGCCGATAGAATGGGGGTTGAATTTCACATCATCCCAACAGGAAACGGTGGCGGTGGTTTCAGTCATACCATAGCCGAGTTTGACGTTTAAGCCGATACTGTGGAAAAATAAACCGATACTCGGTTCCAATTTGGCTCCACCACAAGGCATCATGCGAATGCGTCCGCCGAGAAGTTGGCGGAGTTTGCTGAACACGATTTTATCCGCTAACGCATATTGTTTTTGCAATAAAAAAGACGGTTTGTGGTCTGATCCTTTCGCATGAAAATAACGTTCTCCCACTTTCAAGGCCCAGTTAAATAAGGCTCGGCGATAAAAGGGGGCTTGCTGTACTTTGTCCCAAACTGCGGTGTAAATTTTCTCATAAAAACGTGGCACGGCACACATAATCGTTGGGCGAACTTCGCTTAAGGCTTGGCGAACTTGGTTGGTGTCTTCCAAATAAGCATTGACCGCACCACAATGGAGAATATAGGCGACCCAAGCACGTTCAAAAATATGCGAGAACGGCAAGAAAGACAGCGATACATCTTGTTCGGTCACGTTGAGTAATTTGTCGTGAGCTTGTAATTGATGGGCTAAGTTCGCATAATCTAACATTACGCCTTTTGGTTCGCCGGTGGTACCAGAAGTGTAAATTAGGGTAAAGAGATCATCAAGAGATTTGTCTGCAAGGCGTTGATCCAATTCAGGCTGGTATTGTTCTGAACCGAGTTGCACAAAATCAGACCAATGATAGGCCTTTTCGCAGTAATGCAAGGCAATATCGGGTGTCATGGCCACAATTTTTTCTAATTGTGGGCATTGATCTAATACGTCAAGAAGCTGGTCATATTGTTCTTGTCCACCAACAAACAGGATTTTCATGTCGGCGTTATTGATAATAAACGCCGCTTGATTAGCGGTGTTGGTGGCATAAATCGGTACAGTAACCGCACGAATTTGCAAGGACGCAATATCGGTGATGGTCCAGTTTGGCATATTGTGAGCGAAAATGCCGATCTTATCTTGCACCTGTACGCCATTGGCCAATAAAGCGAGACTCAGTTCATCAATGTGAGATTGGAAATCCGCCCAATTCATATCGACCCATTGCTCTTGTTGTTTATAACGCAGTGCAGTCTGTTTGGCGAGCGTTTTTGCTTGGTGGCGAATACGGTTGATAAAGTGAAAATCCAAGCTCATGATTAAAATCCTGTGATATCGTTTTGTTTAGCGTACAAGTGTTCGCTAATATAACGATTTGTGAGAATAAAATCTAGTGAAAATGTTAGAAAATCGCTATACTTGTGGCGAAATGAGAAGGATTATAGGAAGAAAATCATGAAAACATGGCATGATGTGATCGGAGAAGAGAAACAAGCCCCTTATTTTCAGCATATTTTGCAACAAGTTCATCAAGCAAGACAGGTGGGGAAAATCATTTATCCGCCCCAAAGCGAGATTTTTAATGCCTTTAAATTGACTGAATTTGAACAAGTGAAAGTGGTGATTTTAGGGCAAGATCCTTATCATGGGCCGAATCAAGCCCATGGTTTAGCTTTTTCGGTGAAGCCACCGGTTGCTCCGCCGCCGTCTTTAGTCAATATTTACAAAGAATTGCAACAAGAATATCTCGATTTTCACATGCCAAATCATGGCTCATTGCTAGCATGGGCGACGCAAGGTGTGTTATTATTAAACACCGTGTTAACTGTCGAGCAAGGACTTCCGCATTCTCATGCGAATTTTGGTTGGGAAACCTTTACTGATCGGGTGATTTCCGCCTTAAATCAACATCGTGAGCATGTGGTGTTTTTGTTGTGGGGCAGTCATGCGAAGAAAAAAGGACGGTTTATTGATCGCCACAAACATTGTGTATTAACCGCTCCCCATCCGTCGCCGTTATCGGTGTATCGTGGCTTTTTCGGCTGTGGGCATTTTCGCCAAGCCAATGATTATTTACGCCAACATCAGATCGCTGAAATTGATTGGCGTTTAGACAATATTTAAGGAATAACATGCTAGCCATTATCTCGCCAGCGAAAACATTAGATTATGAAAGTGCGGTGGAAAAATTTGAATTTTCTCAACCGCAGTTAACCCAATATAGTGAACAATTAATTCAACTTTGCCGTCAACTTACGCCGGCTCAAATCGGTTCGTTAATGTCAATTAGTGATAAATTGGCTGGATTAAATGCCGCACGTTTTGCCGAATGGCAAGTGGCACATAATGAACAAAATGCTCGAGCTGCCATTTATGCCTTTAAAGGGGATGTTTATACTGGCTTGGCAGTAGAAAGTTTAAGTAAAGATGATATTCAATTTGCTCAACAACATTTGCGTATGTTGTCAGGGCTTTATGGCTTGTTGCGGCCGTTAGATTTAATGCAACCTTACCGATTAGAAATGGGTACCAAGTTGCAAAATCCACAAGGCAAGGATTTGTATCAATTCTGGGGAAATGTGATTACCGAGGCATTACAGCAATCTCTGGAGCAACAAGGTGATAATGTGTTGATTAATTTGGCATCAGATGAATATTTTAAATCAGTGAAAACGGATTTACTTCAAGCAAACATCATTAAACCTGTCTTTTTAGATTTAAAAAATGGCAAATATAAAGTCATTAGTTTCTATGCGAAAAAAGCACGTGGCTTAATGTGTCGCTATATGATTCAAAATCGCTTAACCCAAGCCGAGCAATTAAAAGCCTTTGATTTAGGCGGTTATTGGTTTGATGAAACCACATCCAGTGAGCAAGAATGGGTGTTTAAACGAGATTTAAGTGAGTAAAATAATGAAAAAATTACTTACCATCCTTGAAAGGATGGTTCGGGGCTTTGCCCACGCCACAAGTGGCGTTCAAAATGCCTATCGGAATGTTGTCACCGCACTTTTGGCTGTTTTGTGGCTATCTGGCTGTGTCACTCAGCAACCGACGGAACCTACGCCACAAGTTCAATTAAATGTACCGCAAAATATTACCTATCATCATAAAAACTATGCGTTGAAATCCAGTCAAGATCTAGGAAGTATGGCGCATTATGTGTATTTTATGAAGAAAGAAAACGGTAAAAATTGGAAAACTGCGATTGAATTATTACATGATCGTAATGTACAAAATGTATCTTTACAAGAACGGATTCAGTTGCGAGAAAACGTGTATAAAACCAATGGGGTAGAGCATTTTAATTTTACGGTGGAAAACGGCACAATGTACGCCTTTGTGATCTATGCTCCAAATGAACAGCAGCCTAATTGGCAATTAGAAGTGGCTCGTGCATCGGATGTGGCGGGCTGTGGTTTCGTGCAATATCAATATTCTTTAAAAGTACCGCAGTCACGTAAATTGGCCAATATGGGAAAAGAAAAGTTGGTGGGCTATTTGAAAAAATATGCGATAGATAAAGAGTTAGCAAGGTTACATCAATTAACATGGCATTGGCATTGTGAATTACCACAAATATCCTCCGTTCAAAAGTAAACAGAATTTTAACTAGATCAAATTTTGTGTGAAAATGATGAAATTTTACTAGAGCCAAATAAGGGAATAGTGTAATCTTAGCACGCAAAAATTTATCGGATTTTTATATTTAATAAAAGGTAACAGACATGATTAAAAAAATTGCAGTATTAACCAGTGGTGGTGATGCACCAGGTATGAATGCCGCCATTCGTGCGGTGGTGCGTTCAGCATTAACTGAAGGTTTAGATGTTTATGGTATTTATGATGGATATCGTGGTTTACACCAAAATAAAATAAAACAATTAAATCGTTATAGCGTATCAGATATTATTAATAAAGGCGGTACTTTTTTAGGTTCTGCACGTTTCCCAGAATTTAAAGATCCAGCCGTACGTGCCGAGTGTGCGGAGATTTTACGTTCACATGGTATTGATGCTTTAGTGGTGATTGGCGGGGACGGTTCATATACCGGTGCGAAATTATTAACCGAAGAACATGGTTTCCCTTGTATCGGTTTACCGGGTACCATTGATAATGATATTCCGGGTACCGATTACACCATTGGTTATCAAACCGCATTAGAAACTGCAGTGGTTTGTATTGACCGTTTGCGTGATACATCAAGCTCACATCATCGTATTTCTATTGTGGAAATCATGGGGCGTCATTGTAGTGATTTAACCTTATCGGCAGCCATTGCTGGCGGTTGTGAATATGCCATTGCAGCAGAAATTGGTTTTAACAAAGAAGAATTAATTCAGCAAATTGAAAACAGTTTTGCTAATGGTAAAAACCACGCTTTGATCGTGATTACCGAATTAGTCACAGATGTACATCAATTAGCCAAAGATATTGAAGCTCGTGTGGGGAACGAAACGCGAGCTACTGTATTAGGTCATATTCAACGTGGCGGAACGCCTTCGGCCTTTGACAGAGTCTTGGCATCTCGTATGGGAGTGTATGCAGTTGAACTCTTGTTAAAAGGAGAAAAAGGTCGTTGTGTAGGAATTCAAAATGAAAAATTAGTGCATCATGATATTATTGATGCGATTGATAATATGCGTCGCCCATTTAAAGCAGAATTGTTGGATATGTCTAAGAAGTTATTCTAATTAAATGTTATTGATGTTTTATTTCTACAAAAAATAGGAAAATAGAATTCCATTTTCATAAGTGATTGATTGTTAACTTGATCAATCACTTTTTTATAATCACTGCCCCTGTCTTTATTGATATCTACATGATGTTGATAGTTTTCTTATCATACAATTTAATTATTTTTTATATTTTTTGATTTTTATCACATTTTTTCGTTAATTTTATTGATTGTTTAACAAAAGTTACTATAATGAACATATGTAATGTTATTTTTTAAATAAGTCTTGATATATAAACTATTTAAAATTAGAGAGTATCCTTTGTATGGAAGAAAATGATTTACTTACTGAAATATCTATAGCCTATTATGAACATAATTTAACCCAAGAAGAAATAGCAAGCCGGTTTAATATTTCAAGAATTAAAGTTGGTCGCTTATTGAAGAAAGCTAGACAAGAAGGAATAGTGGAGATAACCGTTAAGTATCATCCTGTTTTTACTTCACAATTAGAAAGAAGATTAATTGAACAATTTGGCATTAAACGTGCATTGATAGCAGTTGATGAACCTAATGAACAAAAGCAACGTAAGCAAGTAGCTTCCTTAGTTAGTAATTATTTGGTAAGTACCCTTAAAGATGGTATGACGGTCGCTGTCGGGCAAGGACGTAATGTGGCAGCAGTGGGTGAACATATTGGTGTTTACCCCGATAAAAATTGTAAATTTATTTGTGGTATTGGTGGTGTGCAACGTACGGGAGAACCAGTCGATGCTGATTATATTTGCCGTACTTTAGCAAATAAATTTAGTGGAACAAATGAGACGCTTTATTCTCCTGCTTATCTAGAAAGTAAAGAAATATGTGATATTTTTATGCGTAATGGCGTGATCAAGGAAACATTAGATAGAGCTCGTAAAGCCGATATTGCTTTAGTTGGATTGGGCGACATGTCTGAAAATAGTTATATGGTGCAGTTAGGCTGGTTTACTCCTTTAGAAGTAACTAATGCGAGAATTAATCAAGGAGTAATCGGAGATATTGCTGGTTATGGTTTTTTCAATATACAGGGGGAAATTGTTGAAACAACGATGAGTAATCGAGTTATAGGGTTAAGTTTAGAGGATTTAAAAGCGATCCCTTGCGTTATTGGGATTGCTGCAGAGAACAGTAAAACTATGGCTATTTTAGGTGCCTTAAGATCAGGCATTATTGATATTATTGCCACTAGTGCAACAAATATCAATACGGTACTTAATTTAGCAAAATTATAAATTATATAGTCTAGTCAGACTATTTTATCTAAGAGGTGAATTATGAAATTTGCAATTGGTTGTGATGACGCTGCTTATAACTTAAAAGTAGAGTTAATTAAATACTTACAAGAACTAGGTATTGAATGTGATGATTTTGGTGCAGGAGCTGGAGATAAAACGCTTTATCCCAATGTTGCGGAGAAAGTTGCTTTAGCTGTTGCCGAGGGAAAATATGACAGAGCTATTTTAACTTGCGGTACGGGGATAGGCATGTGTATTACCGCTAATAAAATACCAGGCGTTAGAGCGGCTGTTTGTCATGATGTTTTTTCAGCTGAACGTTCTAGAAAAAGCAATGACGCCCAAATTATTTGCTTTGGTGAGCGAGTCATTGGTGTAGAACTAGCTAAAAGTTTACTTAAGACATGGATTGCGTGTGATTTTGCTGGCGGTGGTTCAACGCCTAAATTGGAAAAAATGAAAGAAATTGACGCAAAATATAGTAAACATTAGTGAGAATTCCACTAAATAAGTCCGGTAGGGAAGTGCTATGAAGAAAAAAGTCTATTTTGGTACAAATTTGAAAATGTATAAAGGAAATGGGGAGACTGTAAATTATTTAGCTGAATTATCTCGTTTAGCAAACCAAATTGAGTCACCTTTTGATGTAGAATTATTTGTTATTCCTTCTTATACAAGCTTGAAAGATGCTGTGAATGTTATTGAGCAAGATAACAAACCACTTGTTATTCGAATTGGTGCTCAAAATATGAATTCTCATGACAATGGACAATTCACAGGTGATATTTCACCTTTGATGTTGAAAGAACTTGGCGTAAAACTTGTGATGATTGGGCATTCAGAACGACGTCATGTTTTTAGAGAAACAGATTCAGAAGAAAATCAAAAAGTCTTGTCTGCTCTAAAACATGGTTTTACTACCTTGCTCTGTATTGGCGAAACGTTGGAACAAAAAAATTATGGTATTTCTGATGAAGTATTGAGAACACAGCTAAAAATAGGTCTACATAATGTTGAAAAACAGCAATTATCTCATTTATGGATTGCTTATGAACCAGTGTGGGCTATAGGTGTTAATGGTATTCCAGCAAGTAGCCAATATGCGAATGAGAAACACCAAGTCATTAAACAATGTTTGTTTGAATTATTTGGTGAAGATAGTTCAAAAATCCCTACATTATATGGTGGAAGTGTCAATCCTGACAATGCAAATGATCTGATTCTACAACCCAACATTGATGGACTGTTTACTGGTCGTAGTGCATGGCAGGCTGATAATTTTGTTAGATTAATTTCTCAGGCGCTAAGAGCTAAACAGGAAGCAGTATAACTAGATAATAGAAACTTTGGGCTAACATATTGAATAGCATCGCCTAAAGTCGATGCTATTTTTTTGTTGTTCTTTTTCTTCTTAGTGATACAATGTCAGAAAATATTAGTGTTTTTATGACTTAAGGTTGTATATGTTATCAATAAATCAACATATTAGAGAAAAAATAGGCAAAACTGAATTAGGTGTTCTTTTTTCATCAAAAGATTTTTTAGAGTTTGGAGAAAGATCTGTGGTTGATAAAGCTTTATCAAGAATGGTAAAAAATAATGAAATAAACAGGGCTGCACGTGGCATTTTTTTTCGTCCAAAGAAGAATAGATTTGTAGGTAACGTTCCTATTGATATTGAAAGTGTACTTAACCTCATTTCGCAACAAAATGGAGAGACTCTTCAGGTTCATGGTGCTGAGGCAGCTAGACGATTAAAGTTGAGTACACAAATGCCGGTGCAAACCATCTTTTAC
This sequence comes from Lonepinella sp. BR2271, assembly GCF_051851515.1. Taxonomy (NCBI): domain Bacteria; kingdom Pseudomonadati; phylum Pseudomonadota; class Gammaproteobacteria; order Pasteurellales; family Pasteurellaceae; genus Lonepinella; species Lonepinella sp. BR2271. The sequence goes on along the minus strand of NZ_JBPDVF010000006.1, from coordinate 92,747 downwards.
ACGAATGGAGCAACAAGGAATATAATTATTGCTAATCAACAAGTAAAACTGGTACATACATCAAACCAGAGAAAATTACAGTATGCAGGTACACAAGTGGGATTAGTTATTTCAGCTTTATGGTATTTAGGAAAAGAGATAGTTACGCCAAATATGATTAAGATAATCCAAAATTATCTTAGCGAAGAAGAGTATATTATGCTGAAAAATGCAAATTTGGCATCATGGATACATAAAACTATTAGTTCAGCTGAGTTATTAGTTTAGTTAAAGGGAAACTTATGCAATTTGAATCTTATTTCTCATTAAATAATGAAGAGCAGTTTGAAATAATTCAACATTATAGTAGTAAGCTAGCTATGAGAGATTATGTTTTAGAAAAAGATATATGGCTTTGTTTAATATTAGATATCATTTTTAATATTCCGAATAAGCATCCTATGGCGTTTAAAGGTGGAACATCTTTATCCAAGATTTTTGGTATAATCGATCGTTTTTCGGAAGATATTGATATTACATTAGATTATCGTTATTTTGATATTTCTAGTTCTTTTAGCCCTGATATGAGCAAAACTAAAATAAAATACTTTAGTGACAAATTGAAAAATGAAGTGAAGTCATATCGTGATAATATTATTATTCCAGAATTAAAATATAAACTACAAGAATATTCGATACCAGTAGATATAAAAGTAGATGAATCAGGAGAGAAAATTTGGATAAATTATCCATCTATTATTGGTGTGTCAAATCAGTATATTAAAGAATCTGTTTTAATTGAATTAGGTGGAAGAAATATTATTGATCCAAATGAGAAACATATTGTTAAACCGTATATTATGGAAGATGGGCTTAACATTTCATTACCTGAGGCTAATGTTATAGTATTGTCTCCGCAACGCACTTTCTGGGAAAAAGCGACATTGATCCATGTTGCATGTCATCGAGGAGTAAAACAAAATGCAGAACGATTATCTCGTCATTGGTATGATTTGGTAAAACTATATGATAAAGGGATTGGAAAGCAAGCATTATTTAATCAAGAATTATTACTAGATGTTGTAAATCTTAAGTCAATCTTTTTTAATTCTAGTTATGCACATTATGATGATTGTTTAGATTGTAAATTCGTATTAGCACCTAATGATAACCATTTTATTGAATTAGAAAAAGACTATAATGAAATGTGCAATTCAGGTATGATTTATGATGATAAAAAATATGATTTCCATTCTATGATGGAAAGGATAAAAGAAATAGAGTCTGAAATTAACTCATTCAAGAGTTAATAATATGAGAATATATAATGCTAGCCTAGAAAGAGTTTTTCGGCTAGCATTATAATAATTAAATAAGAGAGAGTTCTTTGATTTTATTATAAACCTTATCTACAACAGTTGTTCCAAAAATAATCTGATATTGATCCGTAATAGAAAATAGCCCCTTCACTTTATTAATTTTTTCAATTGATTTTTTATTCATTAATCTATCATTTTTTAATACAACTCGAATACGAGTTGCACAATGCGTTAATGCACTAATATTTTCTTGTCCCCCTAAATTTTTGATAAGTTCTTCTGCTATGCTCTGAAATTCATCATGTTGAATGTGATTTTTAATTAATACTCGGCAAGGTGAACCATCAGTATTTTCAATGGCTATTGGAATCATTAATGCATCAACTGTAGGGGATGTAATATTTTTTGTATTACATATATATTCTACTAATGTTACGCCTTTCATGAGTAAATGATGATGTGTCACATGTTTTGTTAATGGTTTTTCCATTGTTCCAGTTAGCCAACCTCGGATAGGGTAATCTTGCGGAAAATCAAAAGCTATAATTTTGAGATTTTTATTGGCTAAGTATTCAGCTCCCTCAAACGTAATATACGGAGCATTTCCCCAAAATTCTTTTGAATTGTAACTATAATGAAGATCCCAGCAAGTTTTGAAAATTATTTTTTCTACTTCTTTGCTTTCAGGCCAAATAGAGGAAAGCACTTCAGGGGTAATAGCAAAATTATCTCCAATTACTTCTGATAAGTCTAAGACATAAAATTCCCCCATATAAGTTTCAATAGGAATATCTAAAATATTATATGCATCTTTTTTGATGTGACTTAAGGCATCCATATGGGTGAAAGCGTGGCAAGATACTTGTAACTGTGTAGCTTCAAATAAATCACCATCATCAAAGTTACCTTTTTTTTCTATTGTAGGATTCCAACGTATATGATTACGAGAAATAGGCATTGAAAGATCGATCCATTTATTCATTTTCGACTCCTTATTTAAATAATAAATTTGGTAAGAATGTACTAAATTCAGGTACAGATATCAGCAATGCTAACAAGGCAAATAATGCACATAAAAATGGTAAACTGCTTTTTAGTACTTTCATCGGTTCACATTCAGCGATATTAGCGGATAGAAATATCAAATATCCCACAGGTGGTGTCACTAATCCAATCATTAAGTTTAAAATAATGACTAAACCAAAATGTATTGGATCTATATTAAATTGTGCAACGATAGGCATAAATACAGGCACTAATATTGTAAGTGCAGCAGTTGGATCCATTACCATTCCGATAAACAATACGATAATGTTAATCAGAATAAGTGCTTGTAAAGGACTATTACAAATAGATGATACCCAATCAGCTACTTGATGGCTAATTTGTAAACGTGCAATTAGCCAAGCAAAGATTGAAGAAGCCCCAACAATTAACATCACTGTAATTGTGCCTTTTAGAGATGAAATAAGTGACTTTTTCAATAATTCGAAACTGAGTTCTTTATAAACAAATGTGCCGACTAAATACGCATAGACAACGGATACGGCTCCCGCCTCAGTAGCGGTAAAAATACCAGAAATAATACCGTACAATATGATAACAGGACAAAATATCGCCCAAAGTGCATCTTTTGCACTTTCTTTCACTTCCGTCCAATTGAAAGGCGTAGATTTATTGCCGTATTTATAAAGTTTACTGAGAACGAATGTTGTCAAAATTAATACTAATGCAATCATGACACCCGGAATGATGCCTGACATGAACATTTTACCCACAGACACTCCAGATCCAGCTAATGCAGCAAACACAATCATGGGGACACTCGGTGGAATAATCGGGCCAATAATAGAGGCAGATTGTGTTAATGCACCTGCAAAGGGTGCAGGATAGCCTTGCTTTTTCATTTCTGGTATGAGTGAGCTACCAATTGCTGCTGTTGAAGCGACGGCAGAGCCACTAATTGAACCAAAAAATAAACTAGAAAAAATATTAATATAAGCAAGAGACCCTTTCCAGCGTCCTATTAATGAGCTAACAAATCGAATGATCCTTGTTGTTATGCCACCAACGCTCATTAATTCTCCAGCTAGGAAGAAAAAGGCTAATGCTTGCAGGGCATTTGTATCTAATCCTTGCATAACTTGTTGGGCGACAATTGTGACAGGAATATTAGGTAGAAAACAAAATAATGTCACAATTGATGCAAAGATAATACTATAAAATAGCGGTAATCCAAAAACGGTGAGAATAAACATTATTCCAAGTAGTACGATAAATGACATTATAATTCCCTCACTTGACGAGTTTTAGCTAAATGGACAAAATCAAGTATAATTCTGACAATCTCTAACGATAAACACAGAATGAATGGCACATAAACCCAAGATTTTGAAATCTTAAATGCTGAATAATAGCTATTTAAATTCATTGAATAAACTTTTATTCCGCCCTTTATTAATAAAAATAAAGAAATTAACATAACAATATATAGCAATGATGATAATAACCAGCCGTATTTGAATCTTTCAAAAATCATAATTCTTAATAATGGAACCTGTATTTGAGCCGTTGTTAATATTCCAAATAATATCATCCATGTATAACAAAAACGTAAAAATTCCTCTGCCCATGGAAAAGATATGTTTATCACATATCTTGTTATAACTTGTATAAATGTCATGACGACAATAATGATAAAAAAGAGGCATCCTAATGATAGAAATGTCTTTTTTATAAACTCATCATATTTTTCAACCATTTTGTTTGCCTCCTTAATGAACATCATTACTTAATTTTTTATTTGGTATCAATGATTTTTTGAATGTATTGATTACCGAATTTTTTTGCGTAATCATCCCAAGTGAGTTTAGCCCCTGCTTGGAATGATGCAGTATCTGGAGATTCTTCTACTTCCATACCCTGTTCTTTTAGTTTATTTAAATAAACTTGATTTTCTTCTAGGTTAAGTTTTTTCTCTAAATCTGCCCCTTCTTTTGCAGCTTGCAATAAAATATCTTGATCTTCTTTATCTAATGCATTGAAACTATCTAAATTCATAGACATTGGTGCAGCAGTATAAGCATGGTGTGTTAAAGACAGATATTTTTGAACCTCTTGTAAATTATTATTATAAATATGGTGAACTGGATTTTCTTGTCCATCAATTACACCGGTTTTTAAAGAAAAGTAAACTTCATTAAATGGCATCGGTGTAGGATTCGCTCCCCATTCTTTAAATGCTGCAATGTGTGCTGGATTTGGTGTAGTTCTTAATTTTAAATGAGATAAATCCGATACAGATTTTATGGCTTTTTTGCTATTTGTGATGTCTCTAAAGCCAATTTCATAAAAAGCGAGTCCTTTCAAATTAGATTTTTCTAGTGATTTCAATAGTTCACTTCCAATTTCACCACTTAATACTTTTTCTACATGTTCTTCATCTCTAAATAAAAATGGCAGATCAAGTAAATTGAGTTCCTCATTAAATGTTGTATAGTATGGGTTTCCAACGACAACAATATCAATCGTTCCCATTCTCGTGCCATCAATTTGTGTATCTGAACTGCCTAATTCACTATTCGGGTGTAATTTGATTGTAATTCGTCCATTAGATAATTCATTGGCTCTTTTGGCCATTAATTCCGTTGCCTTAGTGATGGTATCACTAGGTGAACCATAATGACTAAGTGCAAGGGTATGTTGTCCAGCAGCAAATACTGAAGCTGAAAATACTGTGGTTGTAAATAAGATAGTTGCAGAAATGGTATTTAGTTTTTTCATAAGATCACCTCTTTATAGTTGATTTTTAATAAATTTTTACACATTTTATTACTTAAATTATGTATATGATTTATATTGCTAATTCTGGAATAGGTGTTATTAGTCCTTTTCCAGACAAGAAAGAATTAATATTTTTTACTACTAGGGTACTCATTTCTTTTCGAGTAGCATAAGTAGCGCTTCCTAAATGTGGACTAAGAACAACATTATCCTTATAGAGTAAATCTTTAGGAATATCAGGTTCATTTTCAAAGACATCTAGACCAGCTCCAGCAATTTCATTATTATTAATCGCATTAACTAAATCTTTTTCATTGACAACACCCCCCCTAGCAATATTAATCAAAATACCTTGCTTTCCTAGTGCGTGTAAGATTTGTCTATTAATTAAATGATTAGTACTCTTTCCGCCAGTTAAACAGACTATAAGGAATTCATTATCTTTTGCTAGTTCAGCGAGATCAGAATAGTATTTGAAAGAAATATTGGATATGGGGCTACGATCAAAATAGGAAATTTGCATATTAAAAGCCTCAGCTCTTTTAGCGACAGCTTGACCTACTCGACCAAATCCTGCTATGCCAAGTTTCCCTCCAGAAACTTTGGTTGTTAAAGGATAGCTAGTTTTTCCCCAATATCCTTGCTCAATAAAACGTTGAGCACCAATGATTTTTCTTGATGTAGCTAATAACAGAGCCATGCCTAAATCTGCCACATCATCAGTTAATACATTGGGGGTATGACTGACGTTTATATTTTTTTGTTTAGCTGTTTCAATATCAACACCATCATAACCAACCCCAAATACTGATATGAGTTTTAAATTTGGGAGCTTTTCCATGAGTGAAGCCGTAACCTTAGATTCACCACTTGCCAAAATAATTTCTATTTCATTTGAAATTTTATTGAACTCTAGTTCACTTATGTCTGTATAAGAATATATGTTATAATCATGAACTAGCATTTCAACAACCATATCAGGTACTTTTTCTACTCTTAAAATAGATTTTTTCATAATAACCTCATTTACAATACTTCAAGTTCTATAAATATGTTTTTCAAAAATTTTCTACATTCCAATTCATTTTTCCATAGGTCATCATTTTCATTTCCCCTAACTTCTACAGCAACGGACAATTCATCAAATCTATTTGGTATATTCAATTCTCTTGCCGTTTTTAAAATAGATATAGCTGATTTATGATCTAAGAAACCAGGTTTTCCTATTTTCATGTGAAAATCGCCATATTTAGGAGAATTAGGATCTAATACTGCATTGGAAAGATGTAATTGAGAAATTAGTGGTGCTGCAGTTATCAACGATTGTGTTAAATCTTCTTGATTTAAACAAACGTGAGCACTATCCCATGCGATATATAGATTAGGACATTCCTTGCGGAAAGATGTAATCCAATCCACAGTATCGTTGGTTAATCCAATGAGTTGTTTTTTGTGTGCAAAGCAATCCAAGGGTTCAATTTGTAAAATAAGTCCATTGTATTGTGTCAATTCTTGACTTAGCTCAATCAAAGACTCAGACAAGTATTTCTTTGCTTCATTTTGTAGATGACTTTCTGGTTTAGGTCCACTGACCAAAGAAAGTTTAGTAGTGCCTTGTGTTCCTGCAATATGAACTAATTCTTTGGCTCTGGAGACAGATTTTTTTCTTTGCTCTTTATCTAAACTCGCTAAATTTAAGTTATGCTTTAATAATTCAAATGTCATCCATTGGGTAATTTTAAGATGATTATTTTCAGCAATATTTCTTACTTTATTTATAATATCTTTATCAAATAAGATCCCCAATTCAATACATTGATAGAATCCAATATCTGAAATTTTATGTACAATATCTAAGATATTCTTTTCATTTCCCATCATAGGGAAGAATATTTCAGGTATTAAAAGAGATGGGATAATTTTATTAGTCATATAAGTTCCTTATTTTGTCGGAGATAATATAGGTGCTTTATTAAAATTAATACACAATGTACCTAAAATATAAAAACCTGCACAAATACCGAAATAAGTTAGCACACCAGAAAAACTGCCTGTATATTCTAGAATTACTCCGACTAGAATTGGCACTAGAATACCAGCACAACTATTAGCCATATTCATAAATCCACCGACTAATCCCACTCTATCTTTTGGTGCTAATATAGCAGGGAAACTCCAATACAAGCTGCCAAACATCATAAAGAATGCCGCAATTCCTAATAGCCAAACTGCAGAATCTGGATCAGTAATTGATGGCAACATCATAAATACACATAAACCTACAATACCAGAAAGCGATAATAAACTTTTTAATGCAATATTATGGCTAATCCCTTTTTTAACCAAGAAGTCAACAAAGAATCCACTAAATAAGCAACCAGCAGTTCCTAGAATAAAAATAAGGAAAGTAGAATTACCAATAGCTTTTAAATCTAATCCTTGTGCTTGAGCTAAATAATTTGGTCCCCATGTAAGTAAGCCCCAATATACCATTCCCCAAGATGCTCTACCAATCATAATAGCCCACATCATGAACCAAGATATCCCTAATCCTTGAGTTTTGCTTTCAGGTGTATCATTCAAAGAAACGCTATTACCTTGTTCAATATAATCACATTCTGCTTGATTAACTCTACTATGTTGTGATGGTTTATCACGTAAAATGAGCCAAGCGAGAAAACCAAGAGACATTGTAAATATACCGACAATGATGAAAGCGAGTCTCCAAGAATCAAACCAAAGAATTAAATTGGCAACAAGAACGCCTCCTACTGCAACACCTAGTGGACTACCAGAATCCATAATTACGGCTCCCCGTCCTCTTTCTTGGGAAGTTAACCATGTTGAGCTAAGTTTTGCGCCACTTGGAGAAACGGGACTCTCAGCAGCTCCTAAACCTATTCTAGCTAAGATCATATGCATGCCACTGCTAGCAAATCCTATAATAGCTTGGAAGAATCCCCAACCAAGTAATGCCCCTGTAATAACTTTTCTTGGCCCATATTTATCTAATAACCAACCACCCGGAACTTGTAGTAATGCATAAGACCAAAAGAAACTACTTAAAATTAAACCTTGCATAGTAGGAGATAAATTAAATTCTTCTTTAATATAAGGCATACCAATAGATAATGTGATTCTATCCATTAAATTTACAGCTAATAAGAAAAACATTACTGTAAAAATAACCCATCTAAATGCTGTTGGTTTTTGTTGATAACTTGTGCTTTTCATAGTGACACCTCGTCAAAATTAAATCAAATGTTGTTGAATATATTGTCTAGATGATAATAAAGTGTTTTCAATTATATTTAGGTCTATAGGTTCCTCTTGTCTAATTGGAGTAGCATCGGCTTTTCTGTACATTCTTAATGGGATCTCAATACCACATGGAATATCTTGTTTGATTAATTGAGGTATAATTTTGTCATAACTAATTAATCCTTCTCCAGTAATAGCCGGAAAATGAAATTGATCATTGATTACCTTTACATCTTTTAAATGGAAATGTTTTGAGTGTTCTATTGCGGATATAGATTGTGTTATTACGTCAAGACTTTTATCATAAGTAACCATATTACCAGCATCAAAATTAATAGAATAATGTTCATCATCTAATTGCTGTAAAATGTCTAGACCATCCTCAAGGGTGATAAAAGCATTAAAGTTTTTATCTCCGCCATTTTCTAGGCACAAAATACATCCTGTTTCAGACAATATTGGTTGAATAGATTTTAGATTTTTAATCAATTCAGCTTTATTTTCTGCCTTACAAGTACAAACGTTCAGAAATTTTGCACCGATAGCGTGTGCAAAATAAATTCGTGGTGAAAAAATTTCATAGAAATTTTCTACACTTAAATCCATTGTACAGCCTAAAGCATAAGTATCTAGTTGATATTTATTTTTTAATTGATTAATTTCATCGGCATGTTGTTGAGAAAAAAGTTGTTGGGTTAAATTACCAACATAGCCTTGATTATATGCTAATTCAAAGAAATTAAAACCGCACTTCTTAATTGAGGAAAGGGTTGTTTCTATGTCATATCCATCATATATGGAGGTATTTACAGATAATTTAAGAGAGCTCATATATATTCCTTTTCAGAGATTAATCTTGTAATATTTTTTCGCATTAGCAAAAAATAGTTGATATTGTTGATCATCACTATAATGCTTTACCGTTTCCTTGAATCCAGTAAAAATAGTGTCTAAATCACCACATAAACTATCAACAGGGAAATTACTGGCAAACATAGTTCGTTCTACACCAAAGATATTGATGGTTTCTTGAATAATCCAATGATTATCTTCAATATTCCAAGGTTTATTCGGTAATCCAATACCTGAAATTTTCACGACAATATTTGGAATATCAGCCAAAAGTGACATCGCTTTATGCCAAGATTGTAATCCTTCTTTTGAACGATCAGATGGCAAACCTGTGTGGTTTAGAATGATAAGCGTATCAGGGAAATCAATAGCCAATTCCTTTGCTTCGTGTAAATTCCACCAAGGTGTTTGTAAATCAAAATTGAGATTAAATTTGGACAATAATTCATAACCTTGCCGCCATTTATCGTCACTCATTAACGTTTTCACACCAGATAATGCTTCTTGTGGCGTTAAAGCTCCTGCAGGTTTATGTCTGACACTTCTCACTAAAGGATATTGGGATTGAGCCTTTAATACATCTTCAATATCATCATGATGTAACCACGCCTGAGCAACCACTGCATTGGGCATATTAAATTTATCTGCAATCGTATGGATATAGCTCGTTTCACCTAAAGGATCTTTAGGATCCCATTCTGCATCAATATAAACAGTGGCGACGACATTATGCTTCGATGTTGCATCTTTTAAATAATCAGGTGGTAAATATTCTTTTTTAATCGCCGTATAATCTCCGTATCGAAAAGGGATTAATACATCTGGTTCTAACCATGGATGCAGGTTAATTTGTGGTTGCCAAAAATGTTGATGAGCATCGATCATTGGACCATCATATAATTTAGTTTCCATAATATTTACCTTATTTATCTTGTTTACTGAGTTTTATACTTAATGTGCCTAGAATATAAATGACAGAGCATCCTGAGAAAAATAGCAATACGTTATCGTAATTTTGAGATTGCCCTAAGATCACACCGACTAAAATAGGTACAACAATTCCTCCGATACTTCCTGCCATGTTCATAATTCCGCCAACAGTCCCTACCTTGTCTTTCGGGGCTAACAATGCTGGGAAACTCCAATATAAACTTCCCCACATCAGGAAAAAGGCTGCAACAGAAAGGGTTGCAATAGCGACAATAGGATCATTCATACTTGGTAATAATGAAAATGCAATGAGTGTACTGATTCCTGAAATTGTCAAAACACTTTTTAATGCGAAACGTTGAGAGATTCCTTTTTTCACTAGATTATCTGAAATAAAACCGCCACATAATGAGCCTAATGTTCCACATAAAAAGATAATAAATGTAGCATTGCCAATGCCTTTAATATCAAATCCACGAGCTTGTGCTAAATAACTTGGTCCCCAAGTAAGCAAACCAAAGAACATCATTGCCCAAGCTGCACGACCAAAGAGAATAGAAATAAGAGAAAAATAATCAAATCCAATTTTTGTTGAACTGGATGAAACATCTAAAGAAATTTGATCTTTAGAATGTGTAGCATCAATTAATTTAAGTTCTTCGGCATTAACAGATTGATGTTCATGCGGTGTATCTCGCAGAAATTTCCATGAAACGAAACCGAGTAAAATAGTAGCGATGCCTGCGATAGCAAATACAATTCGCCATGAACCAATGCTTGCAATCATGTAAGCAATAATAATGCCACCTAATGCTGCACCTAGTGGGCCACCACAATCCATAATAACTGCACCACGCCCACGTTCTTGTGGTGATAACCAAGTTGCATTTAATTTTGCACCTGATGGGAATAATGGTGCTTCAGAGGCTCCAAGCATAAAACGAGTTAAAAGCAAGGATAGACCGCCAGTAGAAAGTGCGGCGACAGCTTGGAAAATTCCCCATAACACAGTTGAGCCCGTAATCATTTTACGAGGGCCATATTTATCAATGAGTAATCCACCGGGAATTTGCAAGAGTGCGTATGCCCAGAAAAAACTACTCAAAATAACACCTTGTAATTCAGGCGATAGATCAAATTCTTGTGCAATGGTTGGCATTGCAATGGAAAGAGAAATTCGATCAATTAAGTTGACAACACCCAGTAGAAAAATAATACCGAATACAAACCAACGGATATTTGATGCTTTTTGTTGAGTCATAACGTCTCCTTTTGTTGAAAGGCATAAGTTGATGTGTATCAGCCTTATGCCTTTCTGTTATACAGAACTAATGAGTGACAAATTCAGCCATATATTTAAGGATTAAGGACATGGATACCGCACCTGGATCAACATAACCCAAAGAACGTTCGCCTAAACTTTTTGCCCGACCAAATACAGCAACTTGGTTACGAGTACTTTCTGCTCCTTCTTCAGCAGCTTTGGTAATGCTTAATAAGGCATTTTCCAAACTCTCATTTTGTACTAATAGCGATTGTTTTTCTGCGGCGACTAAGGCATCCATCATTGTTTTATCACCAGGTTTTGCACCGCCACGAGCAAATACGCCAGCAGATCCAGCGACTAAAAATTGTGATAACACAGCTGCATTGAATGTGTCTTGTCCTGCGATGGCTTTACCTCCAGCACGGAACAATGTACCAAAGATGGCACCAGATGCACCGCCCATGCTAGACATCATTTTTGTCCCAGCGGTTAAGAACAATTCACCTACGTCTTTTGGTTGATAAGTTTCACCTTTCAGTAAATCTCGTACTGCAGCAAACCCCCGTTGCATCCCTAATCCATGATCACCGTCACCGATTTTTAGATCTAATTCGGTCAACATAGGCTCGCTATCAACCATTTTTTCTGCGGTATATAACAATAATGCTTTTGTTTCTGTTACATTCATTTTATTTTCTCCATACAAAGCTATCACAATTCATATCGTAGAGTTTTTGCAATTCATCATCTAAACGGAAAATAGTGACGGAATAGCCAGCCATTTCCTGCGAGGTGCAATAACTGCCGATTAATGTGTCGTAAATTTGAATATTACGTTTGGCGAGTTCTTGATGTACTTTTCGGTTGGCAATTAAAAGTTCGGTGTAGGTTGATGCCCCTAAGTTATTGATAGTGACACAAACCCGATCGCCAGCTTTTAATTCAATATCTTCACAGAGTCGATTAACAATTTCTTCGTTAATTTCATCCGCACTTGACATTTTTTGGCGTCTAACCCCAGGTTCGCCATGAATACCCATGCCAAGTTCTAACTCATCATCAGCGAGTTCAAAATTGAATTTACCTGTTTGAGGAATAGAGCAAGCACCTAATGCGACACCCATAGTACGAGTATTAAAATTGGCTTTTGCAGTGACTGTATGTACGGCATCTAAGTCATAGCCTGACTCAACTGCCGCCCCTGCAATTTTAAGTACATACATATCGCCAGCTACGCCTCGACGATCACTCATTTTTGAGAGTGGAGCAGCTGAAATATCGTCAGTGACTCGTACTGTTTTTACGTGAATACCTTCTTCTTCAAGAAGTTCTGCAGCAATATCAAAGTTCATATTGTCGCCAGCATAATTTCCGTAAACAAACAATACGCCTTGATTTTTATGTGATGCTTTAGTCGTTTCAATAATAATATCAGGTGAAGGTGAGGCAAAAACTTCGCCGAGAGCAGCAGCATCAGCGAGTCCTTTACCCACATAACCTGCAAACATCGGTTCGTGACCACTGCCACCACCCGTTATGACAACTACCTGATTTTCACCAATATCCTTACGATAAACGCCACTGTATCCTTCAACTTTAATTAAGTTTCCATGGCAAGCATATAATAGCCCTTCAAGTTGTTCAGCTGGCACATCATTTGGATTATTCAATAATTTTTTAGGTGTTCTACTCATCATCTACCTCTCTTTTTTACTTCGTATTTAACACACCAGTTCCCATGCGAACGGCAATATTAAATGCTTCTTCAAATGCACTTGGAATAGCCACATTTTTACCGTATAAATCATAAGCTGTTCCATGGTTTGCTGTGGTAATTGGAATTGGGATTCCCCCTTGAACCGTTACGCCTCGTTCAAACCCTAATAATTTTAATGCGGTTGAAAATTGATCATGATACATTGATACCACACCATCAATTTTTAAACGTTGGACTTCTCGCATGGTTGTATCCCCAGGGAATGGACCATAGAGATCAAAACCATACTCTTGACGTGCTTTTTCGACAGCTGGTTTGATAATTTTAATTTCTTCATCGCCAAATACACCACCTTCACCACCATGTGGATTTAATGCTTGTACGGCAATTTTAGGATTTTCCACGCCTGCTTGTGTGAGTGATTTATGTAATAAACAAATACAATCAACAACGCTTTCAACAGAAAGATTTGGCACAATATCTTTAAATGGAATATGCGAAGTCACACGGCTTGCCCAAATTCCATCCACGACATTGAGTTCACAAACGAAATCATGAAAATTTGTTTGGTCAGCGAACCAATGTAATTCATCTCGGTATTTTAATCCGCCTAAATGCATGGCTTGCTTATTCAGTGGTGCAAAGCAGATGGATTGCACATAACCAGCTTGTGCAAAAGTAACGGCTTTTTTAAGTGTTTCTAAAATATACACACCACTTTGTTCGGTTGCTTTACCATACTCAAAAGGGGCTGGGTGAGAGCATTTATGATGAATCAATGCAGGTTTACCGAGTTTAAATGAATAAGAAGGCAATTCTTGTTCTGAAATTTCATCATAGTCAAAACTCACTTGAGCAATGCTCAAACCTTTTTGTAATTCATCTCTATCAGCGATTAATAAAATATTGGCTTTTTCTCTTTGTGCTGTTTGGGTGAGCAATTTAGCAACCAGTTCAGGCCCTACGCCTGCTGGATCGCCTAATACCATCGCAACGGTTGGTTTTTGCATAATTACATCCTCATGAATTGTTTCAATAAACGAAAGTGATAATATTATTTAAATATATAACAAAAGAACAATATGTGAACTTTTGATGTTTGTATTCTACAAAAAAAGATTAAGTTATACTGTGATCTACGTCACAAATATGAAAAAAAAGATAAAAAAATGCTAGAAATTGGTTTATTTGGAGTAAAAAGTGGAGTGCTTTTGTTCACCCTTGTATATTAAATATACGTTAAGGGTGAATTAATTTAGATAGAAAACTTAATCAACGATATCGATCAATACTCGATTTTCTAACTGGGTAAGGTATTCAGGATTTATGCTACGATCTGTGATAATTCGGTTTATTTCTTCAATTTTTGCTGACACTAAAACGTATCCTGTGCCGAATTTATTGCCACAAGCTAAGACATAAACCTGTGATGAAGATTCAAAAATCAACTTTTTGAATTGCATTTGGGCATTGCCGATAGAGGTAACGCCCATATTTGGGTCGATCCCATGTACACCAATAAAGGCTTTGGTGGCTTTAAAACTTTTTAACATCTGGCAGGCAAAATTATCCGTACAAGCTGGGGGATTATTGGTGATTATTCCCCCCATCATAAACACATCAATAGAAGGACATTCAGATAGCTCAGCGGCGATGACAAGGGAATTAGTAATAACAATTAAATATTTATGATTATGCTGTTTGAGCACTTTGGCTAGATAATAACTATTTGAAGAGTCATCTAATATAATCGTATCTCTTTCTTCAATATATTGGTAGGCTTGCTCGGCTATTTTTAGTTTACTTTCTTGATCTTTGAGAATATTCCCTGCAGGAATTGCAATCGAAATCGTGTTTTTAACTTTATGGATCTCGCCATGTGTTCTGACAAGTAAGCCTTGTTTTTCTAATTCTCGAACAATATTGCGAATAGTCACGCTAGAGCAATTTAACAGTTTGCTTAGTTCTTGATTATTCAGACTACCTTTTTGTTCCAGCAGCTCCAAAATGACATTTTTACGATCCATATGTTTCCTTCGTGTTATTTAGTTTATGTCATTTTCTATTTTTTTCGTACAAAAATCAAAGAAATTATTTATTAATGGCTGTTTTTTGTTCGAATATGGATTTTTTTCGTGATCTAGATCGCATATTTGATATTTCATGCTTGAAGAATAGTTTATTCCCGATAATATTTAATTATCGTTTGGTTAAAAACGAAACGAAACGAAAGTTAAATAAAAATGAGAATGAAGTAAAAAGAGGATTTTATGATGACGATTCAAACTAAAAAACCAATTATTGCATTGACCTTAGGTGATCCAGCAGGGATTGGCCCTGAAATCGTGATAGATACGATGTTGAACGAGGAGATTTACCATATTTGCCAACCATTTGTAATTGGTAGTGTGGCGATTTTAAAAAGAGCGGCTGAGATAAGAGGCGTGAGTCCCCAATTTAGAAAAATTAATGATCCCGAAGAAGCCTTATATCAACTCGGTACGATTGATGTATTGGAAACGAGAGATTATGACACTGATTCAATTAAATGGGGCGAAGTTCAGGCTTTAGCTGGGCAAATGTCTTATGATTGGGTGATGAAATCTATTGAGCTTGGTTTGGCTAAGAAAATTGATGCTGTATCAACCGCACCTATCCACAAAAGAGCCATTAAATTGGTTGGTGTAAAAGAACCTGGTCATACTGAAATTTATCAAAACGAAACCCATTCTGATTATGGATTAACCATGTTTAATTGCCATAAGTTAAGAGTGTTCTTTGTGAGTCGTCATATGTCAGTGGTAGATGCTTGCCGATATGCGAATAAACAAAATGTATTGGATTGCGTGATTCAAATTGACAAAGAGTTACGAAATATTGGCATTGAAAATCCATTAATTGCCGTTGCTGCGTTAAATCCACATGGTGGAGATAATGGTTTATTTGGACGTGAAGAAATTGATCATTTAATTCCTGCGGTGGAAGAGGCGAAAGCCATGGGAATTAATGCAACAGGGCCAGTTCCAGCTGACTCAGTATTCCATATTGGTAAATCAGGAAAATACGATGCGATTCTGTCGCTTTATCACGACCAAGGGCATATTGCTTGTAAAACCCTTGATTTTGAGAAATCGGTCACGATTACTTTCGGCTTACCATTTATGCGTAGTTCAGTGGATCATGGCACTGCTTTTGATATTGCAGGCAAAAATCTTGCGAATGGTATCAGCATGATTGAATCAACCAAAGTGCTTGCAGAGTACACCACAAAATATATTGGTTCTAAACATTAAGTATTGGGAGGTGGCTTATGCCTATTATCGGTGTTGTTGCAGATGATCTTACTGGTGCTACGACGACAGGCGTGTTACTCGCTCGTTCTGGCTCTAAGACAACCGTATTCTTTAATACGGAGGCTGCAAAAAAATTAAATGCAGAGAATCAGTCTGAGTCTTTGCTGATCAGTACAAGTAGCCGACCTTTATATAGAGAAGAAGCCTATTATCATGTTAGACATGCCACATCTGTATTAAAAGAGATGGGCGTTCAATATTTCACTAAGCGTATTGATACAACATTACGAGGTGGGATTGGCACAGAAATTGATGCCATGTTGGATCAATTGGAGTCTAATACGATTGCGATTGTTGTCCCTGCAATGCCACAATCTAAACGCATCGTGGTGGGAGGGTATTCTGTGATTGATGGTGTTGCACTCACTAAAACACCTGTAGCACAAGATGTCCGAACCCCAGTAAAAGAAAGTTATATTCCAGAATTGTTGAAAACACAAACGCATCGTCAAGTGGGATTAGTTGAGCTTCATTCTGTTTTACAAGGAGTTGAGTCAATCAAACAGCGTATTGAAGAACAAATTTCTGCAGGTAATCAAATTATTATTGTGGATGCGATTACACTAGAAGATGTTGCTAACATTGCTCAGGCTTGTCTGTTATTAGATAAATATCATATTTTAGCCGTTGATCCAGGTCCATTTACTGCAGCATTGGGCTTTTACCGTGGCATTATTCATAAAGAACAAGCGAATATTCCTAAAATTTCTTCTCATCAAGAACAAAAGACGGCTTTTGTGATTGCAGGTAGTGCAACGCCTGTTACTAAACGACAAATGGAAGTACTTTGTCAGGATAAACGCCATGAATGTATTAGCGTAGATCCCCTATTACTTATTGAAGGTGGTGAAATGGCCGATAAGGAGGCAAAAAGAGTGGTCAATCAAGTGAAGAAATTTATGCAACGCAAGGAACGTCCAAGAGCTATTTTGTTGGAAACGGCACTACATGGTCCTTTGCTTAATTTGGAAGAACAAGACAAATTGCATGGTTTTATTCACGGTGAAAGTGCGGAGAGAATTAATGCAGGTTTGGGCATGATTGTTTCTGATATTTTCGAGCAAATTGGGGTGGATAATGTGGCTGGCATATATGCTACGGGTGGTGACACTATGGTAAATGTATGTAATCAATTGGGCGTAGCAGCAATAGATGTGATTGATTACGTTATTCCGCAAGCGGATGTTGGCAGATTAGTGGGTAACTATACTGGCGTACCTATTATTGGTAAAGGAGGTTTAACTGGAGATGATCAAACAGCATGTAAAATAGTTGATCGATTATTTTTAGAAGCTTACCGAGAATGATGAATATGACGATCAAAATAAACGATGTATAGAGAATAGCAGTTATTCTCTGTATTCAATCAATTCACAAATGAGGTAAATATTATGCCTATGTTTAAACGAAATGAAGAAGGTCACATAGATCTTGGTTTAATGAATAAAATGATGAAAATCCCCGGTGGATTGGTCATTATTCCTTTATTATTAGCTGTTGCAGTGAAAACGTTTTTTCCTGAATTTTTTGAAATTGGCGGATTCACCACTGGGTTATTTAAGAATGGTCAACCCGCAATGATGGGGCTATTCCTGATTCTTTGTGGTTCAACGATTAATGTACGTCAAGTTGGTATGCCTTTGTATAAAGGAGTGGTATTAACATCAATCAAATTCTTTTTAGGATTGGGCGTTGGATTGGCTGTTGGCTATTTATTAGGCCCAGATGGCATTTGGGGTATTACACCTGTCGTCCTAATTGCGGCTTTAACCAATTCCAATGGTTCATTATATATTTCGCTTTCTTCACAATTTGGTAATGCAACAGATTCTGGAGCAATATCTATTCTATCGCTCAATGATGGACCATTTTTTACACTTGTTGCACTAGGTGCAAGCGGACTCGCTAATATTCCATTTATGGCGTTAGTTGCTACCATTATTCCATTGTTAGTTGGATTTATTTGGGGGAATTTAGACAGTACGTTCAGACAGCTCTGTCAAAAAGCCACGCCGATAGTCACTTTTATTATGACGATTGCCATTGGTTCAAGCACTAATATAGATACGATCTTATTAGCTGGTGCATCGGGTATTGTATTGGGATTAATTTCAACAGTAACTGCGGTGATTCTTTTCTATATTTTTAATATCTTATTACCGAAAAAAGAACGCAATGCAATGGGGGCTGCAGTTGGTACAACCGCTTTAAATTCTGCCATGACTCCAGCGGCTGTGGCAGATGCAGATCCGACTTTTAGTCCTTATGTTCCATTAGCCACCGCACAATGTGCAACAGCTTCAATTATTACATTATTCCTTGTTCCATTTATTGTCGCATTTTTTGATAGACAAATGCGTAAGAAAAAATTGGGAATTTACTCTGAAGAAGGTTGGGCTGGTCAGCAGGTTGCTTAATAAGATATATTTACATACCATTACACGAAATGGGGCATACATGGCATGATGCCCCTTATTTATATATAAAAAACACTTATTATAAAAATAAATGTGACTAAGATCACATTTTTGAAAAAATTATATTGAACATATGTTTTTCTGTTGTTATTTTGATCTTCAAGATTCTTACCTTACTCACTTCCATATAACAAGGAGATTTGACATATGAAAATATTTTCAAGCAAAACTGCGGTTATTTTTACCGCACTTTCTTTATCTTTAGGCATTTCTTCATTTGCGAAAGCAAAAGACCTGATTATTTCGACGACGGCTAGTTTAGGTTCCTTGCAATATGACACAACAAAACATTTTGTGGATGAAGGCAATAAAAAACTAGCAGAGAAAGACCTAGACTATACATTAAAATTTTTTGGTGCAGGTCAATTAGGTTCGGATAAAGATACGCAACAAAAGTTGAAGATAGGAACTATTGATATAGCCTTGTTATCTTCAACACTCTCAACAAACATTCCTGAAATGGCTATTTTTGAGTTACCTTTCTTAATTACGGAAAGATCCCACCTTAATCGTATTGAAACTGAAGTTTTTTATCCTTTAATAGAGCCTGAAATAGAGAAAAAAGGCTATAAAGTTATTGGATTATGGGAAAATGGCTTTCGTAGTATAACAAATAATACTCGTCCTATTTATAAACCTGAGGATTTAAAAGGACTGAAAATTCGAACGCCTAGCAGTTCATGGAGATTGAATATGTTCAAACAATGGGGAGCTAATCCGACACCAATTCCTTTTGGAGATGTGTTTATTGGGCTTAGAACTGGCGTCATTGATGGCCAAGAAAATCCACTCACAAATATTTATGCAGCAAAATTACAAGAAGTACAAAAATATTTAACTATTACAAATCATGTATATTCTCCTGCGTTTTTGACCGTTGGCGTTAAATCGTATAAGAAATTACCTGATGAAGTTAAGCGTATTATTGAAGAGCAGGCAAAACAATCGCAAGAGTGGAGTTATCAAGAAGCAACAAGGTTAGATAAAGAACTAGAAACAAAGCTCATTGAGGCTGGCATGCAAGTAAATGTGGCAGATATCCCTGCCTTTGTAGAAGCGAGCAAGCCTATTTATGATGATTTTATTTCTAATGTTCCTAATGGTAAGATTTTATTAGAAAAAACACAGCAAGCCATTAAACCATAATATGAATGGAGAACCTGTTTATGAAAAGGTTATTTCTCATAGTTAAAAATATCCTGACCATTATTGCATCGACTATTCTGAGTATTTTAACTGTAATTATTATTATCTCTATATTTTCTCGATTTATGGGGATATCGTTACATTGGTATGATGAGGTTTCTGCCATTTTGTTAGCGTGGTTAACTTTTTATGGTGCTGCATTATGTGCATTAAATCGTAGTCATATGGGATTTGGTAATTTAGTCGCAAAAATGCCATTGATGTGGAAAAAACTAGCTTTCATTGTTAGTGAAACATTGATTATTGCCTTTTTTACTATATTAGCTTGGGCTGGTTTTTATCTATTAAGTGTTTTTGGGGATGAAACTCTAACTAGTTTAGACTTTATACCATTAGCCGTAGCTCAATCAGCATTACCTATAGGCTGCATATTGTTTATTTTGGCAGAGATACTCTCTATGAGTAATGCTTGGAAAAGCTTATTACAAGGTAAGACCATGGATGATGAAGAAATAGAGCAAGCTATTCGTAACAATATGCAAACAGCATCGGGGGAAAAACCATGATATCTTTCTTAGTATTATTAGGCTTAGTTCTACTAGTGATGATTAATGTTCCCATTGCCGTGGCTATTGGTGTCGTATCCTTGTTAGGTATGTGGGCTACTAGTAGTTTTGATTCTGTTTATAATGTAGCATTATCTGTTTTTGATGGTGCATCAAATTTTTCTTTGCTTGCAATTCCACTGTTTGTTTTAGCAGGAGCATTGATGAATAGTGGTGGTATTTCCGTTCGTTTAATAAACTTTGTTAATGCTTTAATTGGTTTTGTTCGTGGTGGATTATCCATGGTTACTGTTGGGGTTTCGATGATCTTTGCTGAAATTTCGGGATCTTCAGTGGCTGATGTGGCCGCACTTGGATCAATTTTAATTCCAGCTATGAAAAAACGAGGATATAAAGGAACGCTTGCAGCAGCAGTAACATCTTCATCTGCATCTTTGGCAGTGATTATTCCACCATCTTTACCGATGATTATTTATGGTGCGATGGCAGATGTTTCCATTTCTAAATTATTTATTGCTGGTTTAGCTGCTGGTGGAATAGCTTCTTTGGGGATGTTTATTCTTTGCTATTACTATGCAGTGAAATATAATTTACCACGAGAAGAGTCTTTTAGTTTACGTAATATATGGAAAACTTTTAAGCAAGCCATTTGGGCATTAACGTTACCAGTTGTTATTTTAGGTAGTATTATTTCTGGCTTTGCAACTGCAACTGAAGCCGCTGGTTTAGCTGTATTGTTGGCATTAATCATAGGGCTTTTTATCTATAAAGAACTTAATTTGTCATCTTTACGTAAAGCTATTGTAGAAAGTGTAAATGGAACAGCTGTCGTCATGTTGTTAGTATCTACTTCCGCTGCTCTGGGACTTTTTCTAACTGAACAGCAGGTTCCGCAACAAATGGCTTCAGCGATATTAAGCGTATCAGATAATAAATATGTAGTATTGATGATGCTAAATATTATGTTATTTATCATTGGTATGTTTTTGCATGGTGCAGCTGCAATTATTTTAGTCGTTCCGATTGTTATGCCATTAATTTCTCAGTTAGGTATAGATCCTATTCAATTTGGTATAATATTGACTTTAAATATTGCAGTTGGTCAACAAACTCCCCCAGTAGCTAGCGTATTAATCACGGCTTCATCTATTGCGAAAAGAGATATTTGGAGTGTCACTAAGGATAATGGATTATTTATAATGGTACTGCTGATTACTTTATTTTCGGTTACTTATATTCCTTCTTTAACAGTTGGAGTGCTTAGCTGGTTAGGTTAATTCAAATTCGGTGGCATAGTATATCATTTACTGTGCCACTTTTTACTCAATCCCAATCAATTTATGCGTCTGAATACTCAACTGCCATTTCGGCTTATTCGGGCGTTGATTGAGCTTGCCTAAAAACGTAATGGTTTCGAGTAAATTCATTTTGCCATCAATTTCGCAAGGGGATAAATAATAATTATCCGCTTGGATTTTGCTTTCAATTAACTGACAGAAATCTTGTACATTGTCGTCCTTTTCATCCACCACAATGCGTACTTCGTGAGCAAATTCAATGCAGCGATTTTGGTATTTTTTCGCATACATGGCTTTCGGACTGGTAGCAATATAGTCAATTTGAGACGGAATTTCTTTTAAGCCATTGGTTTCAATGGCGAGAAAATAACCGTCTGCTTTGAGACGGTCTAATAATAGTGCGATCCCCGCCTGAATTGTGGGTTCGCCACCAGTAATGATAATATTCTTGGCAGAAAATGACCGCACTTTTTGCAAGATTTGGCTTAATGTCCATTGCTCAAATTCATTGTAATTGGTGTCGCACCAAGGGCAAGCCAGATTACATTTGCCAAAACGCACAAAAATACTCGGCATGCCTGTATTGGCCCCTTCCCCTTGTAGGCTTTCAAAGATTTCGACAATGGGAAATTTGGGTTCATTAATTAAATGCACTGCGATTATTCTCGATATTCACAAAATGAAGTCGGCGTTTCCCACAAGCGAATAGCAGAGATTGGCAATTCTGTTTTCAAACGATTAAACATAAAACGTGCCATTTCTTCTGCGGTGGTGCGAACAGGAATACCAAAAGTCTTTGAATTTAACTCATTGAGTAAGTTGGCAATTTTACATTCTCTTTGGCTAGTGGTGTCATAAATAAAGGCATGATCCATGGGATCTAAAATAGCACGTTTGACCACAGTTTTCACATCAGTGAAGTCGATCACCATGCCTTTTTTCGCTCCGTCAGCGACTAAATCACCGCTCACTTCTACCTGTAATTTATAAGTATGCCCATGCAAATTTTGGCACTTACCGTCATGACCGTCCAAAATATGTGCCATATCAAAACTGAATTCTTTTGAAACTTTAAACATTTCTCACCGCACTTTGTTGTTTTAACATTAAATATTCGTTTAGCCCTTTATTGCGTAACAAGCAACTTGGGCATTCTCCGCAACCGCCATCAACACCTAAATAGCACGTGTGGCTATGTTGTTGCACATAATCTAAACAGCCAAGTTCATCTGCCAACTGCCAAGTTTGGGCTTTGGTTAAGTACATCAACGGGGTGATAATACGGAAACGATAATCCATCGCCAAATTTAAGGTGACGTTCATTGATTTAATAAACACATCACGGCAATCAGGGTAGCCACTAAAATCCGTTTCGCATACACCCGTGATAATATCGGTAATCCCTTGCCCTTTGGCATAAATGGCAGCATAGAGTAAAAATAACGCATTGCGACCATCTACCAAGGTATTCGGCACGCCGTTTTCGCCCATTTTAATTTCCGTGTTGCTCATCATCGCATTCGCCGAGAAAATCTGGGTGCTTTCCATATCGATCAGGGTTTGTTTCACCCCAAGATCGTGGCAAATCCATTGGGCTTTATCTAATTCAATGGCGTGACGTTGTCCATATTTAAAGGTAACGGTTTCCACGTTATTTTTGCCATATTGTTGAATCGCTTGAAGTAAGCAGGTGGTGGAATCCTGTCCACCTGAAAAAATCACCACCGCCTTGCGGTCGTGATTCGGATTGAAAAGTTGCATTGTAAGTCCTTAGTTTTTTAGCGTGGGAGTTTGCGAACCACGATTGTTTCTTAATGTAAAAGTGCGGTGCATTTTAGCAGAGATTTGGATATTTGTCCCATATTTCTCTTCACTAAATCGCACGAGCATAACGTGGTCGCAAATGATTTTAGCAAGATAAAATGTAGCACATTGTGCAAAAAAAAAACAATGTTAGAATGGAAAACGATCAAATTAAATTGTGCTTTAGAGCATAATGCACCTTAATCGGTGAATTTTATTTTAACGTATTCCTAGATTATAGGATAAGGACAAACAATGAATTTAGACAATAAAATTCAACAAATTACTGAAAAAATCAGAACCAGTCACAACCAAGGCTTATCTATTTTATCTGAACAAAGTCACGCGACAATTGTTGAGCTGTTGCAATATGAATATGGTCAAAAAGTGATTCAACAGATTGAAAATTGGTTAGATCAATGTATGAGTTATGTAAATGAACAATCGATTTCAGAAAATGAGAAAGGTATTTTATTTTCTCAGTTCCATAAGATGCTCACACCTAAAAATTTAAAGCAATTTTACAATGAAGCAAATTCTTTACTCTTTTTTAATATTACTGAAAAAATTCAACAGGCATTATCACAAAAATTGATTAATCCAACAGGTATTCTTTTAAGTTATGAAAAAATGCGACAAGAATATGAGAAATTTAAACAGCAAACATTCTCTTCAATTCAGCAGGATAAGACTCCCTACCGAGTGGGTAGTTGGTTATTTAAATATGATCTAAATAATCCAAGCGATAAACAAGCTTATTTTTTAGATACTCAAGCTCAAATGCAAGATAAATTATCTTTAGAAATAATACAAATAGAACCATTAGGCTTTAATTATGCTGGGTTTATAGGAGAAACAAAATGAGACGCAATGAAAAGGTGTTGCAGTTGGTTTGACAACTCAATACATTAAAAATTCTTAAAGACAAAGCAGAAGAATATTTCTAATAATTTAATCAGGAATTAACTATGTTCAAGAAACTATTATTAGCAACATTAATTGGCGTATCATTTTCTACATTGATTTATGCCAATGAAATTGATGATTTAACAGTAAAAGCGGAACAAGGGGATGTAAAAGCACAATTTAATCTTGGTAATGCTTATTATAATGGCGAAGGTGTTAAACAAGATTATAAACAAGCGGCATATTGGTTTCAAAAGGTAGCGGAGCAAGGGTATGCAAGTGCACAATATAATCTTGGTTTACTGTATGATAATGGAAAAGGTGTCAAACAAGACTACAAACAAGCGGTGTATTGGTATCAAAAGGCAGCGGAACAAGGGGATGTAATAGCACAATATAATCTTGCTGTAATATATGATAATGGAAAAGGTGTTAAACAAGATTATAAACAAGCGGCATATTGGTATCAAAAGGCAGCGGAGAAAGGGTATGCAAATGCACAATATAATCTTGCTTTAATATATGATAATGGAAAAGGTGTTAAACAAGATTATAAACAAGCAGCATATTGGTATCAAAAAGCAGCGGAGCAAGGGGGGGTAGAAGCACAATATAATCTTGCTTCAATGTATGAAAAAGGAGATGGTGTTAAACAAGATTATAAACAAGCGGTATATTGGTATCAAAAGGCAGCGGATCAGGGGTATGCAAATGCACAATATAACCTTGGTGCACATTATTATAATGGACAAGGCGTAAGACAGAATAAACAACTAGCCAAAGAATGGGTTGGCAAGGCTTGTGATAATGGTAATCAAGGTGGTTGTGATAATTATCGTATGTTGAATGAGCAGGGGTATTAAAAATACACTTGCTATTAATAACGCATAGCGTTACTATTAACGCAAAAGGTTAAATGAGAGAATAAAATGATTACGGAATTTCGTTGCAAGGATACGCAAGCCTTATTTGAAGGTAAGCGAGTAAAACGTTTTATTCAAATTGAACGTGTGGCATTGCGTAAATTACAACAACTCAATGCGGCAACGGATTTAGCCTTTTTGCGTATTCCACCTGCCAATCGTTTAGAAGCCCTAAAAGGTGATAGACAAGGACAATATAGTATTCGGATTAACGATCAATGGCGAATTTGTTTTGTTTGGCAAAATGGACACGTTCATAGTGTGGAAATAGTAGATTATCATTAAGGAAGAATAATGAGAGAAGTCGCCCTAGTTCACCCTGGTGAAATTTTATTAGAAGATTGGTTAAAACCCCTTGAGATTAGTCAATATGCTTTGGCAAAAGCCATTGGCGTGCCTGCTCGGCGGATTAATGAAATTGTGAAAGGAAAACGAGCTATTACGCCCGATACGGCGTTGCGTTTGGGTACGTTTTTCGGTGTTGATCCGCAGTCGTGGATTAATCTGCAAAATCATTATGATTTGGAACAAACTCGGTTAGTGATTGAGCCTGAATTGGAGCGTATTAGTCTGTTTGCTTTGGCTATGTAATGGCTTTTCTTTAATAAAACCAGTGAACAATTAACAAGCGTGCTAGAAAAATGGGTGTTTGAGCTGAAAAATATGATGAAACTCAACAAATTACCTAATTTTCTAGATGAGGCAGTTTTTCTAAATCTGTCGGTTTGCCTATTGAAGAAATCAAAAAGTTGCGTAATTAGGTTTTGAAGCCAAATTTATAAAACAAGAAATTCAATCACTTTTTCGTCAGTAAAAGCACCAAAAGGTCAACAGACCCTAATCAATGCTCTGTCAGTCACTCCATTTCCCCTCATTTTGTGATCTCCATTCCAAAAAACGATCGCTTTTCTTGCACCCCATCTATTTTCTTTTTAAAGTGCGGTAAAAAAAAAGAGAAGATGTGATGAAAAATGGGTTTACTTTGTTGGAAATGATGATCACGTTGTTGATTATTAGCATATTGGCGTTGGTGAGTTTGCCCGCTTGGCAAGGGGATAATCAACGGATTTTAGCGAAAGAGCAACAGCGGTTATATTTGTTTTTACGTCAAATTCAAGCCCGTGTGGAAAATTCGAATCAAATTTGGTATCTCGTTCTGAATCGAGATAGCAGTCAGCAACGTTGGTGTGTGACGGCGCAAATCAAGTCAGACACAATTTGTGATTGTTTTCAGCCACATTTTTGCCCAGAAAATTTATCCGCCCAATTTTATTCACCGCTTATTCCACAACAGACCATGATTGTGGCGAAAGCCTATTATCCACAAAAATTAATTAGTTTTAATGGTACCAGAAATTCGTCAGATTCGGGCTGTTTTATGTTGCAAAATACGCAATCTCGAACCTTGTTTTCCTTTTCCAATCTAGGACGAGTTCGCTTTAAAATGAATCAAGCGGAGAATGCTTGCAGCGGAGGTGCAGAAGAATGAGACGATTTTATTCAGGACAAACTCTGTTGGGGTTAATGATCAGCTTGACGTTATCATCATTGTTATTGTGGGTTATCGTACAATTTTATACCGATTCACAACGGCAGAATCAACAGATGTTAAGGCGATTACAACTACAAACCGAATTACAACGGGCCTTGCAAACCATGGCAAAAGATTTACGGCGAGCGGGTTTTCGTGCGTTGTCCTCGAAAGTGACACAGGAAAATTTTTCTTTATTTGAACTGGATGAAATGGGAACCAGTGTGGGGATTTATCCTATGTCGGGCGAAAGTGCGGTGAAAAATAATTGTGTTTTATTTTTTTATGATTTGGATGCGAATGGTTGTTTAGGGTCGACAGCAAAACAATGTGCGAAGAATGAACAAAATGCCACTTCGGAAGTGGGGCGTGAGTTATTAGGCTATCGTCAAAACGGCTTGATTTTAGAAAGCCGTACTTATGGCAATAAAGCCAATACGAAGTGTAAAAAAGCCGAATGCCAGAGTTATTTGCAACAACAAGCCTGTCAGGATTTAGGTTGGACCAAAGTATTGGATGAGGACAGTTATGAAGTGACGGCATTGTCTCTTGACTGGTTAGATAATAGCAAGCAATACAAGGGGTTAAGTCTTTCTTTGGTTGGACGATTAAAGCAATATCCAGAGATTCAGTATGAAA
Source organism: Lonepinella sp. BR2271 (assembly GCF_051851515.1). Lineage (NCBI taxonomy): Bacteria > Pseudomonadati > Pseudomonadota > Gammaproteobacteria > Pasteurellales > Pasteurellaceae > Lonepinella > Lonepinella sp. BR2271. Next base: position 64,997 of record NZ_JBPDVF010000006.1, on the reverse strand, counting down.
GTTCGGTGGTGATTCCGTTGTTGAATCAACCATGGGCAAAGGAGTAATGTGGAATGCAAAATTTAGCTAAAAAACACCGCGGTTTTGTGACCATGAGTTTGCTTATTTTACTTTCAAGTTTGTTATTGGTGGCCTTATGGTTTGATGATGAATATTTCCGCTTACATTCTTCCATGGCAATGCAACGGCACCGTTACGTTCAGCAACATGGTCGTTTACAACAACAATTTCAGCAACAGCAAGGACATTTGTGTGATACCTTGGCGTTAAGTGTAGCGGGAAATATGGCGAGTGTGGCGGTGACATCTGAAAATAGTGAAGAACATCAGCAATTTATCTGGTGTCAGCGACAAGCCTTATTTAAGAAATCGCCAACTAAAAATTTGAATGAGGGGCAATTTGAGGAATTTGTGGATCCCTCGGCGTTTACATTATTCCAAGCCAATGCGATACAAAGCGTTAAGGATTTTCCGAGCGATAAAAGTAATGCGTTATTTTGGTTTGATCAAGCAAATACGGAATGGGAGCTTAGCAGCAACATTAATGGGGTGGTGATTGCCACGGGAGCGTTGCATATTGTGGGTAAGGGGAAAATCACGGGTGCGGTGATTACACAAGGGGCATTTAGCAAAGAGGATTCGGTGACCTTAACCTATAAAAAAGCGGTGGTCACGGACATTGTGCAAGGTTTCAGTCAATGGCAACAGGTGGAGAAAACATGGTATGATTTTATTCCCTAAATTTCAGCGAGGCATGAGTTTAGTGACCTTACTCGTGGCGCTTAGCTTATTTAGTGGCATTTTTCTGGCAATTAATCAATGGACGAGTCACCAACGGAAAACCGCCAATGAAATTTATCAACGTTATCAGGCCATCCAAATTGCGGAAAATCAGCAACAACGGCAATTTCTCGGCTTGCCTTGTGAAAACCAAGTGCAACAAAACCAACTGACTTTTAGCATTTTTTGTACGGGAAAACAGGTGAAAGTGCGGTATATTTTAGGTGAAATTAGTTTATAATGGAGGAAATTCATTCTCACCCATGGGGCTATTATGTTTAAAATTTATCATTCTAACGATCTTGACGTGCAAAAAGATATTTTATGTGAATTAATTAAGCGAGATCCCTTGGATGATCCCTTTGAAGCGGAAACTATTTTGGTGCAAAGCCCCGGTATGGCGCAATGGTTACAACTGCAGTTAGCAGAGAAACAAGGTATTGCGGCCAATTTTAAATTTCCTATGCCGGCCAGTTTTATTTGGCAACAATATGTGGATAATTTACCGAATGTAGCGGAACAAAGCCAATTTAGTAAAGAGGTGATGACGTGGCGCTTAATGACTTTAATTAAGCAAACGGATTTTCAGCCGATTTTGCATTATTTACATTATTCTGTGCATTCGGAACAACAAAAACTCTATCAATTAGCGCGTAAAATCGCGGATCTTTTTGACCAATATTTAGTCTACCGTCCACACTGGATCGCTGCTTGGGAACAGCAACAGCCTGAGATCATTGTGCAAGAAATTTTAAGTCAACAAAAACAGGCGGACGAACGGTTTAAACAGCAAATTATGCAAGATGTGGCATGGCAAGGGCAATTATGGCGTGCCTTGATTGGCGAGATTTCCGCTGATGATCACCCAGTGCAACATCGAGCCAATTTACACAAGCAATATTTGCAATTATCGAGCTATAAAAATTTACCCAAACGCTTGTTTATCTTTGGTATTTCTGCTTTGCCGAAAACCTATTTAGACACCTTAGCTGCCATGGCTGAACATTGTGATGTACATCTGTTCTTTAATAACCCGAGCCAATATTATTGGGGCGATATTGTAGATCCCACCTTTGCCCAAAAACGTGCGTTGAAAACCTTAACCAAACAGCAGAGTGGGCAAGCGATTTCCTTGTTTAACGACACGCAACTGGAAGATTATTTTGCCAATAAACAAGAATTAACCGCTGAAGATGAACATTTATCTATTGGTCACCCGTTATTGGCCACTTGGGGTAAATTAGGCCGAGATTTTTTCTATTTGTTAAGCCAATTAGACAGCCAAGAAATTCAAGCCAATACAGAATTAACGGGGGATAATCATTTATTAACCCAAGTAAAACGTAAAATTTTGCAGTTGGCACCCAGTGAACCAAAAGCGTTACATATTGATCCACAGGATAATTCTATTTCCTTTCATGCTTGCCATAGCCCAATGCGTGAAGTAGAAGTACTGCACGATTATTTATTAGAGTGTTTTCAACGAGATAGCCAACTCACACCAAAGGATATTGTGGTGATGGTGGCGGATATTGATCGTTACGCGCCTTATATTCAGGCGGTATTTGGTCAATATCAACGTAAAAGTCAGGATAAACAGGGCCTTTGGGGGGAAGATAACCGTTATATTCCGTTTTCGATTTCTGATCAAACCCTGTCTGAAAGTGATGTGCTATTGGCGACGTTCTTGTATTTATTACGTTTAAAAGAAAGCCAATTTGGTGCAGAAGAAGTGCTGGCCCTGTTGGATATTCCTGCAATTCGTCAACGATTTGGCATAGCCCTTGATGAACTAGAGAACGTGCGCCATTGGGTAAAAGATAGCGGTATTCGTTTTGGGTTGGAGAAATCGACTGAACAAGGGCCGAATTTTAACGCTTGGCAGGCCGGTTTGGAGAACATGTTGTTAGGCTTTGCCATGCGTGAAGAAAATGGCATTTGGCAACAAGACCAACTGGGCTTTGATAACAGTTATGGCTTGAAAAGCCGTTTAGTGGGAGCCTTGAATGCCTTTATTGCGCAATTAAGCCATTGGCATTATGTGTTGTCACAACCTCATTCTATGCGAGATTGGCAGCGGGAATTAACCGCGTTGTTAACGGATTTCTTTATGCCAGAATCGCATACTCAGGAAATGTATCAGCATATTGAGGCGAGTATTGAGCAAGTGAGCCAATTATTACAAGATTTGCATGTTGATCAGGCATTGACGGCTGAAGTGATTGCCGAGGTCTTAACGGAGAAACTCAATGCGTCAGAAACTGGGGCGAAATTTCTGACCGGTAGTGTAAACTTTTGCACCTTATTGCCAATGCGTGCGATTCCTTTCAAAATCATCTGTTTATTGGGCATGAATGAGCGTGATTATCCACGTAGCTCAACGCCAAACAGTTTTGATTTAATGCAATATCACCGTCAAAAAGGGGACCGTTTCCGCCGTGATGATGATCGTTATTTGTTTTTGGAAGCGTTGTTATCGGCACAACAACAGCTCTATATTAGCTATGTTGGGCAGTCGATTATTGATAATTCACCCTTGGAGCCATCTGTGTTAGTCAATCAATTATTGGATTATTTGTATGATAATCTAGATAGCGATTGCCAACCTCAAAGCGAGGAAAAAGCGCTGGTGCAATATCACGCCATGACCGCTTGGAGCGCAAAAAACTTCAGTGAAAATCACCGCACTTTTGCCAAAGAATGGGCGAATATTGCCAATGCGAACCAATCGCCAGTAGATTTTGTGCAAGCCACATCTTCTTCAACTGAAGTCGCTGTGACGCCTGTCAAGATTGATTGTGAGCAATTAATTAAATTTGTGAAAAATCCCGTACAGTTTTTCTTTGAACAACGGCTTGGCGTGTATTATCGTGATAAAGATGAGCAGATTAGCGATACGGAATATTTTACCTTAGACGGTTTGGACACCTATAACATTCAACAAGATTTGTTAATGAACGAACAGCTTGATATTGAAAAATATTTTGCAGAGTTAAGGGTAAAAGGCATGTTACCTCGTGGTGAATTTGCTCAGATTTATCAGCAACAACTACGCTCGGATGTGGAACAATTTCGTGCGGTGATTGCCGCTTATCAAGGCAAATTAATGGAAAGCCGTTACATTGATTTTACCTTTAATATTGAAGGACAACCGGTGCAATTAAGTGGTTATATTGATCGGTTATTTAGCACTGAAAACGGTTTGCAACGCATTCAATGGCGAGCGGGCAAACACAAGGACAGCTATACGATTGAGAATTGGCTGAATTGGTTAATGTTGCAAGTTTATTCAGGAGATGAGTCTGTGTTACCGGCTATTTTTTATGCGAAAGATAACAATAATAAACTAGTCGGAAAAACTTTTTCAGTCGAGCCAGAATTTGACTCTCATGAGTTGTTACAAATCTATATCGCTGAGTATCTGAACAGTGAAAAGAATGTGGTATTGGCGGTCAGTGATGGCATTAGCGGTTATTTAAAAAAAGAGACAGAGAGTGCGAAGTGCCAATTCATTCAAACCATGGCAAAGGGTGATAAATATAAGACTGGTGATATTTATTGGCAGCGTATTTTGAAACAAACCGTAGACTTAAACAAGTATCTGGAAAAAATCAGCGAAAATACGGAAAAATGGTTTAGGGATATGTTGGATTCCACAAAATCTCTGTAAACTGCGGTTAATTTTTGCGATTTTTTCAGGTAAAATAATACAAATTTTATAGCGTAAAATAAGGAATGTCGGATGCGAATTAATCAAATTGTGAATGTGGATTTGGTTAAACAGATGAATAGTGCGGTGGTGTATAAATTAATCGACCAACAAGCACCGATTTCACGAATTAAAATTTCGGAATTAAGCCAGTTGGCACCGGCGAGCGTCACTAAAATTACTCGGGCATTATTGGCTCGAGGATTAATTAAAGAAGTGGAACAGCAAGAATCCACAGGGGGCCGTCGTGCTACCTCGATTGTGGCAGAACAGAAAGCCTTTCGGACGTTACTGATTCATTTGGGGCGAGAAGAAATTGTACTGGCTATCATGGATTTGTCGGCCAAGTTGCTGAAATATCAGCATTTTGATTTGCCTGACCTGCCGGATTTGAGTCATTTAGAAAATTTCTTATTTGAGCAATTAGACAAATTTATTGCCGATAATCAAGCGAAATCTAGTGAGTTGATTGCCATTGGCGTGACGGTCGCGGGATTTGTGAATGGCCAAAATAATCTGATTGAAAATTTACCGCACTTTGCGCTTGCAGAACCTTGGGATTTGGTGCAACGACTCGAAGAACGCTTTCATTTACCGAGTTATATCGGGCAAGATGTGCGCAGTTTGGCCTTAGCAGAACATTATTTTGGTGTGACCAAAGATTGTTATGATTCCCTGTTATTACGCATTCATCGTGGCGTGGGAGCGGGTATAGTGATTAATCACGAAGTCTTTCAAGGCTACCGCAATAACGTGGGTGAAATTGGCCATATTCAGGTGGATCCGTTGGGAAAACGCTGTTTGTGTGGCAATGTGGGCTGTTTGGAAACCGTGGTCAGCAATGAGGCCATTGAAAATAAAATGCAACAAATGCTAGAAGATGGTTATCAAAGTAAATGGCTCTCATTAGAAAGCCATGATATTGAGGCGATTTGCAAAGCCAGTAATAAGCATGACGCAGTGGCGACCGAGTTAATTGAACATGTGGGCGTGCAAATTGGCCGAGTGTTGGCCATGTCGGTGAATATGTTTAACCCTGAAAAAATCGTGATTTCGGGGGAAATTACGCAGGCAAAAAATACATTATTTGCCGCCATTCATCGGACGCTTGAAAGCCATGCGTTGCCCGCTTTTGTGAAAAATACGCCGTTAGTGGTGTCAGCATTACATCATGAAGATGTGATCGGCGCATTTGCGTTGGTAAAACGGGCATTGTTAGACGGCCGTTTATTGCAACATCTTTTGGAGGAGTAAGGCCGTATTTTAGGGTGATTTGTTTAATCTGTATTCGAACGAACGCCAATTTTGTGATTATCAGGAAAAAAGTGTTGACGAGTTAGCGTGAAATAAGCATAATACGCACCGCAACGCTGATTACGGTGACGCAAAATATGGCTACATAGCTCAGTCGGTTAGAGCACAACACTCATAATGTTGGGGTCGCAAGTTCGAATCTCGCTGTAGCCACCATTTTAAAGTGGTCAATATATTGCGGAAGTGGCGAAATTGGTAGACGCACCAGATTTAGGTTCTGGCGCCTGTGCGTGTGGGTTCAAGTCCCTCCTTCCGCACCATTTTCAGTTTGCAACTCTTTTAGTAGGTGGGGTATCGCCAAGCGGTAAGGCACTGGGTTTTGATCTCAGCATCCCTAGGTTCGAATCCTAGTACCCCAGCCATACTATTCAAAAAAGCAAATCACTATCTGTTTAAGATAATTTAATTGGGGTATCGCCAAGCGGTAAGGCACTGGGTTTTGATCTCAGCATCCCTAGGTTCGAATCCTAGTACCCCAGCCATATTTCTAATGTTTTTTACTTTCTCCGCAACGACACTTCTCCACCATTAAAGGTCAATAATTCACCATTATCAGTGAATAATTTTAAATAACCACGTTCATCAATGCCTTGTTCTACGCCTGAAATTACTTGTTTCTCTGTGATAATATTGACGGTTTCACCAAAATAAGCATCAACCTCTTGCCATTTTTGCTGAAACTCGGTATCTATGCCTGTTTGCTCAAAGGTGTCTAGTGCTTGATAAATCTGTTGGATCAACGCAATTAACAACGAAGTGCGGTCTATTTTAGGCAAAATTTCGGTTAAATTCGCCCAACGTTGGTCAATTTGTTGGTTATCTTTGGGAATATCCACGTTTAACCCAATCCCCACCACCAAATTAAGTTGACCATTCTCGGTATGTGCAATTTCAATTAAAATGCCGGCTAATTTTCGGCCTTTTAACAAAATATCATTGGGCCATTTCAGCATAATGTCTGCACCGCCTAATTTGATTAACGCATGATTTATCGCCATGGCGACCACAGAACTCAAGCCATCAAGGGGTTTTCTGGCGTCCACTTGCCAAATAAAACTCAACATTAATTGGCTTGCAAAAGGCGAAATCCATTGCCGCCCCCGTCGCCCTCGCCCTGCGGTTTGACATTCTGCAGTGCAAATATCGCCTTTGTTTAAGCGTTTGATATTTTCTAACAGAAATTGGTTAGTGGAATGAATAACAGGACGGTAAAACACTTGATAAGGCAAATTCTGGCGTAATTTTTCAGGGTTTAATAAAGCGGTTTGGGGCAATAATTTTACTTCGCCAAAGGTGGTATCAAGATGAATCCCTTGCTGTTGTAATTGCTGAATTTGAGCTAATAATGCCTCGTCATCACAACCGAAAAGTGCGGTTAAATTTTCAAAAGAATAGGCTTGACCGTCGGCCAGTTTTTCTAATAAATCGTACATAGATTTCCTTTTTAATCCTGCGTTAAAAAAAGCCAGATTTTTCACAAAAATTCGTTCACAAAATAAGGTTAAATCTGTATAATGCGTTCGCAATATTTTATAGCATACACTTAAAAGAGAGAATATTGCAATGTTACGAATTAAGCAAGAAGCCTTAACTTTTGATGACGTTTTACTCGTCCCCGCACATTCCACCGTGTTACCCAACACCGCTGATTTGTCCACCCAATTAACCAAAACCATTCGCTTAAATATCCCAATGCTGTCTGCGGCAATGGATACCGTGACGGAAACCAAATTAGCGATTTCCTTAGCGCAAGAGGGCGGAATTGGTTTTATTCATAAAAATATGTCTATTGAACGCCAAGCGGAACGTGTGCGTAAAGTGAAAAAATTTGAAAGCGGGATTGTATCCGAACCTGTTTGTGTGCAACCCGATATGACCTTGGCACAATTAGCCGACATTACCCAGAAAAATGGCTTTGCCAGTTTCCCTGTGGTGGATCATGCCGGCGAATTGGTCGGTATTATCACCGGCCGTGATGTACGTTTTGTCTCAGATCATAGCAAAACCATTGCAGAATTTATGACGCCAAGAGAACGTCTTGTTACCGTGAAAGAAAACGCCAAACGTGAAGAAATCTTTGGTTTAATGCACCAACATCGTGTGGAAAAAGTGTTGGTATTAGATGCGAATGAGAAGTTAAAAGGGATGATTACCTTAAAAGACTATCAAAAAGCGCAAAATACCCCTAATGCTTGTAAAGATGAATTTGGTCGTTTACGTGTCGGAGCCGCTGTCGGAGCCGGTGCAGGCAATGAAGAACGCATTGAGGCGTTAGTGCAAGCGGGCGTAGATGTGTTATTAATTGATTCTTCCCATGGCCATTCTGAGGGTGTATTGCAACGAGTGCGTGAAACTCGAGCCAAATATCCCGATTTACAAATTGTGGCTGGCAATATTGCAACGGCTGAGGGAGCCATAGCCTTAGCAGACGCGGGCGCCAGTGCCGTAAAAGTCGGGATTGGCCCCGGTTCCATTTGTACCACTCGTATCGTCACTGGCGTGGGTGTACCGCAAATTACCGCCATTGCCGAGGCCGCAGCTGCGCTGGCTGAACGTGGTATTCCAGTGATTGCTGACGGGGGGATTCGTTTTTCAGGTGACATTGCCAAAGCCATTGCAGCAGGGGCAAACTGCGTGATGGTGGGGTCCATGTTTGCGGGAACCGAAGAGGCACCGGGCGAAATTGAACTTTATCAAGGACGTTCTTTTAAATCTTATCGAGGTATGGGATCCTTAGGCGCCATGGCAAAAGGCTCTTCAGACCGTTATTTCCAATCCGATAATGCCGCGGATAAACTTGTGCCAGAGGGTATTGAGGGGCGTATTCCTTACAAAGGTTATTTACGTGAAATTGTCCATCAACAAATGGGCGGATTACGTTCTTGCATGGGCTTAACGGGTTCTGCCACCATTGAAGATCTTCGCACCAAAGCACAATTTGTACGAATCAGTGGCGCAGGAATTAAAGAAAGTCATGTGCATGATGTGACGATTACGAAAGAAGCGCCGAATTATCGCATGGGGTAATCCAAAGTGCGGTGAAATTTTATGAGATTTGATAGATTTTACTGATATTATATTGGAGAGTGTGATATGTTAGATTTCACATATGAGGGTAGCCAAGAATTTTTAGTGTATTGTGTGGATGAGTTTTTAGATAGCTTTAAAGGAAAAGATTCTTTTTTGTTGCCTTCATCAGGAGATAGACGAGGTGATAGTAGCCCTTATCCTAATACTGCTTTCTTGTCAAAAAAGCAAAATATTAAGTATGACTTAAGACGCTTTTTGAATGAAATATATATAAGCGTTGATATATTTGATCCAAAAGAATTAAAGAAAATGCCCAGTTCCTTTTGGAATTTATTTTTTGAGCTTGAATCCTTAGGTAAAGTAAAATTTAGTCCTCATTGTGTAAGTGGCAAAAATGAAATCAATCAAAATTCATCTAAAAGTGCTATCTATGACGTTATAAGAGAAATAGTATTGATGGACGAATATAACAATTATTCTGTTGATTTTGGTCTTATTGAAGTTATTTTTGATTTAAATAAATCTCGGGATAATTTACCAAATAATATTATAGAATCTTTCAGAATTTTACATAAAATAAACTATCAATTATATAGAAGAAATTATTTAAGCTCTAGAAAATGATTTATATTTATTAGGAATATATAAATGAACAACATTCACCAACATAAAATTTTAATTTTAGATTTCGGTTCACAATATACCCAATTAATCGCACGTCGTGTGCGTGAAATTGGGGTATACTGCGAACTTTGGGCGTGGGATGTCACAGAAGCACAAATCCGTGAATTTAACCCAACGGGGATTATTTTATCAGGTGGTCCTGAAAGCACCACGGAGGACAACAGCCCCCGTGCGCCAGAATATGTGTTTACCGCAGGCGTGCCAGTACTGGGCATTTGCTACGGCATGCAAACCATGGCAATGCAATTAGGCGGTTTAACCGAAAATTCCGATCACCGTGAATTTGGTTATGCGCAAGTGGATTTACAGGCAACTTGCCAATTATTCGCTCAATTAAATGATGATGTCAATGCCTCGCAACCTAAATTAGATGTATGGATGAGTCATGGCGACAAAGTGACTCGTTTACCCACCGATTTCCAAGTGACTGGCACCACGCCAACTTGTCCGATTGCGGCTATGTCCGACGAAAAACGCCATTTCTATGGCGTGCAATTTCACCCCGAAGTTACCCACACGAAAAGCGGATTGGCATTATTAACCAATTTTGTGGTGAATATTTGTGGTTGCGAAACCAAATGGACGGCGGAAAATATTATTGAAGATGCCGTGGCTCGCATTAAAGCCCAAGTGGGGGATGATGAAGTTATTTTAGGCTTGTCTGGTGGGGTGGATTCTTCCGTTACTGCCTTGTTATTACACCGTGCCATTGGTAAAAATTTACATTGCGTATTTGTGGATAATGGTTTGTTACGCCTAAATGAGGGCGATCAAGTGATGGAAATGTTTGGCGATAAATTCGGCTTAAATATTATCCGTGTTAATGCCGAAGATCGTTTTTTAGACGCCTTAAAAGGTGAAAATGATCCCGAGAAAAAACGCAAAATTATCGGTAAAGTGTTTGTGGACGTGTTTGATGAAGAATCCCACAAACAAACCAACGTGAAATGGTTGGCACAAGGCACAATCTACCCTGATGTAATTGAATCGGCAGCCAGCAAAACAGGCAAAGCCCATGTCATCAAATCTCACCATAATGTAGGCGGTTTACCGGATTATATGAAACTTGGTTTAGTGGAGCCATTGCGTGAATTATTTAAAGACGAAGTGCGTAAAATCGGTTTAGCCTTAGGCTTGCCGGCCGAAATGTTAAATCGCCACCCATTCCCAGGTCCCGGTTTAGGCGTGCGTGTGCTAGGCGAAATCAAAAAAGAATACTGCGATTTGTTACGTAAAGCCGACGCAATCTTTATTGAAGAACTTTACAATTCAGGCTGGTATTACAAAGTCAGCCAAGCCTTTACCGTATTCTTGCCGGTGAAATCCGTCGGCGTGATGGGGGATGGACGTAAATATGATTGGGTTGTTTCCTTGCGTGCCGTCGAAACGATTGATTTTATGACCGCACATTGGGCGCATTTACCTTATGATTTACTTGGCAAAATCTCCAATCGGATTATTAATGAAGTGAGTGGAATTTCAAGGGTGGTGTATGATGTGAGTGGCAAGCCACCTGCTACGATAGAATGGGAATAACCAGTTTCTATCAATAAAGACAAAGACCCCCGATATATATCGGGGTTCTGTTTATCTTACTCAATGACGACCCAGCCATCATCCACCCAGTTACAAATACTGTCTATCAACAAATCCATATCAATATCGCCACTGGTTAATTGCTGAATGGCGGATAAATCAAGGTGTTCACCATCTGCAAGGGCTTTTAAAATGGCTTTTTCCAACGGATTTAATTCATCTAACCATTCGCCATTGGCGTAAATTTCTAATTCAGGTTGTTCCAAATACGCCAATTTGCAATTATTATCTTGAGAAATCACCGCACTTTCTTGTTGCAATAATTCTAGAATTTCATCAGGATCAGCCATATCATCAGACACCAACATTTCATAACGGCGTGATGTGACGGTTTGAGCGAGCGCCTGTTGGAATAGGCGATCAAATTCCGAAGATTGCGCTAATTTTTCAATTAACTGGTTTTTAATGGCTTGAATTTCGGGTTGCCCCAGTTTGCCTGTAGCTTGTGGGGTTTGTTCTAAACGTAATGGCAATAAAAACGCAGACAAATCAATATCAGGATTTTTATGGCAAAATCCTTTGTTCACATTCTCTAAAATATCGCTCAAATTCGGGTAACGTAGCCCAAAAGAAAAGGTTAAGCAATCACTTTCTGCCACGCCGTAATGGGACATTCTGGCGGGAACATAAAGAATATCGCCCGGATTCATGACTTCATCAATCACCAATTCACCCATATCATCAAAAATACGGATCGGCTGATTCGGCTTAAATTCGGTGCTCGGATCACACCATTTGCCCAACTGCCAACGGCGTTGCCCGTAGCCTTGCACCAGAAATACATCATATTCATCATAATGTTTACCCACCGAACCACCTTTCGGGGCGTAAGATACCATAATATCATCCCGTTGCCATTGTGGAATAAACCCAAAGGCATGCCAAAGATCGCCCAGTTCCGTAGACCATTGCTCTAAATTTTGTACCAACACTGACCAACGTTCTGGCAAGTCTTCAAAATCTTGTTCGCTTAACGGGCTAAAACTCACTTTCCAATCATCATCCGCATAAGTTTTCACCAAACGAGCCGTCACATCTTCGTTTTGAGCCAATTCAATAATATCGTCGGGTTCAAATTGCCCCACAATTTGCGGCAAACCATGACGAATAATCAACGGTTTTTTCTGCCAATAATCTCGTAGGAAAATTTCAGGGGTGATATGTTCGGGTAAGCAGTAATGCGTCATTTTTTATCCTTATGTGATTCTTTAAGGTTTTCACAGTTCTATATGATTAGCTAAAATGGACAAAAACCACAGTCACGACTGCGGTCTTTTTTGAGTTTATATTTAATTGCGTAGTTTCTTGATTTCATCAATGGGCAGATGAATAACGTCGGAAATAGTTTGTATATCAAAACCACGTTCAAGCATGTTTAAGGCGCTTTCTTTTAAGGTTTCCAAACGTCCCTCTAGGCGGCCTTCTAGGCGACCTTCTAGGCGACCTTCTAGGCGGCCTTCTAGGCGTCCCTCCAAGCGGCCTTCTTGTAATCCCTGTTTTTTCCAGTACTCATGTACGGCATGTTCGTCCCATTTACGTTTTAAGCTGACATCATACATTTCTTTTTCCTCTTTATTGAGTTTGGTGTATTCGGCGATTTTAAATAATTTTTCAAAAATGGGTTTGCGTAAAAATGGCGACAGTTTGTCTAGTTTGGCCATGTTTTTTAATATATATAACCATTTATCTAAATCACTTTCTAGCGCTTTCTCACTCTTGTTGAAATTCAATAATTCAATATAGATGAAACCTAGTCTATCATAAAAGATCTCGCCTGTCTGCCTGTGACAAAGGCAAATATCGTGCAAATAATTTTGTGTATCAGAAAAACGAAAACCGTCCATAATGGCGATAACATAGGTTTCTGTAATGGCGTAGCCCCACGTATTTCTATCGCCTTTGGGGGCTTGGTCGGCGATAAGTTTACTGCCGTAATAAATGGTTCGTTGTTTGAAGTTGTCTTGATGGCTACGTTGTACTTCAATAATAAATTGGCTATCGTCATCTGCTGTACAGGTTAAATCGAAAATGACGGTACCGAATTTGTCCGTATCACCTTGGTGTTCGTTTTTGTTGTAAACCAAATCTTTAATGACTTTCCGCCCTTGGAATAAATCATTCAAAAAATCAATCAATAGATCTTTGTCAGTTTCTCTACCAAAAATACGTTTAAAGCCGTAATCGGTGGTCAGATCAATGTAACGAGAATGTGCTTGCATAATAATATCCTTTTGTTATTGATAACACTTGAATATTACTGCATGGTTAATATTGCTCAAGATGTTGAGTTCAATTTTGGAATCAAGATCACAAAAATTCGTTTTTGATGGGGCAAAACTGAGGGTTAACTAACATGTTAACAGCCCTCGTTTTTTATTTTCTCTAACTTTTTCTTCTCCGCCGCCTCTCTCTCCTGTTCTTCCGCCCGTTTACGACGAATTTCTTTCGGGTCGGCGAGTAACGGGCGGTAGATTTCAATGCGATCTCCGCTGTTAACAGGATCGGTGAGTTTCACGGGGCGAGCGAATACGCCGACTTTGTTTTCACGCAAATCAATGTCGGTGTATTGTTGCAAAATACCCGATTGCAAAATGGCGGCTTGTACCGTAGTGCCTTGTTCTACCTGTAATTTTTTTAAGAAATAGGATTTGGGGTAGGCGTAGGCGATTTCAATATCAATGGTTGTCATTAAAAAGTTCTTTCCAAATTTGCTGAATAAATAACCGCACTTCACTAAATTCACAGGTATCTACAATGGTTTTTTCACCCAGTAAATTAAGTTGATGAATACGGTTGCGTAAGCTCGTGTAGCAATCTTTAAGCTGTTCGGCAGTATCTACATTTATCACTTGAAATTCTGCCATGTTGTCAAAAATTCGCACATTATCTGACCAATAGGCTAACTTGGCGTTGTTTGGGGCATTGGCAAGCACCAAATATTGGGCGATAAATTCAATGTCCGTAATGCCACCTTGATCGGTTTTAATGCTAAATTTTTCGGGATCCGCATTGGCCAAATGTTGGTACATTTTATCACGCATTGCCAAGACGTCTGTTTTTAATTTTGCTAAATCTCGTGGTGTGGATAAAATTTCTGTGCGAATTTGTTCAAATTGTTGGCGTAATTTCGGCTCACCATACACGGCTCGGGTGCGTACGAGCGATTGATGTTCCCACGTCCACGCCTCATTTTGTTGGTACTGTTTAAAGGCCTCAAAAGAATTGCACAATAAGCCCGCCTCGCCTGATGGTCGCAAGCGTAAATCCACCTCATACAGCACGCCAGCACTGGTGTTCATACTAAAAATACTGACGATTTTTTGCGCAAGGCGAAGATAAAATTGAAAATTATCCACAGATTTTTTACCGCCCTCCGTTTGCCCTTGCACGCCGTCATATAGGAATACCAAATCTAAATCAGATTTGTAGCCTAACTCAATGCCCCCGAGTTTGCCGTAACCCACCACCACAAAGCCTTTTTCGTTGTCGGTTAAATTGGGAGGCGTGCCAAAGCGAGCGGTGACTTGTTGCCAGGCTAAATTCACCACGGCGGCAATAATGGCTTCGGCTAAATAGGTGAGGTGATCGCTGACTTTCATAATCGGCAACACGCCAAGGATATCGGCAGCAGCAATGCGGAGTAGGGTAATTTGTTTAAATTGACGTAAAGCGTATAAAATTTGTTCTTCGTCATCAGGCGGTAAACGCAACAAATATTGTTGCAATTCCGCAGGATATTGCTCAAAGTGCGGTGGATTTTGTAGGCTTTTTTGATCTAATAGTTCATCCAACAAAATCGGGTGACGAGCCACTTGTTCGGCGATCATTTTGGATTGTGAACAGAGCGATAGTAATTGGGTCAGTACCTGCGGATTTTCTACTAACAGCTCTAAATAGGTGGTGCGAGAGAGTATTTGTTGCACGATATTTAACATGCGTGGCAACAGGGTTAAATAAGCGGAATGGCTAAAAATTTGGCTGAATAATTGGGGCAGTAATTGATTTAGGGTTTCTTGCCCACGATGGCCAATGACACGGTGTTCTAGCTCGTGACGGAATTTGTGTAAATGATCTAAGATTTCATCAAAATGGGTTTCGGAAATGTGCTGTTCAGTGAGGAATTGTTCTATTTCCGCCTCATTCATTTCCAGCAAATCTTGCCAGCCGTTATCCATCTGACGTTCACTTTTTTCTTTTTCATCGCCAATTAATTCATCAAAAACGCACCGCACTTTTTGTTGATGTTGTTGTAATACGGCATAAAAACTGTCCCAATCTTGAATTGGATAACGCACAGTTTCGGGATGATGTTCGGCGTTCAACTGGGTAAATTCGGCACAAGCGGTCACTAAACGTGCTTGATCCTGTGGATCCGTCGGCAATAGTTGGGTTTGCTTGTCATTAATGGCCTGTAACACATTTTCCGCACGGCGTAAAAACAAATAGGCTTGCGTCAGATCGTGGCGTTGTTCAGGTGGTAATAAGCCTAATTTTTCTAACTCTGGCAACAGGTTAAGCAGCGAATGTTGTTGCAAGCTGATTTCTCGTCCGCCCCGAATTAATTGGAATACTTGCACAATAAATTCCACTTCACGAATGCCACCGGCCCCCAATTTAATATTATCCACTAAACCACGACGGCGGACTTCTCGCTCAATCTTGCCTTTCATGTCACGCAAAGATTGAATTACGCTGAAATCAATATAACGGCGATAGACAAAAGGGCGGAGCAGTTGGCGTAGGGCTATTACGTTCGGATCTTGTGGATCATAACCCAAAATTCGCCCTTTAATCATGGCATAACGTTCCCAATCTCGCCCTTGTTCTTGATAATAGGTTTCCATGGCGGCAAAACTTAACGCTAAGGCTCCACTGTCGCCAAAAGGGCGAAGTCGCATATCGGTGCGATACACAAAACCGTCGGCGGTAAATTGATCTAAGGCATTGACTAAACGTTGTCCCAGTCGCACGAAAAATTTTTGATTATCAATGGATTTGCGTCCGCCGACGGTTTCACCTACGGCGGGATAAGTAAAAATTAAATCAATATCAGAGGAAAAATTCAGCTCAAATCCGCCCAACTTGCCCATGCCTAAAATATACAGTTGCTGCGGATTGCCTTGTTCATCACAAGGCGTGCCCATTTCTTGACAGGCTTGTTGATACAGCCAATCTCTTGCCCCAATAATCAGGCTTTCGGCTAATTGTGATAAACGGATAAAAACTTGTTCTACGGTGCCTACATTTAGGCTTTGACAAATGCTCAAAATGGACATTTCTCGGTTGCGGAATTGGCGCAGCGTTTTGTAAAATTGTTCTTCGTTATCTATTTGATTTAACTCATGATGTAATCGAGTAAAATACTGTTCCCCATCAGGTAGTTCGGGTAAGACGTCTAAACATTTTGCTAAAAAGTGCGGTTGTTTTTTAAAGACTTCAAAGACGAAGTCTGACATGGCGACTGCATGGTTTAATTTGTCTAAAAGTGCGGTATTTTTTGCGAGCGTTTTTTCAGGGAAGTGGGTTTGGATAAGGTCTTGAAGTTTGGTTTGAGTTGTGGTGGTCGAGAGCATAATGGTATTTTTCCACGATTTGCTCCCTCTCCCTTTGGGAGAGGGTTGGGGTGAGGGGGTTCTATTACATTTTTTACCCTCACCCTAGCCCTCTCCCAAAGGGAGAGGGAATTGATCAGATTAGTTTGCTTGATCTTCAGTTGGTTTGTGTAGTTGGCTCAGTTTGGCTAAACCTTGATCGCAACTTTTAATTTGGGTTGCCACTTCCATTTCTAGAATTTGTTTTTTACTTTGATTTAACTTGTTTTGAATGTTGTTCAGTTGTGTGTGCGTGCCGGGGCTATTTTGCGCCTCAACAAATAATTTTTCGGCCTCGTTGAACAATTTTTCACATTGTTCAGGCATTTTTACGCTGTCTGTGGCAGCGACAGACAAACTGGCAAGTAACGAGAGTGCCACGGTTAAGCACAGCGTTGTGAATTTGGTTGTTGTTTTCATCATACTATTTTTTATCCTTAGATTCATTGCGTAGAATGGGAGTAAATTTAGTACACAATTCCCACGATTTTGGAGAAAATACCAGAGATTAAATTAAATGTCTATATTTTTTTGTCATGAGTGATATTTCTTTAGGGGCAATCTTGAATATGAATAAAGGGGGAGAATAACGTTGAAATGTTAAATGTTTGTTAATAAATATTTAATTTTGCGACAGATCAAATGTGACAAAGCAAATAAATTTACGATTTTTTTGATTTAGATCTAGAAATGTGATCTAGTTAACATTTTTTCTGTTTTTTATCCGCATAAAAAGTAGTAGAATAGCCCCGATCTTGGATTATTTGGCTAATCTATTATTTATTAAATGAATAAAGATTGTTAAATAATTTGTATAAAAGGTTACTTTTGATGTGTAGTGCATTAAGAGAAAATCGGGGTGATTACGTTTTTGGACGATAATCGAAATATAATCTTGTAGCATATTTACAAGGAGTTGTGAGATGTTAGACGTTGTTGAACTATCTCGTTTGCAGTTTGCGTTAACTGCGTTATATCACTTCTTGTTTGTTCCGTTAACATTGGGCCTTTCCTTTATTCTTGTAATTATGGAAACCGCTTATGTGGCGACAGGCAAAGAAGTTTATAAAGATATGACTAAATTCTGGGGTAAGTTATTTGCCATTAACTTCGCCTTAGGGGTAACAACTGGTATCACCATGGAATTCCAATTTGGTACTAACTGGTCATATTATTCTCATTATGTAGGTGACATCTTCGGGGCTCCTTTAGCTATCGAAGCCTTGTTAGCTTTCTTCCTAGAGTCAACATTTGTGGGCTTGTTCCTCTTTGGTTGGGATCGCTTATCTAAAAAACAACATTTAATTTCTACTTACTGCGTCGCATTTGGTTCAAACCTTTCTGCTATGTGGATTTTAGTGGCAAATGGCTGGATGCAATTCCCTGCAGGTTCAGAATTTAATTTTGAAACCATGCGGATGGAAATGACCAGTTTCTTAGATTTATGGTTAAACCCAGCAGCACAACATAAATTGTTACATACCTTATCATCTGGTTATGTAGCGGGTGCCATGTTTGTGTTAGCGATCAGCGCATTCTATATCTTAAAAGGCCGTGATTTAGCCTTCGCTAAACGTTCTTTTGCGATTGCGGCGACCTTTGGTTTAGTGGCCACAGGTAGCACCATTATTATGGGTGATGAATCCGCTTATCAAACAGTAACCGATCAACCGGTAAAATTTGCGGCAATGGAAGGGGAATGGCATACACAACCTGCGCCAGCCTCTTGGACATTGTTTGCGATTCCAAATCAAGCAGAACGTAAAAATGATGCCGAAATTAAAATTCCATTTATGGGTGGTATGATTGCAACACGTTCACTTGATGGTACTTATCCGGGTTTAATTGACTTAGAAGCAGCCAATACACAACGTGTTCGTAACGGTATTGTTGCCTATGGTTTATTAGAAGAATTGCGTGCTCAGAAAAAAGCGGGTCAAATTGACGAAGCAACCAAAGCACAATTCTTAGAAGCGCGTAAAGATTTAGGTTTCGGTTTATTATTAAAACGTTATACCGATAAAGTGGTGGATGCCACTGAAAGCCAAATCCGAGCAGCCGCTGCCGACAGTATTCCAAATGTCACCCCATTATTCTGGTCATTCCGTGTGATGTCAGGTCTTGCGGGTGTGATTGGTTTATTAATCTTAGGTGCCTTTGTTCAAGCATGGCGTAATAAAACCGAGAAAAGTGGCTTATTGCTCCGTGGTTTATTATGGGGCTTACCATTGCCATGGGTTGCCATTGAATGTGGTTGGTTCTTAGCCGAATATGGTCGTCAACCTTGGGCGATTCAAGATGTGTTACCTGTTGGTGTGGCCAACTCATCATTAGGTACGGGTGATCTTTGGTTCTCCATTGGCTTGATCTGTGCGCTTTATACTATTTTCTTAGTCGCAGAAATGTATTTAATGTTCAAATATGGTCGTCTTGGCCCAAGTGCATTAAAAACAGGTCGCTATTATTTTGAGCAATCAACTAAATAAGTAGGAGTTAGACGATGATTGATTATGAAATTCTACGCTTTATTTGGTGGATTCTTATCCTCGTATTGTTAATCGGTTTCTGTGTCACAGACGGTTTCGATATGGGCGTATTAACCTTATTACCATTCACCGGTAAAAAAGAAGTTGAAAAACGTGTTATGTTGAACACCATTGCACCGCACTGGGACGGTAACCAAGTCTGGTTATTAACCGCAGGGGGCGCAATGTTCGCCGCATGGCCAATCGTTTATGCCGTGTCTTTCTCAGGCTTTTATATTGCTATGATTTTGGTTCTAGCTGCCTTATTCTTCCGTCCTGTGGGCTTAGAATATCGTGCGAAAATCGATAATCCAACGTGGCGTAAAGCATGGGATGCAGGGTTATTCATTGGTGGTTTTGTGCCGTCATTAGTGTTCGGTGTGGCCTTTGGTAACTTATTACAAGGCGTGCCATTTGAATTCAACGACATTATGCAAATCAAATACACCGGCGGATTCTTTGAATTATTAAATCCATTTGCGTTACTTTGTGGCTTAATTAGCTTATCTATGTTAACCACACAAGGGGCGGCTTGGTTACAAATGAAAACCACTGCCGAATTACGCAACCGTGCAAGAGCCGTATCACAAGTGGGGGCTTTCGCCACCTTAGTGACATTCGTGCTTGCAGGTGTATGGTTATTATTCAAAGATGGTTTCATTGTAACGAGCGTGATTGACCACAATGCGGTGTCTTCACCATTAGGCAAAACCGTGGTGCTTGAAACCGGTGCATGGTTCAGAAATTACAATGACTTACCAGTATTGTATATTTTCCCTGCCATTGCAGTGATTGGAGCGTTATTAAATATCGCCGCCTCTAAAGCGAACCGCTCTGGCTTTGCGTTCTTCTTCTCATCATTAACCATGTTGGGTGTGATCGTGAGCTGTGGTGTGTCTATGTTCCCATTTGTGATGCCATCCATTACGCATCCTGATATGAGCTTATTGATGTGGGATTCAACATCAAGTCACTTAACCTTAACCTTAATGTTCTACTTTGCATTAGTGTTTGTGGTAATTGCCTTGTCTTACACCATTTGGTCATACTACAAAATGTTCGGTCGTATCGATGCGAAATACATCGAAGAAAACAAAACGACAGCATACTAAAAAGGAGAATTACAATGGTATATGCAGCTTGGGTAATTGGTGTTTTAGCCACCGTTTGGCTTAGTGTCAAAGTGGTGACAAAACTCGAGGACAAAGGTTCATTTGACAAATAGTCAATGCCGATAAAGAAGAAAAACGCTGAATAAGTTATTATTCAGCGTTTTTGTTTGCCTTGCAGTGACGTACAAGGCTACGATTTTTCTAGCATTAGCCACGGCGTGGCGTAACCATGCTTAGCCCCATACGTAAGTACGGGGTTATTGGTATGCGGACTATTTCACCGCCACCATAGAACCAAAATTAAAACACTGGAACCACAATTCCACCTGTGAAAATCCAATATTTTTTAACCGCACTTTATGGGTGCTAACCGTATCAGGTCGCATAACATTTTCAAGTGCGGTGCGTTTTTGGCTCACTTCTAATTCGCTATAACCGTTGGCACGTTTAAATTGATGATGTAAATCAATTAGCAAATTATCCACGTTTTCATCTTCAAAGCGAAATTTTTCTGACAACACCAACACGCCATTTGGGTTTAAGCCTTGATAGATTTTTTCCAACAAGGTTTGACGATCTTCAGGTGGTAAAAATTGCAAGGTGAAATTTAAAATCACCATAGAAGCATTTTCAATCTTGATATTGCGAATATCATCACACAAAATTTCTACTGGAATCTCGCTATGATAGGCTTGAATATGCTGACGGCAACGTTCCACCATCGGCTGTGAATTATCCACACCGATAATTTTCACGTTTGGCTGTTGAATATTTCGGCGAGCAGAAAGTGTCGCTGCGCCACGAGAACAACCTAAATCATAGACATGGCTATTCGCCGTGACAAAACGATTTGCCAACATGCCGATAGCTGTAATGATATTAGAATAGCCCGGCACGGAGCGTTGAATCATATCAGGAAACACTTCCGCCACGTTTTCATCAAAGGTAAAATCGCCTAGTTTTTCAATGGGGGCGGAGAAAATTCGGTCTTTATTCATATGTTATTTATTTTTTTGCTCAGGCAATGATTTCAAGGCATAAATCGCAAAACCACATATCGCCATTGACATAAAAGCGAGAACCCAAATACCAATCGTTAGCCACATAGATTACTCCCCCTGTAAACGAAATTTATATTGGCGAATATAGCGCCCAGCTAGCAATAGAAAGTAAATGATAACTACTAATCCAATACTGCTAGATACTTTAAATATGCTATCACCTTGCCCGAATATTACCACAGGCAGAGCCAATATAGCAACTTTTGCAATATCTTCTATAATCTTTATCCAAGACTCTAGGGTTTCTTTTTCGATGGGTAGTTTGAATAAATTTAATAGCTCAATCATCTTATCTCCATTTAGTTGTTTATCGTCATTGGATATTATGTATGAACGAGAATGACGACAAGCGTTTGATTTCAATTTTGGAATCAAGATCACAAAATTTGGTTTTTTGAGGGGCAAAATAGGGGGTAAAATGAAACCTCAACAAACTCTCATTTTTTAGAAGAAGTTTTATTTTTTTTCAGCTATAATTTACCGATTATGTTTAAAAAATAATTTTAAGGAAAACAGAATATGATGCGTACACATTATTGCGGTGCATTAAACCGTGACAATATCGGACAACAAGTGACATTAAGCGGTTGGGTGAATAAACGCCGTGATTTAGGTGGATTGATTTTTATTGATATGCGTGATGTGAAAGGCGTTGTGCAAGTCTGTTTTGACCCGAAATATCCACAAGCCTTAGAGCAAGCTGCCAGCCTGCGTAACGAATTTTGTATTCAAATCAAAGGTGAAGTGATTGCTCGCCCTGATAATCAAATTAACAAAAATATGGCAACGGGCGAAGTGGAAATTTTGGCTCACGAGTTGTCTATTTATAACGCATCAGACGTATTGCCGTTAGACTTCAACCAAAATAACACCGAAGAACAACGCTTAAAATACCGTTATTTAGATTTACGCCGACCTGAAATGGCGGAACGTTTAAAAACTCGTGCCAAGATCACCAGTTTCGTGCGTCGTTTTATGGACGAACACGGTTTCTTAGATATTGAAACTCCAATGTTGACCAAAGCCACGCCAGAGGGTGCAAGAGACTATCTCGTACCAAGCCGTGTGCATAAAGGCAAATTCTATGCGTTGCCACAATCACCGCAATTATTCAAACAGTTACTGATGATGTCAGGTTTTGACCGCTATTATCAAATTGTGAAATGTTTCCGTGATGAAGATTTGCGTGCGGATCGTCAACCTGAATTTACCCAAATCGATGTGGAAACCAGTTTCTTAACTGCCCCTGAAGTGCGTGCGATTATGGAAGAATTGATCCATGGTTTATGGCTCAACACCATCAATGTGGATTTAGGCAAATTCCCTGTGATGACGTGGCAGGAGGCTATGGAACGTTTCGGTTCAGACAAACCTGATTTGCGTAACCCGTTAGAAATGGTCACTATTTCCGACCTTGTGCGTGATGTGGAATTTAGCGTATTTAAAACCCCAGCCAACGATAAAGGCGGACGAGTGGCAGCGATTCGTGTACCAAACGGCTCAACCATTACTCGCAAACAAATTGATGAATATACTCAATTTGTCGGTATTTATGGTGCGAAAGGCTTGGCGTGGTTAAAAGTCAATGACATTAACGCAGGACTAGACGGCGTGCAAAGCCCGATTGCGAAATTCTTATCGGAAGAGGTATTAAAAGCGATTTTAGATCGTGTGAAAGCCGAAACGGGTGATATTATCTTCTTCGGTGCCGACAAATGGCAAACTACCACCGACGCATTGGGTGCATTACGCTTAAAACTCGGTCGTGATCTCGGCTTAACTCGCCTAAACGAATGGCAACCGCTTTGGGTGATTGATTTCCCAATGTTTGAACGGGATGAAGAGGGCAATTTAGCCGCCATGCACCATCCATTCACCTCACCAAAAGATTTCAGCCCAGAACAACTTGAGGCCGATCCAACCAGTGCCGTAGCAAACGCCTATGATATGGTGATCAACGGTTACGAAGTAGGCGGTGGCTCGGTGCGTATTTTCGACCCGAAAATGCAACAAACCGTATTCCGTATTTTGGGCATTAACGAACAAGATCAACGTGAAAAATTTGGTTTCTTATTAGATGCGTTAAAATTTGGCACCCCACCACACGCAGGATTAGCATTCGGTTTAGACCGTTTAACGATGTTGTTGACAGGAACCGAAAATATCCGTGATGTGATTGCATTCCCGAAAACCACCGCAGCAGCGTGCTTGATGACGGATGCCCCGAGTTTTGCGAATCCGCAGGCGTTGGCGGAATTGGCTGTGAGTGTGGTGAAAGCGGAGTAGATTTTAATTAAAACAATCCCACAAATAGAGTGGGATTGTTTTTGGATATTTGGTTATAGGTAAGAATATGCCAACATTTAATTTAAATTCTGATGATTTACAACCAGTGATAGATATTTTGGATGAAGCATTGCTTAACCGTCCAGAACCTATTGGTATTCCTCATTACGATATTGACAGTGCAATTGCGAGTGCAAGAGAATATTCAGATGCGATTGATGAACTTTCTGATCCCAATATTCAATTGGATGCTTGGGATTTACAGCATCTGGCTCAAAGTATGGCAAATGGTTATAAAGAATTTTGGGAATCCCCTTTCCCTATTGGGTTAGAAACGGGACAGATCTTGTTCTCTGCCATTTTAGAAAAGCCGATGAGAGAATTATCTCGGAATTTAAAAAAGATTCTTAGAAATTTAGAAATAGATGATAATAATCCCCTGATTAATATTGATGCAGAGAAAGAAGTAGATGCTTTTAATGAATGGCTAGAAACTACTCAAACTACAAATAAATCTAATAAATCATCCTGTGGGTGGATTTTAGCGGCTGGTTTGTTTGGTTATTGGTTGGGTAATTAATTTTTTTATGCCATACAAAAATCCTATTTCCGTTTTAGTAGTCATCTACGCCCAAAATACAGGCAAGGTCTTAATGCTCCAACGCCAAGACGATCCTGATTTTTGGCAATCGGTAACAGGATCTTTAGCAGAGAACGAAACGCCCGAACAAACGGCTATTCGAGAAGTATTAGAAGAAACAGGCATTGACATCAAAGCGGAAAATTTAGCACTTTTTGACTGCAACGAATGGATAACATTTGAAATTTTCCCGCATTTTCGGTATAAATATGCCCCGAATGTGACCCATTGCAAAGAGCATTGGTTTTTGTTGGCGCTACCAGATGAGCGAGTTCCCCAATTAACGGAACATCTTGCTTATCAATGGTTAGAACCTAAACAAGCTGCCGAACTCACTAAATCACCGAATAATCGGCAGGCAATAGAAAAATATTTAATAACATAGAACCCTCACCCTAGCCCTCTCCCAAAGGGAGAGGGGAAGAATATAGGGAAACTGATTTTAAAAAGATCAGTAATGGGGCCCCGTCTGAACCGCCCTTGCGTTGGGGTATTTTGTAGGAAAGTTTTGCATGTTTGAGCGAAGCGAGTTCAAAACTTTCCGTTAAGCAAAATCCCCATAAGCAAGGAAAAGCGCTGAAGTCGGGGTGTACTTTCTTTTGCTTACTTTTCTTTGTACAAGCAAAGAAAAGTAAGTCGCCATCGGCGAAATCCGATATAACGAATAAAATAGACAACTTAAAAAATAAAAAGGAAACATACAAATGGCAGGACACAGTAAGTGGGCTAACATCAAACACCGCAAAGCCGCACAAGATGCACAACGTGGTAAAGTATTTACTAAATTAATCCGTGAATTAGTCACCGCTGCAAAAATTGGTGGCGGAGATGTCGGCACGAATCCTCGTTTACGTGCAGCAGTGGATAAAGCACTTTCTAGCAATATGACCCGTGACACCATTAACCGTGCCATTGAACGTGGCGTGGGCGGTGGTGATGACACCAATATGGAAACCAAAGTGTATGAGGGCTATGGACCGGGTGGCACAGCAGTGATGGTCGAATGTTTGAGCGATAACGCCAACCGCACCATTTCCCAAGTTCGCCCAAGTTTTACTAAATGTGGTGGTAACTTAGGAACTGAGGGTTCAGTCGGTTATTTATTCAGCAAAAAAGGCTTGATCTTAATTGCTTCAGGGGATGAAGATGCGCTAACTGAGGCGGCGATTGAGGCCGGTGCGGACGATATTCAAGCGCAAGAGGATGGTTCTTTTGAAATCTATACGGCATGGGAAGATCTCGGTGATGTGCGTGATGGCATTGAAAAAGCAGGCTTTAAAATTGAGAATGCGGAAGTGACCATGATTCCATCAACCACGGTGGATCTTGATGCGGAAAATGCCCCGAAATTATTGCGTTTAATTGATATGTTAGAAGATTGTGATGATGTACAAAACGTGTATCACAATGCCGAAATCAGTGATGAAGTCGCCGCCTTACTTTAAGATAAATTTGTCTTATCAGGTTTGATATGCTAGGATAAAGCTGTCTTTTTGAACAAGACTTTGCTTTTATTTTATTTAAGGAGATTTTATGAAATTAATTAAATTTATTCCTGCAATCTGTGCTGCTGCGGTGTTAGCCGCTTGTTCTTCTGGCCCAACTGAACAGGAAATGGCCGTTGCACAAGCAGAAAAACAAGCGCAAGCCATGGAGCAAGCCGCAAATACGGCCAATACACAAGCCGCTGAAATTGCAAAAAATATTGATGGTACCGCACAAGTCAAAGTACAAAAAGTACCAACGGTAAATAAATCGGTGGTGTATCGTTGCCAATCCGGTAAAGTCGTTACGGCCACTTATGCCTTTGAAAATAACGATCCTCGTGCAGTTAGCGTACGTTTAGGTAAAGGCAAAAAAGCATTAAAAGTATCATTAGCACGTGATGATAACAGCAAAGATACGGTTTCATTCGTTTCAGATAAGTATGAATGGAATGTGGATACGGGTTTAACTTTAGATAATTTCAACGGGGTTGATGCGATTCATTTCCTCAAAAAAGGCGCCGAATCCGATCAAATCTTAGCGAAACTTTGTAATGTGAATAAAACAGCAACAAAACGATTAAATAAATAATTGAAATCGGTTATGATAATTGGGTGGGGATTAAACTCCACCCATTTTATTTTGTAGGACAATATGGCAATTATATTAGGCATTGACCCCGGTTCCAGAGTGACCGGATATGGGGTAATTCGACAAACTGGACGCACATTAGAATATCTTGGTTCTGGCGCTATTCGTACCCAAGTGGACGATATGCCGACCCGCTTAAAACGTATTTATGCGGGCGTGACGGAAATTATTACCCAATTCCAGCCTGATATGTTTGCTATTGAAGAAGTCTTTTTGGCGAAAAATCCCAATTCTGCGTTAAAACTCGGTCAAGCTCGTGGTACCGCCATTGTGGCTGCGGTTAATCAAGATTTACCGGTATTTGAATATGCCGCTCGTTTAGTCAAGCAAACCGTGACGGGTATTGGCTCCGCTGATAAAGTGCAAGTGCAAGATATGGTTACCCGTTTATTAAAACTTTCCGACAAACCTCAAGCGGATGCGGCTGACGCCTTAGCTATTGCAATTACCCATGCGCACACCATTCAACATAGTTTGCACATCTCCCAAACCGCTCAACCCACCGAAACTCGTGAAAAATACACCGCACTTTTACGCACTCGTTATAGCCGTGGGCGATTTCGGTTGAAAATTTAACTGTTCTTTTATTCAGTTTTTAGTATAATAACCCAAAATTTTTTCAACAACGGAAACAACAATGATCGGTCGCTTACAAGGTAAACTTATTGAAAAACATCCCCCTGAAATTTTGCTAGACGTGCAAGGGGTAGGCTATGAATTGCTGTTGCCCATGACCAGTTTTTATGACTTACCTGAATTGGGGCAAGATTGCACTTTGTTTACCCATTTTGTGGTACGTGAAGATGCGCATTTGTTGTTTGGATTTTCGCATAAATCTGACCGCAGTTTATTCCGTGAATTAATTAAAACCAATGGCGTCGGGCCGAAATTAGCCTTGGCGATTTTATCCGCGATGTCAGTGGCGGATTTTGCGTATGCCATTGAATATGAAGAATTATCTAAATTGGTGAAAATCCCCGGTGTAGGTAAGAAAACGGCAGAGCGCCTGTTGGTGGAATTGAAAGGTAAATTTAAAGGCGTGGGGCAAGGGGATTTCTTTGTGGAAAGCTCGCATTTACCTGCCGTTGAACGAGGTTCTTCAGCGGAAAATGTTGCTGCTGAAGATGCCGTTTCTGCACTTATTGCATTGGGTTATAAACCAACGGACGCAGAAAAAATGGTGAAAAAAGTGGCAAAATCCGATCTTTCTTCTGAACAATTAATTCGTGAAGCCTTAAAAGCAGCGTTGTAAGTGAGATAGAACATGATTGAAGCAGATCGCCTGATCAGTGGCGTAGCAAAATTAGATGACGAAGCGGTGGATCGTGCTATTCGCCCTAAATTGTTGGCAGATTACGTGGGGCAGCCGCAAGTACGGTCGCAAATGGAGATTTTTATTCAAGCGGCAAAATTACGCCAAGATGCCTTGGATCACCTGTTGGTGTTTGGTCCACCAGGGTTGGGCAAAACCACGCTAGCAAATATTGTCGCCAATGAATTAGGCGTCAATATCCGCACCACATCCGGCCCTGTGCTAGAAAAAGCGGGGGATTTGGCGGCCATGCTCACCAATCTTGAACCCCATGATGTGTTGTTTATTGATGAAATTCACCGACTGTCGCCCGCCATTGAAGAAGTGTTATATCCTGCCATGGAAGATTATCAACTGGATATTATGATTGGCGAGGGCCCCGCTGCACGTTCTATTAAATTGGATTTACCACCCTTTACTTTGATTGGGGCAACCACAAGAGCAGGATCGCTCACGTCGCCATTGCGTGATCGTTTTGGTATTGTGCAACGCTTGGAATTTTATTCGGTGGAGGATTTAACCTTTATCGTGTCACGCAGTGCGAAGTATTTAAATCTGGAATTATCCGAATCCGCCGCCCTTGAAATTGCTCGCCGTTCGAGAGGGACGCCACGGATTGCCAACCGTCTATTACGTCGTGTGCGTGATTATGCAGATGTCAAAAACCGCGGTGTGATTTCTGCGGATATTGCCCATGCAGCATTGTCTATGTTAGATATTGATCAGGCCGGTTTTGATTATTTGGATCGCAAATTCTTAACCTCGATTATTGAACGTTTTGACGGCGGTCCCGTGGGGTTGGACAATATTGCCGCCGCCATTGGAGAGGAACGGGATACCATTGAAGATGTCTTGGAGCCGTATTTAATCCAACAAGGCTTTTTGCAACGTACGCCAAGGGGACGCATTGCTACAAGCCATACTTATCGACATTTTGGCTTAGAAAAATTGACGGAATAAAAAACAGGAAACGGGGGAGAGCGTTTCCTGTTTGATCGCCTGTTTTACGGTTTTCTTAATCCACCAGATCCGCATCAAACGGTTTGCCATTAAATAGCATATTGCCATTATCTAATTGAAAATCAAGATGATATTTACCATCTTTTAATTCAAAAAGTTCTTGTACGGCAGGCACTGCATACTGCCAAAAGTCGGTTTGTGGTTTTTCGCCTTTTGCCATATCTTCCGCCACGGTCATATCCAATTTCACTCGGCTGTTTTCTCGATTACCAAGCAAGATCCCTAAATAACCTTGTGGCAACTCTGCGCTGAGATTGGCATTGACTGGCATGGCTTTGCTCGCTGTCGGATAGGTGTCAAGGTTGGCGGAAATCGTAGCGTTGGACACTTTGATTGGCGTTTCCCAATAAGGTGTGGCGGTTTTTAGATAGCTCTCCATGGATAAATGCGTGACACAGATAGCAGCGTAGAATTGGCACAAATAGGCTTGCTTAAAATGAGGCGTCAGTAATTCTTCTGTGGGGAGATCTAAGCGCAATTTACTGAACTGTAACTGTTCTTCATTCAATGCCAGTTTATCCAACGACACATGATATTGCGTCGCCAACAGATCTTTTTTGACATCAGTACGATAGGTTAATTGCACATTGTCAGCGGTTCCCTGATCTTTTACCGAAATAGCCTGCGTTTTCACCGCACTTTCTAATTGGAAATGGGTATTTTCCGCCAGTTTGGTTAAATCCGCCAAAAATTTCGGGTGATCTTTTTGTGGCGCTTGTTTGTTTTGTAAACTGGTAGGCAAATATTGGATTAAAAATGCCACATAATCGTCCACATTAAAATGGGCAATTTTGTTTTCCGTGGCAAAATTTGTGCTAGACAAGGCAAAATCCTCGTCTTGATTGAGTGTCAGATTTTTCACATTGGCATTAAAGGTTAATGTAGCATCTTGTTTATTTTGATGGTCAGAGGCAAAAACAAACTGGCTTTCTTTGGCATCCAAAATCGCCTTTTCATTTTCAGGCAAAATAAACCGTTCTACTGAAAGTTTGCTGTCCATTTTTTGATTATTATAAACAAAATCAAAAAATTGTTTGGTTAATTCGGTTAAATTAAATTGCTCAGATTGTAGCTGTTTTAACTGCTCAGGTAGCGAAATATGCGAGGGGATCCCTTGACGATTAATGGAAAATGCCACATTTTCGGCCCGCACTTTATCGTCATCAGATTTTGTGTTTCTGTTCGACAGATAAATCCCCTGTTGATTGAGCTGCTGATTTAAATCATAGCCCTGTTCGGCGATCTTTTTATGAATAATATAATGCCCTTTGACCAGACCAATATGGGTATTATCCCCGTCTAATAAATTGATATCAATTTTTTTGGTTTTGACGTCCGCACTGATTAAATCATATAAATTATCGCTAAGCGTGGTTAATAAAAAATTGCCTTTCAACTCCGTGATTTTCAACAATTTATCATAGTTGAAACCAGACAATTCCGTTTGTAACGCAATGGATTTAGATTGAATATCGTAGGAAAGTTCCGTGTCTAAGGTTTGTGATTTATTGGTGCCATCACGAAATTCGGTCAGCATACGAGAGCTTAACCCATCACTAAACACCGAAAATTGACTGGTAATGGTGTTTTTATCAATGGTGATATTTAATTGCTCATTTAATTTTTTAATCAAGGTTGGATTAAATTCCGATTCCGCACTAATCATCAACGGAAGTGCGGTTAATTTTGTGTGCATAAAATCGGTTTTTTGCTCCGCTTGCTCAAGACTAAAGGTCAAATCCCGAGTGAAAAAATCGCTGTTACTTTCAGTGATGTTAATATTAAATTGATCTTTTAACTGGTAAGGAAATTTGCTAATGGTCTGATCGATTTGATAATTGGTATAAAATTGCGCCGCAATCCCTACCACGAGGGCGACCGTAGAAAAGCGGAGTAAGAATTTAATTTTTTTATTCATGAGGTTCCCAATGAGTGCATTTATCTGGTGAAAGTATAGCGAATTTGTGAGGTGACTACAAATAACACTTATATGAATTCAATTCATAAAAAAAGTGAATTTTTTGAAATTGACGCATGTTTATGATTGCTTTACTTTATATCTCATGAAACACATTAATGGAATGTGGATAACAGGAGTGAAATCATGAGCTACGCCAAAGAAATTGATACATTAAACCAACATATCGCTGATTTAGACGGCAAAATTAACGTTTCCTTTGAGTTTTTCCCCCCGAAAACCGAAAAAATGGAAGAAACTTTGTGGGCATCTATTCACCGTTTGAAAACCCTCAACCCGAAATTTGTCTCAGTCACTTATGGGGCCAATTCAGGCGAGCGAGACCGCACACACAGCATTGTGAAAAGTATCAAACAACAAACGGGCTTAGAGGCGGCGCCCCATTTAACAGGCATTGATGCCACGCCTGAACAACTGCGCCAAATTGCCAAAGACTACTGGGACAGTGGTATTCGCCGCATTGTGGCATTGCGTGGTGATGAACCCAAAGGCTACGAGAAAAAGCCATTTTATGCCTCAGATTTAGTGGCGTTATTGCGTGATGTGGCCGATTTTGATATTTCCGTGGCAGCCTATCCTGAAGTACACCCAGAGGCAAAATCTGCGCAAGCAGATTTGATTAATTTAAAACGCAAAATTGACGCAGGGGCAAATCATGTGATTACCCAATTTTTCTTTGATGTGGAAAGCTATTTACGTTTCCGTGATCGTTGCGCCTCCATTGGGATTGATGCCGAAATTGTACCGGGTATTTTGCCGGTGACGAATTTCAAACAGTTACAAAAAATGTCGAGTGTCACCAATGTGAGAATCCCAAGTTGGTTGGCTAAGATGTATGAGGGCTTAGATGAAGATCAAACTACTCGTAATCTAGTTGCTGCCAGTGTGGCAATAGACATGGTGCGTGTGCTTTCTCGTGAGGGCGTGAACGATTTCCATTTTTATACCTTAAATCGTAGCGAATTGACTTATGCGATTTGCCATACGTTGGGTGTGCGACCGTAATGTATTTATCCTAAGAAAGCGGTAAAAATGCTTTCTTAGGATTTTCTTATAGACATAATAAAATATCTAATAAAAATCGTTTGCATTTCATACAAAACCCAACTAAAATGCTCAACCTTTATTTCGGGTTTTTCTGTTAGGATTTTTGTGTTTCAATTAGATCAGGTATCATTCGCCATTCCCACTGCCACGGGCATTCGTCAACTGCTTTCCCCGATTTCCTTACAATTTGAGCTCGGCAAAGTGTATGGCTTAATTGGACACAATGGGTCTGGAAAATCCACCTTAATCAAATTAATGGCTCGCCAACAAAAATCTTCATCAGGGAAAATTCTACTTAATAATCAGGCTATTGAACATTGGGGCAGTCGTGAATTTGCCCGTGAAGTGGCGTATTTGCCACAACATTTGCCCACCAACACCCAACTCACCGCCAGAGAATTAATCGCTCTTGGACGTTATGCGTGGAATGGTTTGTTAAAAAGCAATCCACAGCAGGATCAAACTGCGGTGCAAAATGCCTTAGTTTTAACTCATACGGAAAAATTCGCCGATCAACAAATTGATGTGCTATCAGGTGGCGAACGTTCCCGCATTTGGCTGGCGATGTTGTTGGCTCAACAAAGCCGTTTTTTATTGCTTGATGAACCCTTGGCAGCGTTAGATATTGCTCATCAAGTGGAAGTGATGCAGCTTATCAAAAAACTCAGCCGAGAGTTGGGTTTAGGCGTGGTAATCGTGATCCACGATGTGAATTTAGCGGCGGCATTTTGTGATGAATTGATCGCCTTACATTCAGGCAAACTGTTGGCTCAAGGCACGCCTGAACAACTCATTACCCCTGATTCTTTACAACAAATTTATGGTTTGCAATTAAATGTTATCGCTCACCCTAATACGCAAGCCCCTGTGGTTTTTTATTAAGGCGAAATGCAATGCTAAAAATCTTATTAAAAAGCCTGTTTATTTCCTTATTGAGCTTAAAGGTTTTTGCTCAAATACCTGTTGCCACATTAGATTGGACGGTAGCAGAAACCCTGATCGCCTTGGATAATCCCCCTGTGGCGATTGGCGATAAACCGAGTTATCAACGTTGGGTCGGTGAGCCAAAACTGCCTGCAAGCACCCTTGATTTGGGTTTGCGGATGCAACCGAATAAAGAAATGCTGTCGCAAATCAAGGTGGAGATGTTTATCAACAGCAATTTCTTTGCCAATTTAAGCGAAAGCCTACAACCGCTCTCCCCCACCCATTTAGTCAATTTTTATCAAGACGGCGATATTTGGCAAAATATGCAATATGCCACCCGACAAATCGGTGCGTTAATTTCGCAATCGGAAAACGCCGAAAAATTGATTGAACAAACTTTTGCTTATTTTGAACAGCTTAAAACCGAGCTTGAATCCTATCAACAACGCCCATTAGCGATCGTGCAATTTATTGACGCTCGCCATTTACGCTTTTATGGTCGCCGTAGTTTATTTGGTGCGGTAATTGAAAAATTGGGGTTTAGCAATGCTTGGCAACAGACTGGTGGTCTATGGGGATCGGAAAATTTGGCGATTACCGAACTCGCCAAATTGCCTGCCAACACCCGATTAATTGTGGTGAAGCCCCACCCTGCGAATGTAGAAAAAGCATTGCAATATAATTCCCTGTGGCAACAGTTGAGTTTGTCAAAAGATCCGTTAATTTTGCCTGCCACTTGGACATTTGGTGCATTGCCATCGGCTCGTATTTTTGCCGAACGTTTAGCCCAAGGATTAAAACAAGGCGGTGAATCATGGTAAAAACACTGAATATCGCCCTTTTTTCCATCGTACTTTTTTTCATGGCACTTTTATTGCTCAGTTGGCTTTCCCTATTGCAATTAAACTCAGAGGAATTTGCGACACTGCTTTATCGCAACTACACCTTGCCCCGATTGGCAATGGCAATCTTAGCTGGGGCGGCATTGGGTTTAGCCAGCACCTTATTACAGCAAGTGATTAACAATCCGCTGGCATCGGATAATACCCTTGCGGTTAGCTCAGGATCGCAATTTGCCTTATTTATTCTCGCCATTTTTGCACCGCAGTTTCTCTCGCTCGGATCGGTGCTTATCGCACTGATTGGGGCATTATCCGCCTTGGCGTTAGTTTTCCTGTTGGCGTGGCGACAAACCTTATCCCCGTTATTAATGATTTTGGCAGGGCTTGTGGTCAACCTGTATTTAGGCTCATTTTCCGCTGTGTTAATGTTATTTTACCCCGAAGAAAGCCGTGGTTTATTGTTGTGGGGAGCGGGATCCTTAGTGCAAGAAAGTTGGTATGATAGCTTGCAGTTGCTGTGGCAATTAGGGTTAGCCGTTGTCTGCACGGCGTTATTACTCCGCCCATTGCAAATTCTGACCTTAAATGACAGCAATGCCCAAAGTTTGGGCGTACCCGTCAATCTGATTCGTTTTGCAGGTGTGGTGATTTCTGCTTTTTTAGTTGCCATCGTGGTCAGCCGTGTGGGTATGTTAGGGTTTATTGGCTTGGCAGCCTCGAGCCTCGTGCGACAATTTGCTCTGACCAATTTGCGTTCTCGCTTAGTGCTTTCTGCTTATTTAGCGGCGATGTTGCTGTTAATCACCGATCTCATTTTGCAACTGATTGACTATTATTGGCATACCCAACTGCCAACGGGGGCTTTCACTGCCTTACTTGGCACGCCGTTATTGCTGTGGTTAATGTTTAATATGAAACATAACGGACGTTTGCAAGGACAAAATGACGCAATCGCTCGCCACAAAACTGCCGCAAAATTCACCGCAGTTTTGCTGTTGAGCTTGATGTTATTCGCCATTTTTGTGGCGTTACTCTTTGGCAAATCTTCGCAAGGTTGGCAATGGAATACGGCACTTTTATCCTTGCGTTATCCACGCGTAGTGGTCGCTATTTCCGCTGGCATTATGCTCGCTGTGGCTGGCACGTTATTACAACGTTTAAGCCATAACCCAATGGCAAGCCCTGAATTATTGGGCATTACCTCGGGAACGGCGTTTGGTATTTTATTAGTGATCTTTTTCGTTGCTGCCCCAACCCAAGGGCAATTTTGGCTGGCTGGCGTGATCGGGGCATTGTTGGTGTTGAGCTTGATTATTGGGCTGAATTTACGCCACCAATTATTGCCCGAAAAAGTGCTATTAACAGGGATTAGCATTGCCGCCTTGTTTGATGCGGTACAACGTTTAGTGCTAGCATCGGGCGATTACAAATGGCAACAATTATTGGCGTGGACATCAGGATCCACCTATCAAGCTACGCCCGCCTTAGCCATTGGCTCGCTATTGTTGGCGTTGCTGTTATTTTTATTCAGTTTACCTTTGCACCGCTGGCTATCTTTGCTGGCGTTGCAAGACCCGACCGCTCAAGCCCTAGGCTTAAATTTAGCCAAAGTGCGGTGGATTTTAATGCTATTTTCTGCGGTGTTAATCGCTGCTTCAACCTTGCTCATTGGGACGCTGAGTTTCGTGGGCTTGCTCGCCCCTCATCTGGCTCACTTCTTCGGTTGGCACAAACCCAAAGCGCAACTAAGTGGTGCGGTGTTATTGGGGGCAACGGTGATGATTGTTGCCGATTGGCTCGGTCGTCAAATCTTATTCCCTTATGAAATTCCTGCCGGTCTGATGGCAACCCTACTGGGCGGCAGTTATTTCTTAGTGATGATGCGTAAAATGTAACCTAACTTTAAAAGGAAAGTAAAATGAAAAAAACCTTTGTTTATTCAGCAGCAGCCCAATTAGTACTAATTGGTATGGCAGGTACTGCCATAGCGGCGGATCAAAAAACCGATCAACTGGATCAAATTGATGTAGTCACAGACGGCTCAATGTTCCGTATGGGCGAAGTGCCATTCCACCAAGCAAAATCGGCTGTGGCAGTCACTCGCAATGAACTTGACAGCCAAAATGTGGACAAAGTCGATGAAATCGCTCGCTATCAAGCAGGCTTCGCCAACCAAGTTTATGGTAACGACACCAATACCAACTGGTTTAGAGTGCGTGGTGCGGAAGTCTCCCAAGCAGTCAACGGCTTGCCAACCTTTAGCTATGGATTCTTCACTCCTTATGTGGACAGTTTCGGTTTAGAAGCCATTGAAATCACTAAAGGGGCAGATTCCCAAACCTTTGGTTCAGCCTATGCGGGCGGTTTAATTAACTATGTGACTAAACGGGCTCACAAAGAAAATATCGGTCACGGCGAATTTAAAACCACGTTAGGTAGCCATAACCAATACGGCTTTGGTGCGGATTACACAGGTAAAATCAGCGAAGATGAAAGCCTGCGTTATCGAGTGGTGGCGAGCTATTTACACCGTGAGGGTGACTTAGAAGGAACAGACAATGGCACGCTTTATATTGCTCCAACCTTGACTTGGGATATGAGCGATAAAACCCATTTCACTTTATTAACTAGCTATCAACGTGATCATGGCGTGCCGAGTAATAATTACTTCCCATTGTTGGGTACAGTAAAACCAACGGCGAATGGCTATATTGATCGCAATACCAACCTAGGCGACCCTGTTAATGATACAGAAACCAACCGTCAATATAGCATTGGTTATGAATTTAGCCACGACTTTGGCAACGGTTTGAACTTTAATTCAAGCTATGTTTATCGTCATATTGATAATTTCCACCGTAGTGCATATATCTATCCTGGTAATCCTGCAGCGGATTATTCTATTGGTCGTGGCACGACATTTAATGATGGAAAAATCATTTCTCACACAACCAATAACTACATCACTTGGAATTATGATAATGATTGGCTAAAAAATACCTTAGTTGTGGGTACCGATTATAATCATAATAAACTGGATGCGATATATGGTTATGATTCAACAACCCCAACTAATATTTTCAATCCATCAGTGGGTTGGAATCAGCCTCAAAATCTGAGTTCAGACCACATTAAGATTAAATCACGTCAGCTAGGTTTCTATTTACAAGATACCGCTCGTTTTGCGGAACATTATATTTTAGGTTTTGGCATTCGACACGATCGTTCAGAACAATATGCGAGTATCAAAGCGGTTAAAAATAACCATACTTCATACAATGCCTCTTTTATGTATGAATCGCCATTTGGTTTAAACCCTTATTTCAGTTATAGCGAATCGTTCAGTGTGCCACTTGGTTTAAGCGGAAACACAGAATTATATGATCCACAAATTACTCGTCAATATGAATTAGGTTTGAAATATTTACCAACTTGGTTGGATGGAACGATTTCTGTTGCTGGATTCAGAGCGAAAGATTTAGGCGCATTGACATTTGGCCCTGATTATTGGGGAAATATGACCGCAAGTAACCCAAACCCGACTTATCGTAAAGGGTTGGAAATCCAAGCTGATGTCAATTTAACTCAAAATTGGAATGCAACCTTGGCTTATACCTATACAAAATCAGAAGAAAAAAGCAATACTACGGGGGAAAAAACGCGTAATGCAATGATTCCTACCAATGTGTTAGCCGCTAAAACAGCTTATAGCTTTGATAGTGGTTTCTTAAATGGTTTAACCGTTGGTGCTGGTGTGCGTTATATCACACATAGCGTCAACGAGAATCAGATCCAATTACCTAAAGCAACGATTATTGATTTAATGGCTCGTTATAACATTACAAAAAATTGGTCTGCGCAAGTTAATGTAGATAATGTCGCTGATCGCCGTTACGTTGCAAGCTGTTATTGGTGGTGCTATTACGGTGCAGAACGCCGTATTACAGGGAATTTAAGTTATAAATTCTAATTAATCTTCCATAAGGTAAGGACTAAATCTGTCATTGAACAGGATTTAGTCCTTTTGTTTTTTTGGGATACGAAAACATCATATCGGAATACCGTGTAAAAACGCAAATTTTCCGCTATAATATCCCCTTATTTTTGACTAACGGAATCATCTATGTCTGAAATCAAATTAATTGTCGGATTAGGCAATCCTGGGGCGAAATATGCTGGAACTCGTCATAATGCTGGCGAAGATTTGGTTATGGAAATTGCTTGCCGTCATAATGTCAGCCTGAAAGACGACAACAAATATTTTGGTAAAACTGCCAAGATTTCCACCGCACTTGGTGATGTCTGGTTGCTTGTGCCAACCACGTTTATGAATTTAAGCGGTAAAGCGGTGGGTGCATTAGCCAATTTTTTTCGTATTCAACCTGAACAAATTTTAGTGGCGCATGATGAATTAGATTTGCCTTGTGGTGTCGCCAAAATCAAGCAAGGTGGCGGACATGGTGGGCATAACGGGCTGAAAGATATTATTGCGGTATTAGGTAATAACAAAAATTTCTATCGGATTCGTATTGGCATTGATCACCCTGGCAGTAAAGAATTGGTGGCGGGTTATGTATTAAGCAAAGCTGCTCCAAAAGATCAGGAAAAAATCAACGCCGCCATTGACGAAGCCAGTCGTTGTGTGGACGTATTATTCAAAGACGGCGTGGTAAAAGCCACTAACCGATTAAACAGTTTTAAAGCAGAATAAGGAAAAATTATGGGATTTAAATGTGGTATTGTAGGCTTGCCAAATGTGGGCAAATCCACGCTTTTCAACGCCTTAACCAAAGCAGGGATCGAAGCGGCGAACTATCCGTTTTGTACCATTGAGCCAAACACAGGCGTGGTGCCAATGCCTGATCCACGCTTAGATGCGTTGGCAGAAATTGTCAAACCTGAACGGGTATTACCAACCACAATGGAATTTGTGGATATTGCAGGCTTAGTGGCAGGGGCAAGCAAAGGCGAAGGCTTAGGCAACAAATTTTTAGCCAATATTCGTGAAACCGATGCTATCGGACACGTGGTACGTTGTTTTGAAAATGATGACATTGTGCATGTGGCAGGCAAAATTAATCCTGCGGACGACATTGACATTATCAATACGGAATTGGCATTAGCGGATTTAGACAGCTGCGAACGGGCGATCCAACGCTTGCAAAAACGAGCCAAAGGCGGTGATAAAGAGGCTAAATTTGAGCTTTCCATTATGGAAAAAATCCTGCCTGTGTTAGAAAATGCAGGCATGATTCGTGAAGTGGATTTAGACAAAGACGAACTCTTTGCGATTAAAGGCTATAATTTTTTAACCTTAAAACCGACAATGTACATTGCCAATGTGAATGAAGACGGTTTTGAAAATAACCCGTATTTAGATCAAGTGCGTGCCATTGCGGAAAAAGAGGGGGCGGTTGTTGTGCCTGTGTGTGCGGCGATTGAAGCAGAAATTGCGGAATTAGAAGATGATGAAAAAGTCGAATTTTTACAAGACTTAGGCATTGAAGAACCTGGTTTAAACCGTGTCATTCGTGCTGGTTATGCTTTGTTAAATTTACAAACCTATTTCACCGCAGGCGTGAAAGAAGTACGTGCATGGACGGTTTCTGTGGGGGCAACCGCACCGAAAGCCGCCGCCGTAATTCACACCGATTTTGAAAAAGGCTTTATTCGTGCCGAAGTGATCGCCTATGATGATTTTATCCAATTCAAAGGCGAAAATGGCGCAAAAGAGGCGGGCAAATGGCGACTTGAGGGCAAGGATTACATTGTGCAAGATGGGGATGTTATGCACTTCCGTTTTAATGTGTAACCCTCACCCCAACCCTCTCCCAAAGGGAGAGGGAGTATTCTGATAAATTTTATTTTTCTACACTCTCATCCAAATCGTCCCCAAAAGGGAGAGGGAGTATTCCGATAAATTTTATTTTTCTATACTCTCATCCAAATCGTCCCCAAAAGGGAGAGGGAGTATTCTGATAAATTTTATTTTTCTATACTCTCATCCAAATCGTCCCCAAAAGGGAGAGGGAGTATTCTAATAAATTTTATTTTTCTACACTCTCATCCAAATCGTCCCCTCTCCCTCTGGGAGAGGGCTAGGGTGAGGGTAATTAAACTGCAAGGAACTTTATGTCAATCACTATCCTAGACGGCGGTATGAGCCGTGAACTTATGCGATTAAACGCACCATTCCGCCAACCCGAATGGTCAGCGTTATCGTTAATTGAAAAGCCGTCCGCTGTGCAACAGGTGCATGAAGAATTTATCAAGGCAGGGGCGGAAGTGATCACCACCAACAGCTATGCCGTGGTACCGTTTCATATTGGCGAACAACGTTTTCACGCCAATGGCAAAATGCTTGCTGAACGGGCTGGACGACTGGCACAAAATGCGGTGCAAAATTCAGGTGTTTTGACCACTAAAATTGCAGGATCGCTCCCCCCAATGTTCGGCTCGTATCGGGCAGATTTAATCCAACCTAATCGCTTTGCGGAAATTGCTCAACCCATTATTGACGGGCTGTCCCCTTATGTAGATGTGTGGCTATGCGAAACCCAAAGTGCCATTATTGAGCCGGTTTCCGTGGCAAAATTGTTGCCAAAAGATGAACGTCCGCTATGGGTGTCTTTCACCTTAACAGACGACAAACCGACATCCGAACCGCAATTGCGTTCAGGCGAATCCGTGCAAAGTGCGGTGGAAAAAATGATCGAAATTGGCGTACAAGCGATTTTGTTTAACTGTTGCCAACCCGAAGTGATTGAACAGGCGTTAATCGTGACCCGAAAAACCCTAGAAAAACACACCGCACTTCATATCCAAACAGGGGCCTATGCCAACGCTTTTGCACCGCAACCCGAAGATGCCACCGCCAATGACGGACTAGATGAAGTACGCAAGGATCTCGATCCGCAAGCCTATTTGCAATGGGCAAAAAAATGGACGGCTCAAGGGGCGAGCATTATTGGCGGTTGCTGTGGCATTGGGGTGGAATATATTAACGTCTTGGCGAAGAATTTAAAAGGAAGTTAATATGCAAACCTATCAAAATAAAGCCCTTTGTCGTGTCCGTGCCGTGACGCTTTTTTTAACCCTAACCAAGGATAAAAGCCAGTGGCTCAATGCGTTAAATCAAGCCAAAGCGGAATTTGATGTTCTCGTGCCTGCCATTCAACAAAAAGGCTATACCGTACAAT
This sequence comes from Lonepinella sp. BR2271, assembly GCF_051851515.1. NCBI lineage: Bacteria > Pseudomonadati > Pseudomonadota > Gammaproteobacteria > Pasteurellales > Pasteurellaceae > Lonepinella > Lonepinella sp. BR2271. Next base: position 24,209 of record NZ_JBPDVF010000006.1, on the reverse strand, counting down.
CTATTCGCATTGTCACCAATAGCTTTGGCGAATATTTGGATCTCACCAGTTTAGCCACGGCAAAACAAGATTTAGCTTATTTGAAAGATCTGTTATTACAGCTTAACGACAGTGGATTGCGGATCCGTTTTGCCATTGGTGAAGCCAAAACGGCGGAAGAAATCGCTCTGTTGCCTGAACTTATTGCGGATTATGGCGATTTATGTAATGCTTGTGTCAATGTGGGATTAGATCAAAACGGTATCTTAGACAACGATCTGATTTTGCAATCTGCTCAAGCGGTCAAACGCATTGCCGACATTACGCCCCGAGGCGAAGGTAATTTCAATTTTACCGTGAATTTTAACTGTAAGCCGTTTATTCCTTATTTTCCAGCCAGTTATCATTCCAGCCAGTTGCCGAACAGTTTTGTGATTGGGCTAGAAACCCCTGATTTGTTAGTCGCCGTGTTAAAAGCATTATCGCCAACGCATCACAATGCGTTCTTCCAACAATGTTATGAAGCAATGTCGCAAGCCCTGCAATATCACGTTGATGAAGTCTTAAGTGCGGTCAATTCCGTACAAGATTCTCTCCATTTCCATTTTGCGGGTATGGATAGCTCCGCCGCTCCGTCTAAAAATTGTGCATCAATGACGGAAGTTTATGAATTAATGGGCGTGCCGTATTTTGGGGCAGCAGGCACCGTGGAAGCCTCTTCCTTATTAACTCGAGTATTTAAGTCTGTGCAAAATGTGCCGTTAGTCGGCTTTTCGGGCTTAATGCTGGCGGTTACGGAAGATTTAGGGCTAGCTGACGGCACACAAAAACAGCAATTTGATATTCGAGCATTGCTCACTTATAGTTCCGTCTGCGGAATTGGTTTAGACACCGTGCCTGTGGCTGGCGATGTGACGGCTGAACAAATTGCGGCGTTAATGCGAGATACGGGAACCATGGCATTTCGTTTAAACAAACCATTGACCGTGCGTCTGTTCCCAATTCCGCATAAACAAGCTGGCGAATTAACCGAATTTGACAGCGTTGATTTATGTAATTGCCGTATTTTGGCAGTATAAAAAGGAAATGCAATGAAACCTATCGATCAACAAAGCCTCGAAAATGCCTACCGAATTTTTGAAACGGGCGAAGTCTATCAATTTGAAGTCGGCACAGTCAAAGGTTTGCAACAAATTCATCACGCCTTATTTACGGGGCTGTATGATTTTGCTGGGGAAATTCGTCAATATAATATTTCCAAAGGCTATTTTCGGTTTGCCAATGTGCTTTATTTAAAAGAAGTGTTGGCAAAAATTGAGCAAATGCCTGAAAGCACTTTTGAGCAAATCATTGAAAAATATGTGGAAATGAATATTGCTCACCCCTTTATGGAAGGCAATGGACGCAGCACAAGAATTTGGTTGGATTTGATCTTGCGGAAAAATTTAGGCAAGGTGGTAAATTGGCAAAATGTGGATAAAACCTTGTATTTACAAGCGATGGAACGTAGCCCTGTGAATGATTTAGAACTGCGTTATTTATTGCAAACCAATTTAACTGATGATGTGGATAACCGTGAAATGATTTTCAAAGGGATTGAACAATCTTATTATTACGAAGGCTATCAAAAAGCCTAATTTAACCTAAAAGGAAAGCAATTATGTCAAACAAAAAAATCGGCTTAGTGTCGCTAACGGCATTGGTACTAAGCTCTATGATTGGCTCGGGGATTTTTAGTCTTCCGCAAAATATGGCAGCGGTCGCAGGCGCAGAAGCCATTTCTATCGGCTGGCTGATTACAGGCGTGGGGATTATTTTTCTCGGGCTGTCGTTCTTTTTTATCTCTCGCCTACGTCCTGAATTGGATGGTGGCATTTATACTTACGCCCGTGAAGGCTTTGGTGAACTCATGGGCTTTATGTCCGCTTGGGGTTATTGGCTCTGTGCGACTATTGGCATTGTGGGCTATTTAACCGTGGCATTTGAGGGATTGGGCGTGTTTACCGACAGTGAAAATTTTGTACTGTTCGGGCAGGGCAACACCATTGCCGCCTTTATTGGTTCATCAATTATCGTGTGGCTGGTTCACGTCTTGATTGCAGGCGGGGTGAAAGAAGCCGCCTTAGTGAATTTGGTCGCCACTTTTGTGAAAGTCGCCCCGTTAATTTTGTTTATTGCCTTGGGCTTGTGGTATTTTGATGTGGAATTATTTAACACAGACGTGCAAGCCACCAGTTTAAATAACAGCGTCAGCGATCAGGTGAAAGACACCATGTTGATCACCCTTTGGGTGTTCACGGGGGTTGAAGGAGCAGCGGTGCTTTCTGCTCATGCTAAAAGACGCTCAGATGTGGGCTTGGCAACCGTGTTAGGCATTGTGATTGCATTAATTCTCTATGTGGCGATCACCATTTTATCTTTGGGGATTTTACCCCGTGAGGTTATCGCCAATATGCCGAACCCGTCCATGGGCCCGTTGCTTGATGTGATGGTAGGGCAAACAGGCAAAATTATTATCACAGCGTGTTTGATTGTGTCGGTGTTAGCCTCTTATATCAGCTGGACCATGTACTCCGCCGAAGTGCCATACTGCGGTGCAAAAAATGGCGCATTTCCGAAAATTTTAGACAAACTCAACCAAAACGGCACGCCGATTAACTCACTCTGGTTTACAGGCTTTGTGGTGCAATTTTGCTTGATTTTGGTGTTGGCATTTGAACAAAGCTACACCAATTTATTGATGATCTCCACCTCCATGATTTTAATCCCCTATTTCTTAATTGGAGCCTATTTGTTCAAACTCGCCATACAAACTAACGCCGCTTGGTATATTAAACTCACGGGCTTTATGGCATCAGTTTACGGACTCTGGATCGTCTATGCCGCAGGCTTGGAATATTTGTTATTGTCCGTGGTGTTGTATGTACCGGGGATTCTATTATTCCTGTATTCCAACCGCAAATTCCACGGCAAAATCACCTTAACAGGGGCTGAAAAAGGCATTTTAGTGGTGATTTTAGCGATTTTTGTGTATGCAGTGTATCGTTTACCTGAGTTATTGGCTGCATAATTTATTCACTATAAACAAAGCCATAAGGAAAGAAAATGAAACAACCTAAAATTGTGATTTTAACGGGTGCAGGCATTTCCGCTGAATCAGGCATCCGGACATTTCGTGCCAGTGATGGCTTGTGGGAAGAACATCGTATTGAAGATGTAGCAACCCCCGAAGGCTTTGAACGTAATCCAGAATTGGTGCAACGGTTTTATAATCAACGTCGCCGTCAGCTATTTAATCCAGAAATTCAACCTAATGTGGCTCATTTTGCCTTGGCTAAATTAGAACAGAAATTCGGGGATAATATGTTAGTTGTTACACAAAATGTGGATAACTTGCACGAACGTGCAGGTACAAAAAATCTGATTCACATGCACGGCGAATTATTAAAAGTGCGGTGTAATTGGTCAGGGAAAATTTATGATTGGACAAGGGATGTTACCGAACAGGATCGTTGTACCTGTTGCCAACCACCACGCCGTTTACGTCCGCATATTGTGTGGTTTGGCGAAATGCCGTTACAAATGGAACGGATTTATCAGGCTTTAAGTGAATGTGATTATTTTGTTTCCATTGGCACATCAGGCAATGTTTATCCTGCCGCAGGTTTTGTGCAAGAAGTCAGTTCTCAATGTAAGACTATTGAAATTAATTTAGAACCAAGCAAAATCCGTTCACATTTTATTGATGTAAGAGTGGGAAAAGCCAGTGAAGTAGTACCGCAGTTTGTGGATGAAATATTGGTAGGGTAGAAAACACTTGTTTCTCAGTAGGACACTGAGAAACAGTGTTTAAAGGTCATAATTAAAGCAAAATTATTTCTCGCCTTTACCCAATAAAGCCGCATGCGCTTTATTTTGCTCTTTCATTTTCGCTTTGATTTCACGGCGTTGTTTGGAAAGATCGGCGTTTTTGATCATATAATCATCCACACGGCCCTCATAGTCATCGTGCATATTTTCGATAATCGCACGCACATCCGCAATACTCATGTCGTCACGAATGTACTCGTTCAAATTATCCAATAACAACAAACGTTTTTTATTGTCACGAATTTTGCGGTCATTATCGCCAATTTCACGTAACAACTTATTACGTTGACGATATAAACGCACATATTCTAAAACGTCTTGGAAGGATTGTTTATTCACATTTTCCATAATTTTGTACTCACTATTAAAAAAGATAGCTTAATTTATCCTTTTTTGTCAGTTTCGTCAAAGTGTTAATGCAGAATTTATGGTTAAGATCAATTTTTTCAGGGGATTTTGTGAAAAATTCATTGCCTATCGGCGGTTGTGGTGGTAAAACATAACAATTATTTTAATAGAAAATGCAACATTAAACACAGGAAGTCGCCATGACACAAATCTTTAATTTTAGTGCCGGTCCCGCAATGATCCCGACCGCTGTATTAGAACAAGCCCAAGCCGAATTAGTAAACTGGCAAGCACAGGGTACGTCCGTGATGGAAGTGAGCCATCGTGGCAAGTATTTTATGGAAATGATCACGCAGTGTGAAAAAGATTTACGTGAATTATTTCGGATTCCAGATAATTATAAAGTCTTGTTTTTACAAGGCGGTGCAAGGGGGCAATTTGCGGCGGTGCCAATGAATTTAGCCAATAACAAAGGCAAAGCCCTTTATTTGGTGGATGGGCATTGGTCATCTGTGGCAGCCAAAGAGGCAGCGAATTTTACTCATGTTGATGAAATAAATATCTTAAATTCTGACCGCACTTTGCGAGTAGAACGCTTGGATTTTACCGATATTGCCGAACAATATGATTATGTACATTATTGCACCAATGAAACCATTAGCGGGGTGGAAATCTTTGATGTGCCAAATGTGGGCAATGCTGTATTGGTGGCGGATATGTCGTCGGATATTCTTTCTCGTCATATTGATATTAGCAAATTTGGTGTGATTTATGCGGGTGCTCAAAAGAATATGGGGCCGTCGGGGATTACTTTGGTGATTGTGCGTGAAGATTTAATTGGTCATGCTCGCAAGGAAACGCCGTCTATTTGGAATTATGCGGTACAAGCGAAATCCGATTCTATGATTAATACGCCCCCAACCTTTGCTTGGTATCTTTGTAGTTTGGTGTTTAAACATTTGTTAGCCACAGGCGGTTTGGAGGCGGCTGAACAACGCAATCGTGCCAAAGCAGAATTGTTATATCGTTATTTGAAGGATAACAGTTTTTATCGTAATTATGTGGCAGAAGAAAACCGTTCTATTATGAATGTCACCTTTACCACGGATAATGACGAACTGAATGCCAAATTTGTTGCCGAGGCCACTCAAGCCGGCTTACAAGCCTTAAAAGGGCATAAAGTCTTGGGCGGTATGCGAGCGTCTATTTACAATGCCATGCCGATTGAGGGCGTACAAGCCTTAATTGCATTTATGCAGAAATTTGCACAAGAAAATGCTTAATATTTAATCTGTCAGGGCGTTCATTCGCCCTATTTTTAACTTAAACTGCGGTCAATTTTTATGAAATTTTTACCTTTAGCCAATCAAGGGGTGCAATCCCTGTCTCCTTATCAAGCAGGCAAACCCATTGAAGAATTAGAACGAGAATTGGGCATTACCAATATTATTAAACTAGCATCCAATGAAAATCCTTTTGGTTTTCCGGAAAGTGCCAAACAAGCGATTATTAACCAACTTGATGAACTCACTCGTTATCCCGACAGTAATGGCTTTGCGTTAAAGCATTGTATTGCGGAAAAATTTGCGGTGCAGCCAGAGCAAATTACCTTGGCTAACGGCTCCAATGATTTTATTGAATTAGTGGCTCATACCTTTGCTACGGAACAAGATGAAATTATTTATTCGCAATATGCGTTTATTGTTTATCCGTTGATTACCAAAGCCATTAATGCCGTGGCTCGTGAAATTCCGGCGAAAAATTGGGGACATGATTTAGACGGTTTTTTAGCGGCGATAAATGACAAAACCAAATTAATTTATATTGCTAATCCGAATAATCCAACAGGGAATTTTTTAACTGAAACTGAAATTGACGATTTTTTACGTCAAATACCTGAACGCATTATTGTGGTGTTAGACGAGGCTTACACTGAATTTACTGCAGAACATGAACGAGTGGATTCTTTTGGATTGTTGAAAAAATACCCGAATTTAGTGATTTCTCGCACGCTATCAAAAGCCTATGGTTTAGCAGGGTTGCGTATCGGTTATGCGGTGTCTAATCCAGAAATTGCCGATTTGTTTAATCGTGTACGTCAGCCATTTAATGTCAACAGTTTGGCACAAGCGGCAGCCATTGCGGTGTTAAAAGATGATGTTTTTGTGCAACAGGTGGCGGAAAATAACCGTTTAGAAATGCAACGTTACGAAACTTTTTGCCAACAGCATGGTTTGGATTATATTCCGTCTAAAGGCAATTTTATTACCATTGATTTTAAACAACCAGCGGCACCAATTTATCAAGCCTTATTGCATGAGGGCGTGATTGTTCGCCCAATCGCAGGTTATGGTATGCCAAATCATTTGCGAGTGAGCATTGGTTTGCCGGAAGAAAACCAACGGTTTTTCACCGCAGTTGAGAAAGTATTAACGATAAACTAAATAAATCCCCTCTCCCTCTGGGAGAGGGCTAGGGTGAGGGTAAACAACCCACACCTCCCGAAAATTTCTACGCAATTTTCTCCGTCCTCTCCCAAAGGGAGAGGCTGTATTTTATAGGTATAAAAATGGAAAAAATCACTCTAAACCCTATTGCTCATATTGAAGGCACCATCAATTTACCCGGTTCCAAAAGCCTATCTAACCGTGCCTTATTATTGGCTGCTTTAGCCAACGGCACGACCAAAGTCACGAATTTATTAGACAGTGATGATGTTCGCCATATGTTGAATGCCCTGAAACAATTAGGCGTAAATTATCAATTATCCGAAGATAAATCCGTTTGTGAAGTGCAAGGTTTAGGCGGTGCATTTCAATGGCAAAGTGGGCTAGCCTTATTTTTAGGCAATGCAGGCACGGCAATGCGACCGCTTGCGGCAGCACTTTGTTTAGCCAGTCCAAATGCGACATCAAGTGAGATTGTGCTCACTGGCGAACCACGCATGAAAGAACGCCCGATTAAGCATTTAGTGGAGGCATTATTGCAAGCGGGGGCAGATATTCAATATTTAGAACAAGATGGCTATCCACCCATTGCTATTCGTAATACGGGTCTAAAAGGCGGAAAGGTCAAGATTGATGGCTCGGTTTCTTCGCAATTTTTAACCGCACTGTTAATGGCTGCACCGCTAGCAACAGATGACATGGAAATTGAAATTATCGGCGAGTTAGTGTCTAAACCTTATATTGATATTACCTTAAATATGATGCAGATTTTTGGTGTCAACGTAGAAAATCAACAATATCAACGTTTTATTGTGAAAGGCAATCAGCAATATCAATCGCCACGCCATTTTTTAGTGGAGGGGGATGCGTCGTCTGCATCTTATTTTTTAGCCGCAGGGGCGATTAAAGGCAAAGTGAAAGTCACCGGTGTAGGGAAAAACAGCATTCAAGGCGACCGTTTATTTGCGGATGTATTGGAAAAAATGGGGGCAAAAATCACTTGGGGTGAGGATTTTATTCAAGCGGAACAAGGCGATTTAGTGGGGATTGATATGGATATGAACCATATTCCTGATGCGGCCATGACCATTGCGACTACCGCACTTTTTGCCAAAGGGGAAACCTGTATTCACAATATTTACAACTGGCGAGTGAAAGAAACTGACCGTTTAACCGCAATGGCAACAGAACTGAGAAAGGTTGGGGCAACCGTAGAAGAGGGGGATGATTTTATTCGCATTCAGCCGTTAGCTTTGGTGCAATTTAAACATGCTGAAATTGAAACCTACAACGATCACCGCATGGCCATGTGTTTTGCCTTGATTGCGTTGTCGAATACGGAAGTGACTATTTTAGATCCAAAATGCACGGCGAAAACATTCCCCACTTTTTTTGATGAATTTTTAGCCATGGCAACAGTGAATTAGCTGTAACGTTACCATAAGTAAAATGTGGTTTACTTTTGCGGTTCGCTTGTAGAAAGTCGGTTGATACGCTAAAATACGCTCACTTTTTATCAATAAATAAGGAACAACAGATGTTAGGAAAAGGCGGCCTTGGTGGCTTGATGAAACAAGCTCAACAAATGCAAGAACGTATGCAAAAAATGCAAGAAGAAGTGGCTCAACTGGAAGTGACAGGTGAATCTGGCGCAGGGCTAGTGAAAATTACTGTCAATGGCGCACATAATTGTCGCCGTATTGAAATCGATCCAAGTTTAATGGAAGATGACAAGGAAATGTTGGAAGATTTAATTGCTGCAGCGTTCAATGATGCGGTTCGTCGTGCAGAAGAATTGCAAAAAGAAAAAATGGCAGGCTTAACCGCAGGGATGAATTTACCTGCTGGCTTTAAAATGCCGTTCTAACCCTCACCCAACCTCTCCCAGAGGGAGAGGCGTTTTTATCGTACTTTTTTAAAAGTGCGGTGTATTTCTAAGGAATTTCTATGCAAAGTAGTCCGCTACTGGAAAATTTAGTGGAACATTTACGTTGTTTGCCAGGCGTCGGGCCAAAGTCTGCTCAACGTATGGCTTATCATTTATTGCAACGTGATCGTAGTGGTGGCATGAATTTGGCTCGAGCTTTAACGGATGCCATGTCAAAAATTGGGCATTGCACTCATTGTCGTACTTTTACAGAAGAAGAAATTTGCAATATTTGCGACAACCCACGTCGTCAACATTCAGGTTTGCTTTGTGTCGTGGAAATGCCTGCAGATATTCAAGCCATTGAACAAACAGGGCAATTTTCAGGGCGTTATTTTGTGTTAATGGGGCATTTATCTCCCTTGGACGGTATTGGCCCACGAGAAATTGGGTTAGATTTATTACAACAACGTTTGCAGTCTGAACAATTTAATGAAGTGATTTTAGCCACCAACCCCACCATTGAGGGAGATGCGACGGCCAATTATATTGCTGAAATCTGCCAACAACAGGGCATTAAAGCGAGCCGTATTGCACATGGTATTCCAGTGGGGGGGGAGTTGGAAATGGTCGATGGCACCACATTAACTCACTCCTTTTTAGGCCGGCGAGAGTTGTAGCAAAAGTGCATGGTTATGCACTTTCTTGTTGATTAAACCAAGTCACGTAATCAAACTGATCGTAATATTTTTTACCATTCCATCCCACATAATCAAACAGATCGCCGACTTGTCCTTGTTGCTCAAATCCTTTGATATAAAAAGCAGATTTCAATTCTGGATAAGGTTTGTGGGTAAATACCACTTTGTTAGCAAAGGGGAGTGCGTCAAATTGTTGCAAATGCTGATAAGTGCAACCATCACGATCGGTCATCATAATAAACAGGTTATCCCAATTTATCCGCTGTGAACGCTGTTGCCATTTTTGTTTGGCTTGTTGCTCCGTCGCATAGTGCATAAAGTGAATTTTAATATCTGCTAATTGTCCGATAGGATAATGTTTTTCGCTTTTTACAAAGGTTAATTCCTGATTGTTATAGTATTCAATATTGCTTAAATAACGAATAAAATCATCAGGTTCCAGATAAAGATTAACGAACGGCGAATTAAAGGGCTGATGAAGATCATGCAAAATTAAGGCACCGTTGCAATTACTCGAGATAACCGAAAAATTGCTATTTTTTAACCGCACTTGATTCGACTGATTGATGCTAAGGCGGAAAGGTTTATTGATGATATTTTGTATTTTCTTGAACATGGTGAAATACCCATAAAATAATTGATTTAATCGGGGTTATGTTATCATATTTACCCCAACAAAAAAGCTGAATTCAATTTACCTGAATTCAGCCTTTTAAGATGATAGACTATTGAATTTTAAATTGTACTGGCACGCTAACCGAACTTCCCATGCCTGCAGGACGAGGGCCAATGGATCTGGCACTTTGTACTGCTTGCAAGGCAGAATTATCTAAATCTTCCGATCCAGATGATTTTGATACTCTGGCACCACTAATGGAACCGTCTGCAGCCAGATTAAACACAATCACCACCACGCCTTGCTTTCTCATCATTTTCGCACGTTGAGAATATTTTTTATGGCGTTCAATTTCACGTCTTAAAGCACTTTGATAAGCACTAATTTCTGACGTATTGTTACCACTTCCCGCTAAATTTGGGTTGTTGGTTGTTGCTTTATTGGAAGTTGACGTCGCTTGTGAGTTTACCGCCGCATTTCCCTCCCTGACAGCGTCTGCTTTTACGGCATTAGGATCAGGTTTAGCAATTACTTTATTTACGGGTTCTTTGGGTTTTTCTTTCGGTTTTTCCTTAGGTTTCTCTTTCGGTTTTTCCTTTGGCTTTTCTTTTTTCTTCTCTGGTTCTTTCGGCTTTTCTGGTTTTGGTTTTAATGTTGGATCCGCAACAATCTCCACTTTTTCCGGCTCGGGTTCTTTTTGCGGTTCCACTTCGGGTTCCGGCACGGGTTCCTCAACCGTCGTGGCCATCATCATTTGCATGGAGATACTGGTATCTAACACGCCAGCCACTTGATTGTTGGCCGTATCTTGATTCACCACAAGAGAGAGTACCGCCGCCACTAATCCACCGTGAACGCAAAATGAACCGACAAAACCCAGTAATGAATCTTTTTTCATCTTACTTGCCTTTGTCTTTCATGGTCACAATGGCGACATTGGTGATTTGATTTTTGGCCATTAAATCGGTAATCGACACAAAATCTTGGAATACCGCATTGGCATCTACTTTTAACGTCACTTTTTGGGTTTTATCCCAACTGGCCACTTCTTGTTCTAAGGCCTCTTGTGTAATGGGCTTATCGTTAAAAAAGATTTCACCCTGTTCTGTGACGGTTAATAATTTGGCCAAATCATCAGACTTAAAAGCCACGGTTTGTGAGGCTTTAGGCACGTTAACCTGAATTTTCCCTTGTGAAATAAAAGACGCAGTAATCAATACAATCGCCAGCAAGACCAGCATAATATCAATGAACGGAATAATGTTAATTTCATCAAATTTTTTCATTTAACCATAACTCCGTCATTATTGTTCAATATGTTTTGAGCTATTTAATGCTTTCCATTTTAAACGGCTGACTTCCACTTTGCGTCCTAACGCACTGTAAAATACCATGGACGGAATCGCCACTAAAATACCGATAGCAGTGGCTTTTAAGGCTAAAGAAAGATGTAACATAATGGCGGCCGCATCAATATCCCCAGCGGAATTACCTAAGTCATAGAAAGTTAATAAAATACCAATTACTGTCCCTAATAAACCAATATAAGGTGCGTTGGCCCCAATGGTAGAAATAATGGTTAAATGACGATTAAGATCGATATCTAAAGCATGAATATTGCTGTAACTGCTGACTTTGATTTTGCTCAGGAAAATATAACGTTCAATCACAAACCAAACCATAACAAAGCTCATTAAGCAGAGTAATCCGATGATAATAAAATCACTGTAACTTTTTAAAAAATCAAATAATGCTGGCATAGCCACTTTCCTTGTCTAAATAATAAAAAACTAATTGATAATTAATTTCAATTGAATGGCGAATTGTAGCAAATTCATCCAATGAGATAAAGAATATTTTTTATTTTCAAGAAAATAACAAGATATTATGAGAAGAAAATAACAAACCCCTAGACATATAGACAGGGGTTTGTGTATAATTCCTTTCGTGCTATGGGGCAAGCAAAGTGCTACGCCAATAGCACTTTGCCCTATTTGTTACCAAGAACCGCCTTAGCAATATAGCACTAAGGAGGTGATTTATGTGAAAGCATCAGAAATCGTTCTGATCCTAATGCTAGTTTTCTTGCTAGCAGTGGCAATCAGTATCAAAGTTTTAGCGATTCTAGAGATACTGATTGATGTGATCACTAAACTAGCCTAAACGGCTAGGAAGTAGGCAGGTTCGCTACCTGCCTACGACCTTTTCTAATTATAAGCCTTTCATTTCAAATTTCAACCATTTGATTTTTCATTTACTGAGCAGCCACCACTTGACCATTCACATAATCCACCGTAATCACCTGATCAGGCAACAATTTACCCGACAAGATTTGTTGTGCCAATGGATTTTCGATTTCTTGTTGAATCGCCCGTTTCAATGGTCTTGCCCCATAAATTGGATCGTAACCCACTTCACCAATGAAATCTAACAAGGCATCACTAAATTGTAATTGATAGCCGTGATAAGCCATACGTTTAGTTAAGCGTACTAATTGAATTTGAGCAATGGCTTTAATGTTTTCTCTGGCAAGAGGATGGAACACCACGGTTTCATCAATACGGTTGATAAATTCAGGGCGGAAGTGTGAACCCACTACGGACATCACAATTTCTTTCATGCCGTCATAACCCAAATCTTTGTTCTCTTGAATTAAATCTGAACCAAGATTAGAGGTCATAATCACCACCGTATTACGGAAATCCACAGTACGACCTTGTCCATCGGTTAATCGTCCATCGTCCAATACTTGCAATAAAATGTTAAACACATCGTGGTGTGCTTTTTCCACTTCGTCTAATAAAATGACGGAATACGGACGGCGGCGAACGGCTTCGGTTAAATAACCGCCTTCTTCATAGCCAACGTATCCAGGGGGAGCCCCAACCAAACGCGATACGCTGTGTTTTTCCATAAATTCGGACATATCGATCCGCACCATCGCATCTTCATCATCAAATAAGAAGTTCGCCAAGGTCTTGCAAAGCTCAGTTTTACCCACCCCAGTTGGACCTAGGAACAAGAATGAGCCAATCGGACGATTAGGGTCAGAAAGCCCTGCTCGGCTACGGCGAATGGCGTTCGCCACGGCTTCCACCGCTTCACCTTGCCCGATCACCCGTTTATGCAACTCGTCTTCCATTCGCAACAATTTTTCTTTTTCGCCCTCCATCATGCGAGAAACAGGAATCCCTGTGGCACGAGAAAGCACTTCAGCAATTTCTTCGTCTGTGACCCGATTACGCAACAAGGTCATTTCTTTGCCTTCGGACAATTCGGCATCTTTCAATTGTTTTTCAAGGCTTGGGATCACGCCATATTGCAATTCGGACATTTTATTCAAATCGCCAGCACGGCGAGCTTGCTCCATTTGGGTACGAGCATTTTCTAACTCTGCTTTAATATGTTGTGTGCCAGAAAGGGCGGCTTTTTCGCTTTTCCAGACTTCTTCCAGCTCCGCATATTCCCGTTCTTTTTCTGCTAATTCCGTTTCCAAGGTTGCCAAGCGTTTACGGCTGGCATCGTCTTCTTCTTTTTTCAACGCCTGTTGTTCCAATTTTAATTGGATAATACGGCGATCGAGTCTATCCAATGGTTGCGGTTTAGAATCAATTTCCATGCGAATGGAACTTGCCGCTTCATCAATTAAATCAATGGCTTTGTCAGGCAACTGACGATCCGATATATAACGATGGGAAAGCGTTGCCGCTGCCACAATGGCAGGGTCAGTAATCTGTACGTGGTGATGCAACTCATAACGCTCTTTCAAACCACGCAAAATTGCAATGGTATCTTCAACAGTCGGCTCGTCCACAAACACTTTTTGGAAACGGCGTTCCAAAGCAGCATCTTTTTCAATATATTGACGATATTCGTCCAACGTAGTCGCCCCCACGCAATGCAATTCACCCCGAGCCAAGGACGGTTTGAGCAAATTGCCAGCGTCCATCGCCCCGTCTGTTTTGCCAGCCCCGACCATGGTATGAATTTCATCAATAAATAAAATCACTCGCCCTTCTTCGGCAGCCAACTCTTTAAGCACGGCTTTTAAACGCTCTTCAAATTCACCGCGGTATTTCGCCCCGGCGATCAACGCCCCCATATCGAGCGACAAAACCCGTTTATTTTTCAAACCCTCAGGCACTTCGCCGTTGACAATGCGTTGTGCCAAGCCTTCCACAATGGCAGTTTTCCCCACCCCTGGTTCACCAATTAACACTGGGTTGTTTTTGGTACGGCGTTGCAACACCTGAATAGCACGGCGAATTTCTTCATCACGCCCAATCACAGGATCGAGCTTGCCTGACTCTGCCCGTTCGGTTAAATCAATGGTGTATTTTTGCAATGCTTGACGGCTTTCTTCTGCATTTTGATCGTCCACTTTCTGCCCCCCACGAATTTGTTTAATCGCCTGTTGTAAACTCTCTTTTTTTGCACCGCACTTGCGTAAAATCTGGCTCAAGCTGCCGTTATCTTCTAATGCGGCTAACAAGAAAATTTCAGATGAAATAAATTTGTCTTGTTGCTGTTGAGCGATTTTGTCGCAAAGATTTAAGATATTCACCAACTGCCGAGAAATCTGCACATCTCCGCCATTACCTGATACTCGAGGTAACTTATTGAGTTCATTATTTAATTCATTGCGTAATAAACTCAAATTCACCCCAGATGCAGTTAAAATCGGCGCGATAGAACCGTCTTGCTGATTTAACAGTGCAGTCAATAAATGCACAGGTTCAATAAACTGATTATCTTTACCCAACGCCAAAGATTGTGCATCGGCAAGGGCTTGTTGGAATTTAGTGGTAAATTTTTCAATATTCATAGCATTTCCTTAAAATTAGGTTGTTGTTACTGTCAAGATCAATATGCTCCCAATTTTGGCAATTTCAAGGATTATGTTAAATTAAATTGTGATTTTTATCGCCTTTCTACTAAAAACAAGTACCGAGATTTACTCAACGCCCATTGCCCATTATAATGCCTAACAACATAAACGAATTTTAAGGACGAAAACAATGCAGTTTTCAAAAATGCACGGCTTGGGTAATGATTTTGTGGTGGTAGATGCGGTCACGCAAAATGCGTATTTTCCCGAAGAATTGATTAAAAAACTCGCCGACCGCCATCGGGGGATTGGCTTTGATCAGTTATTAATCGTGGAGCCACCTTACGATCCAGAATTGGATTTTCATTATCGCATTTTCAACGCCGATGGGAGCGAAGTATCGCAATGTGGCAATGGGGCAAGATGTTTTGCTCGTTTTGTTACGCTCAAGGGATTAACCAATAAAAAAGACATTGCGGTCAGCACGGCAAAAGGCAAAATGATTCTGTCCGTATTGGACGATGAAAATGTGCGAGTCAATATGGGCGAACCTATTTGGCAACCTGCAAAAATTCCGTTTATTGCCAATAAATTTGAGAAAAATTATATCCTGCGAACCGATATTCAAACCGTGTTTGCCGGTGCCGTATCTATGGGCAATCCGCACTGCGTGGTGCAAGTGGACGATGTACAAACCGCTAATGTTGAACAACTCGGCCCCTTGCTCGAGAATCACGAACGTTTTCCCGAACGAGTGAATGTGGGCTTTATGCAAGTGGTGAATCGCCAACACATTAAATTGCGAGTGTATGAACGGGGAGCTGGCGAAACGCAGGCTTGTGGCAGTGGGGCTTGTGCCGCAGCGGCTGTCGGCATAATGCAAGGCTTGCTAGATAACAATGTGCAAGTGGATTTACCCGGTGGCAGTTTGCAAATTGAATGGCAAGGGGAGGGACAGCCACTGTATATGACAGGATCGGCAACCCATATTTATGATGGCGTGATTAAACTTTAGGGGACGTTTTTTCTGAATTTTGCCAAGTAAAAAATGCGTGATGAAATTAACCCCATCACGCATTTTATTGTTTGTTCTCTACTTATTTTTGCTTAAGTAACAATGCTTTGATTTCAGCAAGTTGTTTTTCTAAATTGTGAATCTGATGATGTAATTGTTCTTCACTGTTGTCAGATTTAATTTCATTCAGGGAATCAACGATAATACCAATCACTAAATTTAAAACCACATAGGTGGCAATAATAATAAAACTAATAAATACCGCCCAAGCATTAGGGTCTTTTTCCATAATCGGGCGTACAATTCCCATTGACCAACTTTCAAAAGTCATAATTTGGAATAGGGTATAGCAAGTTTCACTAAATGAACCAAACCATTCTGGAAAATCAGCACCGTATAAATTGGTAATTAAAACCGCATAGACATAGTAAACAATGCCTAATAAAACGGCGACGCCGAGCATGGGTTTAATGCTATTAATCAATGCCGTAGAAATACGTTGCATTTTGGGTACGACGGAAATAATCCGTAACACTCTCAATAAACGGAAAATACGGAATACGGAAAGAATGCTAGATTCAGCAAATAACGAGGCGGATACAATCAGAAAATCAAAGAGATTCCAGCCATTTTTGAAAAATTTGAGTTTGCTAACATAGAGTTTGAGAATAAGCTCAACGGTAAATATGCCCAAACAAATTTCATTGCTCCAATAGATTAAATCGGAAAATATGGCACTGAATTTAGGATTAGTATCTAGGCCTAAAACAACGGCATTGATGATAATAATCAACAAAATAAATTGATTAAATACCTTTCCATAGACGAAAGAAGCAATTTTTTCATTCACCTTATTCATGATGATGTTCCTTATTGTTGGGGGTTAATTTATCTTTAAATGAATGGTAAAATCCATACATATCAACAATTTTAGCCGTGCTATAAGTCAAAGGTGTTTGTGTGCCTGCAAAATCCTTGACCTTTAATTTTGTTTTCAAGGCTTGAATTTCTTCCTGATGTTCAAGGGAAAATTGATAGATAATTTCTAAAGAATGTTGATTAAATGCGCCAAAACTACAATTTTTGTCTGAATAAGTTTTGGCAAGTTTTTTGAACGTTTGACTGAAATAAAAGTCGTAAGCAGGCGCAATGGCAAATACGCCTAATAAGATTTTGGTGACTAACACAATATCACGTTCATTATTTTCAATAATCCGTTTTTTCACCTCTTTATATAGTTGCAAAATACGCTCAAAATTCTCGGGTTTAATTTCTGTATCCCAAAGTGCGTTATCTTGTTTAAGAATAAAGTCCACCAACTCTTTTAAATAAAGTGGATTTTTTTGCAATAAAAAACTGGCTCGCAACATGCCCCAACTGGATAAATAGCCCCATAAAATATAGCAGCCTAATTTTACATCATGACGTGATGTGGTATTGCTTGGGTGAAAATGGGCATAACAAAAATCAAAAGAATAGTAACGATGTGTCATTAATGTACTTTCATCAACTAACGCATTGATGGTGCTTAAAAAATCGTCTTGCTTGGGCATTTTAATATATCCTTAAAAAACACGCCAATGTGCTAAAAGGTGCAACACATTGACGTGTTAGGGTTAGAAAATTTTTTTAATTAGAAAATGATAAACGGCGGCAATCATTGCATCTTTTTCTCGCTCAATGCCTTTAATGGTAAAATCTGAAACTTTGCCAATATTAGAATAGCGTGAATTTTGTACATATTGACCATCAACTCGCCCTAGTCGTGAAAAACGAGCATCTTCAATATAGTTACCATTAATTCGCCCTAGTCGAGAAAAGCGAGAATCTTCAACATAATCCCCATTAATTCGTCCTAAACGTGTATGACGAGAGTCGAAAATATAACCATCTTTAAAATATTCACCTGCCATTTTTAACTCCTATTATGTGAAAATGTAAATTTAAGTAATTTGTTCTATTGAACAAACAATATTCTACAATCGTTTTTTTTTTGCACAATTGGAATTTTTTTAAAAATTAAAATTAGGTTATTTGATGTGGATATTGGGATTGTCAATAATGGTTGAATGATGTATCTTTATTGCTATCGCATTTTGGGCTGAAACCTTAAGGAATACCGTTGTGAACGAAAATGAATTGGAACAACAAGTGGTCAACTTTCTGCAAAAAACACCGCACTTTTTTGCCCAACATTTGGATTTATTAGACAATCTGGTTATTCCCCACGCTCAAAAAGGGTCGCTGTCCTTAGTGGAAATGCAATTAGAACGCCAGCGTGAACAGATTAAAACTTTGCAAGCGGAGTTGGCGATTTTTCAAAATTTAGCCCATCAAGAACAGGATATTTTCTTTGCTTTAATGCCGTTACAGAAAAAATTAGCCTGTACGGAAACCCTTGAACAAGGGGTGGAGGTGCTAAATCAATGGGCGAAAAAATTTGATTTGCAACAGGTTAAGTTATTGTTATTTAGGGATAAATGGCAAGGGGAGCAGATCGGCGAAAATTATTGGTTGGATCGTAAAGGCTTTGAATGGATCCGCCTTGAACGCTTTGGGTTACGCCGTTTTTATTTGGGCGAATTAAGCAATCGGGAAAAATCCTTGCTGTTTTTCCTAGACGAATTGCCAGTGGGATCGGTGGCGTGCTGTTTATTGGGCGTGAAACCGAATCAACATCAAGCCAACGGCATTTTGCTGTTTTCGGCACGAGATACACAACATTTTTACAATGGGCAAGATACCGCCTTTTTGTCCCATTTAGTCAATATCGTGGAATTGCATTTACACCGTTGGCTGTTCGCTTGTGAGAAAGAATAATGGAACAATGGCTACAAAAATACTATGATTTTTTGCGGATTGAACGCCAACTTAGCCCGCATACTTTGGAAAATTACCAACGGCAATTAACTGCCGTGTTGACGTTGCTCAATGAACAAGGCATTCAAACATGGCAACAGGTCACCCCAAGTGTGGTGCGATTTGTGTTAGCCAGTAGCAAAAAAGCAGGCTTACATGAAAAAAGCCTCGCTCTCCGTCTTTCCGCTTTGCGTCAATTTTTAAGTTATTTAGTGGTGCAAGAACAACTTAAAGTCAATCCTGCGGTCGGCATTTCTGCCCCGAAACAAGGCAAGCATTTGCCGAAAAATATTGATAATGAGCAAGTGGCTAAACTGTTGAATAATCAAAGTAAAGAACCCATTGATGTGCGAGATCGGGCAATGTTGGAATTGATGTACAGTTCGGGCTTACGTTTATCGGAATTGCAAGGTTTGGATTTAAGCAGTTTGAATTTACGCACTCGAGAAGTGCGAGTGTTGGGGAAAGGCAACAAAGAACGCATTTTGCCCTTTGGTCGTCATGCGTCAACCGCCATTCAAGATTGGCTCAAAGTGCGGTTATTATTTAACCCGAAAGACGATGCCTTGTTTGTGAGTTCGCTCGGCAATCGCATGTCGCACCGCTCCATTCAAAAACGCATGGAAATTTGGGGAATTCGGCAAGGACTAAACGCACATTTAAATCCGCACAAACTACGCCATTCTTTTGCCACTCACATGTTGGAGGCCAGCTCCGATCTACGTGCGGTGCAAGAATTACTTGGGCATAGCAATTTAGCCACCACGCAAATTTACACCCATTTGGATTTTAAACATTTAGCTGATGTGTATGATCAAGCACATCCTCGAGCCAAAAGAAAATAGGAAAATAGCATGATTTTTTACCGCACTTTGACCCCATTTAAAGTGATCAGTTTTGATCTTGACGATACGCTTTATGATAATGTGCCAGTGATTCATCAGGCTGAACAAAAATGTATTGAATTTCTGCGAAATGCCAGCCAAATTGCGGAATTTAGCAATGAAATGTGGTTTGACTGTAAAAAACAGATTTTCCAACAAGATCCCATTTTTTGTGAAAATGTGACCCAATGGCGAATTAAAACGATCCATAGGTTACTGCAAAAATACGGTAAAAGTGCGGTGGAAATTGAGCGAATTTCGCAAGATTGTATTGCACATTTTCTCCATTGGCGACATCAAATTGATGTGTCACAACAAAGCCTTGATGTTCTCAATCAACTGAAACAACAGGTTCCTTTGGTTGTCATTACTAACGGCAATGTGGTGCCTGAACGCATTAGGTTAAATCAATTTGATCTGGTTTTAACCGCTGGCGTACAAGGACGAGCGAAACCCGAACCCGAGTTATTTCAGCAAACGGCTCAACATTTCGGTATAAAACCGAGCGAGATTTTGCACGTGGGGGATAATTTGGATACAGACGTAAAAGGGGCAATTCAAGCAGGCTGTCAGGCAACGTGGTTGAATTTATCGGGCAAAGGGATTACTCAGTTTAGTGATGCAACGTTATTGCCAACGGTGGAAATAACGGATTTAGCCGAGCTGCTTTTATTACAAAGCTAAGACTAATACCCCAGATAAAATCAAAATCGATCCCATTAAAAGTTTCAGGCTAAAGGGTTCACCAAGCACCACAATGCCTAAAATAATCGCAATTACCACGCTGAGTTTATCAATAGGTGCCACCCAAGAGGCGGGGGCAAGTTGTAAGGCTCGATAATAACAAAGCCATGAAAGCCCAGTGGCAATACCCGATAGAATAAGAAAGGTGAACGGACGAGCCGCAATATGTTGGGGCAGTTGCCATTCGTTTCGCATGGTGATAATGCCAGCTACTACAAAGAAAATGACGATAGTACGGATGAACGTCGCCAAATTGCTATTCATGCCCTCTACACCGAGCTTGCCGAAAATAGCCGTTAATCCTGCGAAAAAAGCAGAACCGATAGCGAACCAAAGCCAATTTGTTTGAAACATTTTTTACCCTCACCCTAGCCCTCTCCCAAAGGGGGAGGGGATTGTTACAAGGGCGGATACAGAGATCCGCCCCTGCAAGTCCCCGTCTTTGCCGCCTGAAAAGGATTTAATTTGTAGGGAAAGTTGTACTGTCTGAGCGTAGCGAGTTTACAACTTTTCCGTTAAGCAAATTGAATCCTTTTCAGGAAACAAGGAAAAATCGGGGTTACCTTTCTTTTTGCTTACTTTTGCTTTGCACGAGCACAAAATCCAAAGGATTTTGAACGTTGGCTATGCCAACGGCCCGAAGGGCGAGCGTAGCGAGTAAAGAAAAAGTAAGTCGCCATCGGCGAAATCCGATCTTAATAAACAGCCAAAATCATGACAAAACAACAAAAAATATTTACGCTTTTGTCACTTCCAACCGCTCAAACCGCAACACTCGTCTTTCCAAACGGCGTAAAAAATAAGTCGCAATCCCCGTAATCACAAGATAAATCAACCCCGCCAACCCATAAATGGTAATCGCATCATATTCCGTGCCATACAACTGTTTCGCATACCCCATAATATCCATAATCGTAATCGTGGACGCCAGTGATGTCCCTTTAAAGACTAAAATAATCTCATTAGTATAAGACGGTAAAGCTCGTTTTAAGCCATAAGGTACCAAAATTTTCAGCGTTTGCCAACGGCTTAACCCCAAGGCAGAACAGCTTTCCCATTGGCCTTTGGAAATCGCTTTCACCGCACCATGAAACAGTTGAGTTGAATAGGCGGCACTGTTTAATGCCAAGGTTAACATGGCACAAAACCAAGCGTCAGATAAACACAACCATAACGGGCTATCCACAATCCATTGAAATTGCCCCGGTCCCGAATAAATCAGAAAAAATTGTACCAATAATGGTGTGCCAGTGAATAAAACTAAGTAAAAATTCACCGCACTTTTTACCCATTTATTCCCCAAGGAAAGCAAAAATGTCAGCACCACGGCCAATAAAAAAGCAATCGTCAACGACACGGCGGTTAATAACAAACTGGTTGGGATCCCTTGTACAATCACCGATAAATAATCTTGCCACATTATCTCACCCCTCGTTCAAATTGGGTAAAACGCACTTCCAGTTTGCGAATAAACACTTGGCTAATCAAGGTAATTGCTAAATAAATTAACCCAGCGAGTGCATACCATGTAAACGGCTGATGGGTGCGAGTATTAATTAATTCCGCCTGACGCATTAAATCACTGACACCAATTAACGACACCAAGGCGGTATCTTTTAACAGCACAAGCCATTGGTTGCTTAACCCCGGTAAAGCATGTCGCCAAACTTGCGGTAACACCAAGCGAATAAAGGTATAAGGCCGGCTTAACCCCAGTGCGGCCCCACTTTCCCATTGCCCCACTGGAATCGCCTGAATAGCCCCACGCAAGGATTGCGAGGCATAAGCGGCAAAAATCAGAGAAAGGGCTAACACACCGCAACTAAAGGCACTAAATTCTACATATTCACCGGTGATTTTCTCGACTAATTCCGTTGAGCCGAAATAAATCAGCAAGACCACAATAATTTCGGGTAGCCCACGCAACAAACTAACGAATACAGCGGTGGGTTTTCGCACACAACTGGCTTTATTCATTTCAAGTGCGGTGAAAATCAGCGAAAAAAATAACCCCACAATCAGCGAACACACCGCTAACCCTAAGGTCATTAGGGTTGCGGCGTACATTAAGGGCAAGTAATCGAAAAACATTATTTCGCCGTCATCCATTTATCATAGATTTTTTGATATTCGCCACTGGCTTTCACGGCAGCAAGACCTTTGTTGAGTTGATCGACTAAGTCTTTGTTTTTCAAATTCACCGCAATGCCTAAGCCATTACCGAAGTAGCTTGAATTTTCCACTTTTTCACCAGAAAAGGCCAAGCCCTCGTTGTTGTTAATCATATCTAACAACACTGGCATATCGCCGAAGATCGCATCAATACGACCATTTTTAATGTCTAATACCGCTTCTTGCAAAGAGGCATAAGGTTTCGGGGTATATTGGGTTTCTTTCACAATATAGCTTTGGAAAGTCGAACCATTTTGTACGCCCACTGTTTTAATGGTGTTAAAATCCACGCCTTTTTTGGCAATAAAGGTCGCCGCACTGGCAAAGTAAGCATCACTGAATAACACTTGTTTAGCACGAGCTTCCGTAATATCAATAGCCGAAATCGCCGCATCAAAACGTTTTTGTTTTAACCCTTGAATTAGAGCATCAAAGGCTTGATTTTGGAAAGTACAGTTGGCTTGAATTTCTTTACAAATGGCATTGGCCACATCCACATCCAAACCAATAATTTCACCTTTTTCATTGGTCATTTCAAAAGGAGGATAGCTCGCTTCCATGGCGAAACTAATATCTTGTGCTTGTGCAGCAAATGCGGTGCCAGCGAGAATTGCCGTTAAAAGTAATTTTTTCATAATGTTATGTCCTTGTGATTAATATAAAAGTTAGTGAGAGAGATACTGTTTAAACTGTTCTGTTTGTGGATGTTCAAAGCAACTGGCGTCGCCCATTTCCACAATATGCCCTTGTTCCATATACACCACTTTGGTGGCGACTTTACGAGCCATGGCCACTTCGTGGGTGACGATCACTTGGGTAATCCCTGTTTCCTGTAATTCCTGAATAATCGACACGATTTGAGCCGTGATTTCAGGATCCAGTGCTGCCGTTGGTTCATCAAACAGCAACACTTGCGGTTTCATCATCAACGCCCGAGCAATGGCCACACGTTGTTGCTGACCGCCTGAAAGCTGTAATGGAAAGCGATCCGCATGTTCTGCTAAACGTAAACGTGTTAATAATTCGAGTGCTTGGCTTTTTGCCGTTTCCTTGTCTAACCCCAAGATCTTCATTGGGGCTTCGATTAAATTTTCTAATACCGTAAAGTGTGGCCATAAATTATATTGTTGGAACACCATGCCGACATTTTTACGTAATTGTAAAATTTGTTTTGGATCGCTTTTTTGGGATAAATCAAATTGATTATTGGCAATACTTAATTGCCCCGATGTTGGGGCTTCTAATAAATTCAAGGTACGAATTAACGTACTTTTACCCGCCCCACTGGGGCCGAGTAATACCACGGTATCGCCATCTTCTGCACTGAGGTTTATGTCGAACAGTGCTTGGCTTGAGCCGTAGAAAAAATTGAGATTTTGAACACTAATGGTCATTGGTGGATATTCTCTTTATTGGTTGAGTGAAAATATATTACTTATTTTTGCATAAGTATGCAATATGAAATGTTGAATTTGAATAAAAATTTATTGTTTGGGGGGAAGTGTGGTGGTTTTATTGATAATTTAAGGTTTATTGAGAGCGGGTTTCGCCCGATGGGCGACTTACTTTTTCTTTACTCGCTACGCTCAGACAGGCAAAATTTAGCTAAAAATACCAAAACACTCAGGCGGTTTAGACGGGGCCCCATTTAGATGGTGCGTAGGGGAGGAATGATGTGTTTGTCTGAAATCTAATTTATTTTTACCCTCACCCCAACCCTCTCCCAAAGGGAGAGGGGGCAGATTGAGGAAAAAATTAAATCTATAATAATAACAAAAAAGTCCCCTCTCCCTTTGGGAGAGGGCTAGGGTGAGGGTACAACCTGATAACATAGTTTACATAATCCCTAAAGACATCGTTTACATTCCTGTGTAATCAT